>CAYPVF010000022.1:0-17418 GCA_964414105.1 uncultured Eubacteriales bacterium
AACTTGTAGAGTCCCAGAATCTAAAGATTGGGATCATAGCTGTTCCCGCCGTCGCCGCGCAACAAGTGGTGGATTTTGCCATGGACTGCGGAATCCGGGGGTTCCTGAATTTTGCTCCTGTAAAACTTAGGGTTCGGCCCGGCGTTAGGCTTCACCATGCTGATGTCACGTTTCAGCTTCAGGAATTATCTTTCTATTTATGACCGTGACCCAAGGCTCTTTGTCGCTTTGTGAGAAGGTTGGTTTGGAAAAAGTGTGGTATGTCAAATGTGGGTGCAGTACAAGCTTTTGAACCATATCGTCAGCAGGTGTTTCATGTTATGCTACTGTTGGCTAAGACCTGGTATGCGGGTTAAAGGGTTTTGCACTCGTAATAGGTCTATTATTCCTCCCGGAGGTGTCATAGTTGGCTGAATCGTTATCTCAGTTTGAGGAAAAGCTTAGGGATCTGGCGAAACGCCGGGAAACTATCGAACAAGGCGGCGGCAAAGCTAGAATCGAACGTCAGCATAAAGCTGGGAAATTGACGGCGCGGGAAAGATTGGCTTCTCTTTTTGACCAAGACACATTTGTCGAGATCGACGCTTTTGTGACTCACCGGGCAAAAGAGTTTGGGATGGAAAAAGTACAGGCGCCCGGAGAAGGAGTGGTGACGGGTTACGGCTTAGTAAACGGAAGGGCTGTATGCGCTGCTTCTCAAGACTTCACGGTTATCGGCGGCTCTTTGGGTGAAATGCACGCTGCTAAAATTATCAAAGTGATGGATCTTGCCGCGAAAGTTGGGATTCCTTTTGTGTCGCTGAACGACTCGGGCGGCGCCAGGATTCAAGAAGGTGTCGATTCTTTAAAAGGTTACGGGGACATTTTCTACAAAAACGTACAAAATTCAGGGGTAGTCCCACAGATTTCGGTAATATTGGGCCCCTGCGCCGGCGGTGCGGTTTATTCCCCCGCGCTTACCGACTTTGTCTTCATGGTTCAAGGAACGGCTAATATGTTCATCACCGGCCCCCAAGTTATTAAAGCGGTGACAGGCGAGGAAGTTACAGTAGATCAACTTGGCGGGGCGGGGGTACATAGCCAGGTCAGCGGCAACGCCCACTTTGTGGCGCCTGATGAAGAGACCTGTATGGACATGATTAAAGCGCTCCTGGGATTTCTGCCATCCAACAATCAAGACGATTCGCCTTGCATAGAGTGTGCGGATGATCCCGCGAGGCTCATTCCCGAACTTAGGGAAATCGTGCCCGCGGAGCACAACAAAAGTTACGATATGCATGAAGTTATCTATGCCATGGTAGACAACGCGGAATTTTTCCCTGTGTTACACGCTTACGCGCAAAATATTATCACCGGCTTTGCACGCTTAAACGGCCGGGCTGTAGGCATTATAGCTAACCAACCCAATGTAAAAGCCGGATGCTTGGACATAAATGCTTCAGACAAAGCTTCGAGGTTTATCAGGTTCTGTGACGCGTTCAACATTCCCGTAGTCACCTTGGCCGACGTTCCGGGGTATCTGCCGGGGATCGATCAGGAATACGGAGGCATAATAAGGCACGGCGCCAAGCTTTTGTACGCGTATTCCGAGGCCACAGTCCCCAAAGTCACCGTCATTACCAGAAAATCCTACGGCGGCGCTTACCTTGCCATGTGTGCTAAACACCTGGGTGCGGATATGGTTTATGCTTTCCCCACTGCTGAAATCGCCGTCATGGGGCCTGAAGGCGCGGCCAATGTAGTGTTTAAAGATGAAATTGGCAAAGCTGACAACCCCGAAGAAAAAAGACAAGAGAAGATTCAAGAGTTTAGAACAGTGTTCGCAAACCCGTACGTAGCGGCCAGTCGTGGTTTTGTGGACGATGTAATCGACCCGCAAGAGTTGAGAGTAAGGGTAATCGGCGCTTTGGAATTGCTAATTACAAAAAGGGCCGAGGCTCCCGCAAGAAAGCACGGCAATATGCCTGTATAGATGAAAAATCGGACAATCACCAAAACTCCCTAAGTTTTGGGAGTGGGGAGGTCGGAAAGTGCCTGATACTTATGCAGGGGCATTCACGTTAATTGGTATCAACTTAAGCATGGTGTTTCTCGTGTTGTGGCTGTTGGCGCTTGTTATAAACTTAACCCACCGACTCGTGCAAGGCTCTGGAGCAAAGGAAGAATTGAAAGCACAGGTTGAGGCGGCCATGCCTGCGCCCGTTGCGGACGTTTCCCTTGAGGATACCTCCTTTGCCGACGGCGAAATAAGCCCCGCCAAAAAGGCCGCTATAGTCGCTGCTCTGGCGGAATACATGAGGTCTAGTCCACGAGCCATGTTCTTAAGAAATCTTTCGGATTCAGGCGCCTGGGGTAAAACGTCAAGGGATTATGCTAAAAGAAACGCCAGTGCCGGTAAATCATCAGGCTCTGGCTGGCGGCGATAGGCTCTAACCGTTGTAGCCGAGATATTTTTGTGAGGGACACGAGGTGTAAAAGGGGGATTCGCTGTGCGTCAATTTAAAGTAAGAATTAATGACGAAGAGTTTGAAGTTGAAGTTGAAGAAATAGGTGGAATAGGGTCGCAGGTTAGTCGCGTAACCCCGGTGCAAGCGCCGGCGGCTGCGCCGCAAGCGGTAACGCCAAGACCCGCGCCTGTGGCAAGACCTGCTCCCAAGGCTCCCGCCGCGCCCACGGCACCCAAAGCCGGCGGTGCAACCGGTGATGTAGTCAGGGCTCCCATACCCGGGGTTGTTACAGAAGTCAAAGTGGCTGCCGGGGCCAGTGTCAAAAAAGGTGACATTTTGTTGCTATTGGAAGCCATGAAGATGCAAAATGAGATTTTGGCGCCCCACGACGCAGTCGTTACGGAAGTAGCTGTTGCCCAAGGCGCATCCGTCCAGACCGGCGACGTTTTGGTGAAGCTCTAAAATTCAGCCGGAACTGAAGGGAAGGTGTCAATGTGGACATAATTCTGCAGCTTTGGCAAGCGACTGGGCTTTCAGGATTGGGGCCCGGCGAATTTGTCATGATTCTTATCGGTGTCTTATTGTGTTACTTGGCCATTTTTAAGAACTTTGAACCCTTGCTCCTTCTGCCCATAGGCTTCGGGGCGATTTTGGCAAACCTTCCTTTTGCCCCAATTATGAACGGCCCGGAAGGAGCCATGCCCGGAGGTTTGTGGCATTATCTTTCTTTTGGCGTCGAAAAGGAAATATTCCCGCCTCTAATCTTCCTAGGCGTAGGGGCTATGACAGACTTTGGGCCCATGCTGGCCAATCCGTCTACGATGCTTCTTGGCGCGGCTTCCCAAATAGGCGTGTATGTAGCCCTTCTTACTGCCAAAGGTTTGGGGTTTACCCTAAAACAGGCCGCGGGGATCGGCATTATCGGTGGAGCTGACGGCCCCACAGCCATATACACTGCCATGAAATTGGCGCCGGAATTACTGGGTCCCATAGCGGTGGCGGCCTACACTTACATGTCTTTGGTGCCGCTCATTCAGCCACCCATTATGCGGGCATTGACCACTGAAAAAGAAAGAACCATCGTAATGACTGAGCTTCGCAAGGTTTCGCGTGTTGAAAAAATATTGTTCCCCGTTGTTGTTACTATCGTAGTAAGCCTTCTTCTCCCGGACATCGCGCCGCTTATTGGCATGCTCATGCTGGGCAATCTGTTCAGAGAATCAGGGGTTGTGGATCGTTTGTCAAAAACAGCCGCCAACGAGCTCAGTAATATTGTGGTCATTCTGCTTGCCACTTCGGTAGGAGCTACAATGAGCGCCAAAAACTTCCTAAACGCCGAGACCATCAAGATCATATGTTTGGGTTTGGTCGCTTTCATGGGCGGCACAGCCGGAGGGGTGTTATTAGGTAAACTCATGAACACTTTAAGCGGCGGTAAGATCAATCCCCTTATCGGCGCCGCGGGTGTATCAGCCGTTCCCATGGCGGCTAGGGTGGCCCAAATCGAAGGGCAAAAGGCGAACCCTCAGAACTTCTTGCTGATGCACGCTATGGGCCCCAACGTAGCCGGAGTTATTGGGACAGCCGTAGCGGCAGGAGTTATGTTAACTTTCCTAAAGTAACACGGTTTTGGGCATAAAGATTTTGATTCAGGAAGGTGGCTTTTATGGCAAGACAAATCAGGGTATTAGTGGGTAAACCCGGTCTGGACGGGCACGACCGAGGGGCCAAAGTTATCGCCCGAGCTTACAGGGACGCAGGTATGGAAGTCATCTACAGCGGGCTTCATCGCACCCCTGAAGAGCTGGCCAGGATGGCGGTGGAAGAGGACGTTGACGTTCTTGCTTTGTCCATTCTTTCAGGCGCGCATTCCACGTTGCTTCCTAAAGTGGTGGAGTGTCTGCACAGAGAAAAAGGCACAACGTCATTGGATGTGTTGGTTTTGGCCGGCGGGATTATACCTGACGACGACATCGTGGAGCTGAAAGACAAAGGCGTCGACGAAGTTTTTGGGCCTGGGACCAGCACTGAAGACATAGTTGAATATACCAGAGGGAATCTCAAAAGGGATGTAGCTTAGTTACAGCATAGGATGGTGTAAAAGATGAATAGAAGCCCCGGCGTCCAAATCATGAATGAGCTTTATGAAGGGATAAAACGCAAAAGCCGCGCTCATTTGGCTCGCGCTATCTCTCTTGTTGAGGATGGCGCCGGGGAATCTATTGAATTTCTGGCAGAGGCGTATAAACATAGGGGCAGGGCACGCATCATCGGTGTCACCGGTTCTCCCGGTGTGGGGAAATCCACCATTGTAGATGGTTTGGTCACTGCCGTAAGGGCGACTGGCAGATCCATAGGAGTCATAGCTGTAGACCCATCGTCCCCGTTTTCGGGTGGCGCCATATTAGGGGATAGGGTGAGGATGCGTTCTCACACAATGGACGATCAGGTGTTTTTCCGCAGCCTTGCGACCAGGGGTCATTTGGGCGGAGTCTCCCGTCACACAGGGGACGTAATAGCATTAATGGATTCTTTCGGGTTCGATGATATCTTGGTGGAAACCGTGGGCGCCGGGCAATCAGAAGTGGACATCATGAAATATGCCGAAAGCGTGATTGTAGTTTTGGCACCCAACTTGGGCGACGACGTTCAGGCCATTAAAGCGGGAATTTTGGAGATTGGCGATGTTTTCTGCATCAACAAGGCTGATTTGCCCGGCGTGGAAAAAACCAGGCGCGAGATCGAAATGATGCTCAATTTGAAACCGTCTCACGAAAGACGGCCGAAAATTGTCTTAACTCAAGCTTCGGATGGCAAAGGTATGATAGAACTCTTGGGCGCCATCACAGAGCACCGCCAATACCTGGAGGCGTCGGGCCTTCTGCAGACCAAAGTCGACGCCGGAAATCGGGCGGTCTTGGAGGAGTACATAAGGCATCTAACCGTGGAAAAAATCGTGAAGGCTGCCGAAGCGGACGGGAGTATGGATACCGTTCTATCCCAACTGGCCCACGGCGCCCGCGACCCCCTTTCCTGCGCCGGGGATCTTATCGGGCGGTATTTTAAAAGAGCTGATTAGGTTTGGGTCTTTCTAAAAATGGGAATACTTCGGCCCTGCAAAAGCTCCATTACAGTACCTTGTTTCGCCATTGCCCTGGGTATGTAAGTGGCGGAAACCAGAAGAAAACCCGTTACCAGCATCCCCAAAAACATTACACTCAAAGGAATTGTTATGGGATTTCCGGTTATCCCTTTTAGACCACTTTCTGTTCCTGTTATGGCCAATGCAAGAACTATCCCTAGCGCGGTCCCTAAAACCCCGGTGAAACTTACCTCAAGCGCGATGGTGAACGAGGTCTTGGAGCCATCGATGCCAACAGTTTTCATTATGCCAAGCTCGCGTCTTCTGTCCAAAAAAGCCGTGAACATACTGGCGAAAACACCAATAGCACCCAAGGCGAAAGCGTTAAAAGTGTTGGCATACACCGGCGCAGCCATGGCGCCGGTAGCCTCGTGCATCAAAACAGAAGGCAGATCGCTCATCCAGGATGTTTTGGGGGGCGGGATAATCGAAATCTCTGTGCCGGGCAGGTCCCTGTAAAGCGATTTCCACACGGCCAATATGCTTCGGGCTTTGGAAGGATCCTCTAAACCCAGAAAAATCGTATTGGGTACGGGCCAATCCATCTCAACAGACCGGGGATCTCTTTCGGGGTACGAATCCACCCTATTCACCGTGAGGTACCCCACATAGCCGCTTATTAAGGTGTTACGCGGTTCGTACACGCCTACCACCGCAACGGAGCTTATGGGTTCGGGATCTTGTACAGTTTTTATTATAGGATCCTGGGCGTACTGTCTCGGCAGAACCGTCTGGGGTTTTTTAAGGGTGAGCCGAGATCCGATTTCCAGCCCACTTTTTCTAAGCTCCGCGGGTACCAGGATTTCTTTAGGATTTTCCGGCAAACGTCCTTCAACCAAATCTATGTCACCCCACAGCGGCGCTTGGGGTTCGATTGATAAAAGCTCCCGATTGCCGTACCTGGAAAAGCTCTCTTGGGAAAGGGCCACAGAAAGGCCGGTGACTCCTGCCAAGTCTTCTATTCTGCCCAGTTCGGTTTCGTTGAAAAGAGGAACATATTTTCTGGGCGGAGGAACTTCTTCGTCGGGGGAAACGGGCGGGTTAGAATAGTAGGCGTAAACAACGGTAGTTTTAAGGTAAGGAAAATCCATGGGCTCCGCGGTTCCAACCGACACTTGGCTGACATCTTTCCAATAAGAAGCTACCACCAAGTACCCCGATATTATGAAAGCCACAAGCACTGTCATGATCAAATATGACGATAGCCTGTGGCGAAAACCTCGCCGCGCAAGTTCAAAACCATCCATCATTCCTTCTCACCTCAAGGTGTTTACTCGCTTCTCAGTACTTGGGCCGGGGTTACGCGAAGGGCCTTTGCCACGGGCAAAAAGCCGAATACGGCTGCTGCCGCAACAGCAAAACCTAAGCTATGGCCCGCAGTTCTCATGACTTCCCGCAGGATGGCATGGGAACCCAACTTATTTGAAAGAAGGTTCCAAAACACAGCGGGCTGGCTAATGAGGTTTCCCGCAATTCCGCCTAGAAGAGCAATCCATATAGACTCGGTAAGCACCATGCAAATTATGTTCCACTGTGTAGCCCCCAACGACCTGAGAATCCCTATTTCAGTTTTTCTAGACATCATTAGTACCATTAAATTTGTGGCAGATAACAGCGCAGCGGTCAAAAAGGCCAAGGCTTCGGTGACTTTTCTCATATCGAGCGGCACCCCGGTTGGAAGCCCGGTAGTGCCTGCCACAGCGTCCGCCAGACTCGGGGCTGTAATGACGGAGTAATCGGGGCATTCCCTTTGAAGCCAAGCAGCGACGTTTTCCAAAATGGACATGTTGCTGACGGTAACGCCAATTCCCCATTGGGTATTTCCGGGTTCAAATCCCGCGTGCTCGCACAATTCGTCAAACAAGTCGGGTGTAACAAAAACACTTGGATTTGCGTATTTGGTGGTGAGCGCCCCGGCGCCGTCAGCGAACGAGACAGTTCCCACAATCTCAAGCTTGGTTTCAAAAGGGTTTTCGTAATCAAAATAATAACGGCCGTCTCCGCCAGGGGCAAATTGGGGTATTTCTATGGTAAGCTCTTGGCCGGTTTTAAAAGACATCCCTGCCCAGCCGCCGCACAAAACTGCGGCTGAATTGCTTCCATCGGCCGCGTCCAGATAACGCCCGCCGGGCCCTAAAGCGCTCTCGATGCCCCAAACCTCCAGATCATTTTTCGGGTTTCTGGGTTCAATGTAGCCGTAACCCATATGCAATAAGGAATCCTGTTCGTAGGTATACAAAAAGGGGAGGGCCTTTTTGGGCTCGGCAGAACCAATCGAGGGCTCGCGCCTTAAGCGTTCGGCTTGCTCACTGATTTCACTGGGTCCCGGCAGATTGCCGGAAAACGATTCACCTTGCATGCTTCCGTAATAAAACGGAGTAAGGTTAAAGCCCAAAGTAGAGTTGGGTTGGTCCAAACTGGTTTTTTCAAAGCGCCAAGACCAAAGCGACGAAGCCAAATCTTCCTGGGACACTATGGATTTACCAGGCAGCAGCAAAATATCAGCTCCCAGTAATTGTCTTGCGGCGAAATAGGCATTGGCCGGGTAGCCTTGGCTCAAGGTGGCGCTTGAGGCGAAAATTATAGTCGCCACAGGCATACTGACGACGCCCATAAGGGTTTTCCCCCTGTTGCGCCAGGCATTCCTAAATCCTAGTGATACAAACATGTCGGCGGCCCCCCGCGAAATTAGCGAAACTGTATGATAAACATTTCTGTTGTTTGGGCAATAATCCTCCTAATAACAACGTTTCGTAATCATCTTGACCCGTGTGCACAGAATACTTATGATTTCTTTAGAAGAAACTTATATGAGAAATGAGAGGTTTTGGATAAGCGGCTAAGGGGGTGATGTGTTGGGCATTTTCCATGGTCCCCATGAACCAGTTTACGTTATCAGCGTGGCGTCTCGCCTTTTGGAGGTAAATCCCCAGTTTTTACGCCAAATAGAATCAGAGGGGCTGATAGTGCCCGCCAGAACAGAGTCGAACATCCGGTTGTATTCCGACAATGACCTGAGGCTTCTCGCCCGAATTATCTACTTATGCAGAGATTGCGGTATTAACCTGCAAGGCGTCAGGGTCATCCTCGCCATGGAAGAAACCAATGAAGGTAACAAGGGTTCTCGCCAACCGAAGCTTCACAACCATAATGACCTTGCAACAAAGACTTAATGACTTGACGGAGGTGTACTTATGTCGAAAGTTGTAGGAATCGATCTGGGCACTACCAACTCAGTTGTGGCTGTGATGGAGGGTTCAGAGTCCACAGTAATAATCAACACGGAGGGTTCAAGATTGACCCCTTCCGTGGTTGGGTTTTCCAAGAACAAAGAAAAACTAGTGGGGCAGTTGGCCAGACGGCAAGCAGTTTTGAACCCGGTTAACACAGTGTCTTCAATTAAGCGTTTTATAGGGCGCCGATATGGCGAGGTGGCTTTGGAAAGAGATAGAATGCCGTACGAAGTAAGAAGGGGTAAGCATGATGAAGTGCGGGTGTATCTGCCTTCCATCGATAACGAGCTTACGCCCGAGGAAATTTCCGCCCACATCCTAAGAAAACTGAAAGAGGATGCCGAGAAATATTTGGGCGAAACTGTGACCCAAGCTGTCATCACAGTTCCCGCTTACTTTAACGACTCCCAACGGCAAGCTACTAAAGATGCCGGGCGCATAGCGGGCCTTGAAGTGTTGCGGATCATTAACGAGCCCACGGCTGCGTCATTGTCGTATGGTATCGACAAGCAGAACAACGAAAAAATCCTTGTGTGGGACCTAGGGGGCGGCACATTCGATGTGTCCCTTTTGGAAGTAGGCGACGGGGTTCTAGAAGTTCTGGCTACTTCGGGCGATACTCACCTAGGTGGCGACGACTACGATCAAAGAGTCGTGAATTATATCGCTGAGGAGTTCCGGAAAGAGCATGGGGTGGACTTGCTTAAAGACCGCCAGGCCTTACAGCGTCTTATTGAGGGTTCGGAAAAGGCCAAGATCGAGCTTTCGCAAGTGTTGGAAGCCACAATCAGCTTGCCCTTTATTACCGCCGTAGACGGGCAGCCCTTGCACTTGGAGATGAGGCTTACCAGGAGCAAGTTTGAAGATTTAACTGAAGACCTAAGCCAGCGCTGCATCAAGCCCTTCAAACAAGTCTTGGCCGACGCCAAACTGGACGCCAAAGATTTGGACGAGGTTATTTTGGTAGGCGGGGCCACCAGGATGCCCAAGATTCAAGAGATGGTCCGGGCCCTTACAGGAAAAGACCCCAACAGAAGTGTGAATCCCGACGAAGTTGTAGCTATGGGCGCCGCAATCCAGGGCGGCGTTTTGTCGGGCGATGTAAAGGACATAGTCTTGTTGGACGTCACTCCTTTGACCTTGGGCGTGGAAACTCTGGGCAGCGTTATGACGCCGGTCATTAAAAGGAATACAACCATACCTGTGAGAAAAAGTCAGGTTTTCACTACAACGGCGGATTTTCAGCCCCAAGTGGAAATACACGTGCTCCAAGGGGAACGCCAAATGTCCAAAGACAACCGATCTTTGGGCAGATTCATGCTGTCGGGGATTCCGCCGGCTCCCAGAGGAATTCCCCAAATCGAAGTGGCGTTTGACATTGACGTAAACGGAATTTTGAAGGTGACAGCCAAAGATACCGGCACCGGTGTAGAGCAGAACATTACCATAAAAGCTTCTACCCAGCTTCCCAGGGATGAAGTGGATAAGCTTGTGGACGACGCCGAGCGGCACGCCGAGGAAGACAAAAAGGCGCGGGAAGCCATTGATGCCAAAAACGAATTGGAGCAAAGAATATACACGGTAGAAAAGAGTCTGAAGGATGCCGGCGACAAGCTGGGTGAAGAAGACAGGTCGCGAGTAGAGAAAGCTTTGGAAAAAGCCAAAGAAGCTCTTGGGACAGAAGATGTAGAGACAATGAAGTCTGCCACAAGCGAGCTTTTGGACGCTGCCTCAAAACTGGCCGAGGAGTTGTACCGACAGGCCGCCGCATCAAAAGAAGCTCAAGATTCAGCGTCTGCCCAAGACGGTCAGGAAGGAAGTCCCAAGCCTCCGGAAGGGGAAGTAATTGACGCCGAGTTTGAGGAAAAGGGCGATAAGCGTGAAGATAAATAAGGATAAGGTGGGTCCCACCCATGAGCCCCCCGCGGAAAATGACGGTCAGGAGTGCCTGGAAAAAGAGCTTGAGGACGCCAAATCTCAGCTTCAAGACGCTCTTAGCTGCCTTCAGGAGCTTCAATGCCAAATGGATGTCATGGGCCAGGAGCGAGATACTTGGAAAACTAAGGCCACCGAGATTCACGATCAATATATTCGCGCCAAAAGCGATATGGAAGCTTTTAGGAAAAGGACCGAGCGCGACTTCGACGATCGTTTAACCAGATCTATGGCAGGTTTCGCCGGAAGGCTTTTGGAGGTCATGGACAATTACGACAGAACTGTTGAGGCACTGGAATCGACTCAAGAAGCCGAGAACAACCCGGCGTTCCAATCGTTTCTAAAAGGGGTTGTCATGATAAGGCAGCAGATGACGGATGTATTGGAAAAGGAAGGTGTTCAAGCAATTCCGTCGCCTGTGGGTCAGGTCATGGACCCCGGGTTTCACGAGGCGGTATTGGCACAAGATGGCGGTGGTCGGCACGGGCAGGTCCTGGAAGTCCTGCAAAAAGGGTATGTGTTCAAAAATCTGGTGCTACGGGCGACCAAGGTAAAAGTGGTAAGGTAATAGTGATTGTAGCGTAAATTAGGTTCAAGCGGGGGCTACGGGGTGGGCCCCCGTTCACGTTAACCCCGCGCGGGCGTAGACTTTATGGCAGCGGCACGCACGCTTTCAGCCGCGTCTTTTCCGGCGTTCTCCAAGGCCATAAGGTATGCCCCCGCCCCGGGCTCCATTTGCGGAAACCGAAAAACTGCCAACGGCGTGTACTTCCGGCAGGCAGCCTTGAAGCTGGTAAACATAATGGAGGTTTTTGCTTTTGTGAAAGTACTGCCCGCCGATATTATGTCAAAAGGAATCTTGTGAAGCCCGGTATTGCGGGCCAGCCGTCCCATTATGTCGCCCATGGTGTCTCCTGTGCGCGCCAAAATATCCTGGGATACTTGATCGCCTAAAAAAGCCAGCTCAAACATGCGCGGGACCAGGCGCCCGGATTGTCTTAGCAGTTTATCGCCAACTTGGTAAAGGCGCAAGGACAGCGCGTCATAAGAGGAAAATCCAAATTCGGACAAGACGGCTTCCTCCAGCCCTGTTTTGGGCCCTGTTCCGTCGCGGGACCTGAAGGCGTGGTGCAAAGCCCGCCGGACCAAGCTTTCTGCGCCGCCAACCAACCCCCACTCGTACCCCATGCCTCTGCCCACCACGGTTCTACCGTCCGGGGTCTTCGCGCCGTAATTCGCGCCTGTCCCTGATACAATAACCGCGCCGTAATGCTTTTCGGTTCCCGAACGAAAAGCGGCCCACACATCGTTGGTCAGCTCATATCTTAGGTTTGGGTACTGGCCGGATAAGCCACGGTTTAGGGTTTCAAAGTCCATGGGGTAGTCGGCCCCCGCCATGGCGAAAACAGCTCCATGTACATCCCCCGCAGTAACGCCTGCCTTTATAAGAGCTTCGTTCACAGCGATTTCTACATTGTGCATAGCCGGCTCCAGTCCGACATTTTGATAGTTGCTTGGCCCCGAGAGCCCCGTTCCAAGCACATTACCGTTTTGGTCGCCCAAAATCGATAGTGTTTTGGTGGCGCCTCCATCCACACCCAGGTAAAATTCCACTGAACTTCCGCTCCTTAGCATCTGAATCATTACGTTGAATCTTTGGCTGTACCCAAGGCTAGGTTAGGTTCTCCACGGGCCTATAAGGTCACACATTTCACATAACCAAAGGTGATTTCTTGCAGGTCGTTGAATTGTTCTGCCCACGGAAGGCTAATCCTTTTTAACATGGCAGAGACTCATCTTGACTGTTTGTTTCGGTATACCTACCATGGGTTCGTGGATGCTATGAGAGGCGGGGTTGCATTGGCCGGTGTGCGTGTAGCGGTGGCCATGTCGGGTGGTGTGGACAGCTCAGTTGCCTTGTACCTTTTGTTGAAACGCGGGTATGAGGTTGTTGGGCTTACCATGAAGCTTTTGGACGATTACCCTTGGGGGCCTGTGGAATCCCGGCGGCCTTTTGGCACCTTGGACATGGCTCGTGATGCGGCAGACGTGTGCCACAAGTTCGGCGTACCCCACTACACAGTAAACTTGGCGGAAGAATTTGAAAAAGAGGTAATCACACCTTTTGTGAAAGACTATTCCTTGGGTAGAACCCCCAATCCGTGTGTTTTGTGCAACAGGACCATGAAATTCGGCCGCCTTCTCAAAAAGGCCCGTCAGATGGGGGCGGAATTTGTCGCCACTGGGCACTATGTCCGGGCTGTAAAGGTTGGACCAAACGGTGATTGGGCGGACACTTATGATAACCCGCGGGATACGGATGAAAGCCGCACCTACCTGGCGCGGGGCAAAGATAGGAGTAAGGATCAAACATACGCCTTGTACGACTTGTCACAAGATATGCTTTCCCACGCCATGTTCCCTTTAGGGAATCTGGAGAAACGGACGGTGCGGGATATCGCGCGCGATGAAGGGTTTTCCGTCGCGGATCGCCCCGATAGCCAGGAGATATGCTTTGTAAGTAGTCTTGGGTACCGGGAGTTTCTCAGCCGGCGTGGGGTTCGTGCCGAACCGGGGCCCATAATGGATGCTCAAGGCGCTCGAATCGGCGATCATGAAGGGCTTCCATTTTACACCATCGGGCAGCGCAAAGGGTTAGGGTTGGCGCGTAAAAATCCTACTTATGTTGTGGGAATGGATATGAAAGATAATGTTTTGTTCGTTGGTGATAGGGATGAAGCCTATTCCGGCGGATGTGTGATTCGGGACGTGAATCTAATTGCTTGCGATGGTATCGTTGAGCCTGTTTTCGGGACTTGTATGGTGAGGTACAGAGGCGCGGAAGTGCCCGCTGAGATGACCCCTCACGAGGCTAATCCTACCCTGCTGAAGGTGCGGTTTGAAACCCCGCTATTTGCCGTTACACCTGGGCAAGCTTTGGTGTTCTACCAAAATGAACTGGTATTTGGCGGAGGAATCATCGATTAATTCTACGATGCAGGATTTGTTCGCTTGGGTCTCGAATTAGACCTGGTCCAGAGGAGGAGAGATTATGTTTGTCCGGGATATAATGACCCGCAATCCTGTATCTGTTAGATCCGACGCCAGCTTGGCTCAGTTACTTCGCGCCATGACAGACAAAACTTTTGAAGCCATTCCGGTAAGGGATAACGGTAAAGTCATAGGAATTGTCACCGATTGGGATATAGTAATGAACTCCCCGAAGGTTACCGGGGGAGATTATCTGACAAGAACCAAAGTTAGGGACATTATGACCCACCAACTGGTTACTGTGCCTGAAGATGAAATCGTAGAAATGGCTGCCTACCTCATGTACTTCCACGACATGGACGCGCTTCCTGTGGTGGACAAGAACGGGGAACTGGTGGCCATTGTTACTCAGAATGACGTTTTTCGAACTCTGGTTTCCTTAATGGGGCTTAGGGCAAAAGGTACTCGGGTAACTGTAGAGGTTCCCGACCAAAAAGGGGCTTTGGCCGAGCTCACAGGGTTCGTGCGGGACGCGGACATATCCATAGCCAGTATTGCGACTTTTACTCCTCCCGGTTCTGACACAATGTTGGTTATACTCAGGCTCAAGGCGGATAAAGTGGATGAGCTCGTGAAAAGGCTGGCGGCCGCGCGTTTTCGCGTCGTCCATGTGTCTAATGTGTGGCAATAAACAGTATTAGGGATTGGGGCGTCGCGCAGTGGGTTCTTCTGGGTTGATTGTTGCCGTTTGCGTCAGCGGTGAGAGAGGAACAATAAAACTCAGTTGCGGCGAGGCGGTGCTCAAGGCTGGGTACGGTTTTGTGGGTGATGCTCACGCAGGCGATTGGCCCCGACAGGTCAGCCTTTTGGCGGGAGAAAGCGTGGCGAAAGCCAAGAGCAAGGGCGTTACGGTCGTTTCGGACAACCATGGTGAAAACCTCACGACTCGCGGCATCGTTCTTCATGCCCTTCCTGTTGGCACCAAACTTAAGGTGGGCGATGATGCAATTCTGGAAATCACCCAGATCGGCAAAGCCATTCACGATAGCCCAATTTTTGACGTGGTCAAAAATCACATTTTGCCCCATAAAGGCGTGTTTGCCCGGGTTATTAGGGGCGGAACAGTGAAGGCCGGAGACTTTATCAGTGTCGATGGGGCGCCTACATCGCGCGCCTGACCGGGCTACCCGGGCAGCTACCCGATAAGCGGCTTGACAAGCCACTCGTCACGAAATGTGCTCCAACAACCCGAAGCTAGATATCCGCTTTGCGCAGGTTGTTTGAAAATATAGTTTAATTACCTGGTGGTGAGGTTCGATTCTGCGCATCAGTATCGTAATAGCGGGCAAAATCCGCGAAGACTATTTGCGCCACGGAGCCGCCGAGTACCTGAAACGGCTTCAGCCGTATGCCCGAGTAGGGCTTTTTGAGGTTCAGGACGAGCCTGTGCCCGAGCGCGCTTCCGAAAAAGAACTTGTTCTGGCCCGGAACACTGAGGCCAAACGGATACTGAGCAGGCTTCGCGATACCGACTACTTGGTGGCCATGGACATCCGCGGGCATCAGATGACGTCGGAAGGTCTGAGTGGGTGGCTAAATGAACGAGGCCTGCGAGGCGAGTCAGATTTGGCTTTCTGCATAGGAGGAACCACCGGGCTGTCGGACATTGTGCTCGACAGGGCTCAATCGCGCTTATCCATGGGTCCCATGACATTTCCTCACCAGTTCATGCCCCTTTTGCTACTCGAACAGCTATATCGGGCAATGAAAATTAGCTCCGGCGAACCGTATCATAGGTGAGTTCACTGTGTAATTCCACCTCGGGTTTTTTATCCGGGGGCTTCGCTGAGCACGGGTGCTCACCTAGGGGCTCCGCTGAGCACAGATGCTCACTTAGGGGCTCCGTTGAGCACGGGTGCTCACTTAGGGGCTTCGCTGAGCACAGATGCTCACTTAGGGGCTCCGCTGAGCACGGGTGCTCACTTAGGGGCTCCGTTGAGCACAGATGCTCACTTAGGGGCTCCGCTGAGCACAGATGCTCACCATCGGCTCGGCGGCACCCATTGGGCTTTGTATGGGAGCCATTTGCATTTGGTCTGGCCCACAAAGGGTTTTCAGTATGCGGCATGGTAGGGCAACCATATATAATCACATCTCAATAATTGTCTGCCACCGGAATACGCCGAAGCGGACAGTAGGGTGGGTTGTTGATGAAATCTGACCTGATGAAAATTCCCGGTATAGGAGCAAATATGGCAAGGCATTTGATTTGTGCAGGATACTCGACTATTGAGATGCTCAAGGGTCAGGATCCCGACGATCTTTACGCAGCCGACTGCCTGGCCCAGGGAAAACATGTGGATAGGTGCGCTTTGTACTGTTACCGCCTGGCGATATATTATGCTGACCATGACGGGCAACTGCCGGAAGACAGGCGAAACTGGTGGAACTGGAAGAATTGAAAATGTGCGGGGAGTCTTCGTTGGGAAACGTATGGCGATAACCTCTTCATGCATAGCCATGAGCTAGGACAAGCAGCATTCGGAAAGCGGATACCTGCTTATGTGTCACCTTGCGACAAATAATTCGCTCGCTCCAAAAAACGGGTATTTGGGGTCTTGGGGTGTTCCATATTATGACAATATTGGATAGAATCAGCTTGAGCCGATGTCGTAGATCGAGCAACCATGACAGTGAGTTTGAGGGGGACCCGGGGGTAGCGATGAGGATACCCGAACCAATTGCGAGGGAGCTGGCGTTAAGTAAAGATTTGAGCCCATTCGATCGGATGGTTTATATCTTCACGTTACTGTACCAGCCGGGTTCCTTCTCGGCTCTTGCGGAGAAAACATTGCTTGACAGGCGGACTATCGCCAAATCCTGTCGAAATCTGGAGAAGGCGGGATGGGCCGTGGTCAGGCGAACATCGCAAGCGGCGTGCCCCATACCTCGTATAACTCGTTCGGCACAGGTCATTATGGCCAAGACGCTTGAAAAAGCGTATTCGGCCGCAGAACATAAGGGAGAATTCCTTATGAAACATTTTTTGGACCTAAAGGTCTCGGATCATTCTTATGTGGATAACGGTCGCTCGTCCGCCATGAAACCAACGGATGACAGCGCACCTCTGGAACTAGACCGATGGTATATTCGCGCCATGGTGGCGTTTGAGTTTAATGGAGCGCAACACTACCGGAAGACAAGTTTACATAAATCTCACAAAGAGTTTGCGGATGCGCAAGCAAGAGATGTGGCGAAAGCGGATCTATGCAAGAAAGCAGGGATTAAACTTGTGATAGTTACCCCGGAGGATCTTATGCCTGGCAGGTTGGAGAAGCTGATCCCCACCGAGCTGGCCCGGAATAGGTATGTTGAAGAAGGTGTTTACTTTGCTACTCTTGCCAGGATTTGCGCTGCATATTGCGCCAAGGCAGATCGGGCTGGGGGTTCAGCACGATTCGTAAGAAGGTGATCTGCTAAGGAAGAGGGGTTGCTGAGCACGGGTGCTCACCCGGGGGGCTTGCTGAGCACGGGTGCTCACCCGGGGGGGCTTGCTGAGCACGGATGCTCACTTGGGGCCTTCGCTGAGCACGGGTGCTCACTTGGGGCCTTTGCTGAGCACGGATGCTCAGCCGACCCGGGGTGGCCGCTCCGCCCTCGCAAGCTGAGC
>CAYPVF010000022.1:17428-18538 GCA_964414105.1 uncultured Eubacteriales bacterium
CCAAGGGGGGCGGCTCCACGAAACCAAAATCTCCGAAAGCTTTTCGGTATCGGCTATGAAATAGCTTCCACCGTTTATGTTAGAGGTGGTGCCAGGCATTGTGACACTGGTAAGGCCAAACATCCGGGCCAGGGCTAAGGAAGTGAGCAGCCCAGGGCGGTCAATCATGGGGATGTCTGTCTCAACACATTTGCCCAGAGCGCTGAACACCAAAGGGGATCGCACAAGCCCGGCGGGGGATACAGCCCGGCGCAAGGCGGCGTCCAGAAACTTTCTTTGACGCTCGACGCGGCCTAGGTCGGCGGTGGGCCCGCCACGCCATCTGACAAACTCAAGGGCTTGGGCTCCGTCCAACCGCTGCACGCCCGGTTCGAAATGGATGTGAAGGTCCTGGTACGGATCCGTGTAATCCATAGAGTCTTCTATGTCGATTGTGACTCCGCCCAAGGCATCTACCACTCCGGAGAACCCGGCAAAGTTCACTTTGCAGTAGTAATCGATGTAAAGTCCCGTAAGGCCTCCCACAGCTTGCTTCGAAAGCTCGGCACCTCCGTAAACATAGGCAGCGTTGATTTTCTGGTAACCGCGCTCGGGCAGTTCAACCCTGGTATCACGCGGAATAGACATCACATGCAGGGTGCCGTACAAAGCGTCGTAATTTACCAGTATCATGGTGTCCGAGCGTCCGATATCGCCCGACCGTTCGTCCACGCCCAAAAGCAGGATGTTTATGTCGAGGGGCCCGCGCTTCCCGGAGGCCATTGTGTCCGACTCGGGGCCTGTTTCAGCACCATTTGTCGCACCGTTGGTCCCCGGATGCTCGGGATTATGACGGCCAACACCAAACAAAGCCTTGAGCCTTGGGTATGACAATAAGGATACCAGCAGAATTACGATGAGGATGAGGCGCCTTTTCCAGCGGCCCGCTTTCTCCCGGGGCTTGCGGCCATGGCGATTGCCTGAGTTCAAAGGTGCTACCGGCTTACTGCCATTATTAGTTTTATTCGAGCTAACTTGTCCCATGATTTTGTCGGCATCCCCAAGACAGTGTTCTGGATGTCCATTATATACCTTGGGTGGTGAGTCGACCCAGCCAAACGCCACATACCA
>CAYPVF010000023.1:0-9289 GCA_964414105.1 uncultured Eubacteriales bacterium
ACAAAAAAACTGTGGCAACCCAAAAGCTTGCCACAGCCGTTTTTCTGTGTTTATTCGTTTTTCTTCGCGTTACACCGCCGCAAGGCACGCAACCAAGCAGGTCTTCTGACTTACGCCTGTGGAGGTCAAGCCTCCTGCGACTTACGCCAGGCCTTCTCGGGTTTCCCCAATGACCGACTTTCGTCGACGGCGCAGTCTCGGCGAATACAGCGGCGGTACCGTCCGGGATTCTCACCCGGTTCACTATTATCCCTTTCAAGCTAAACGCTCAAAAGGACACTTGATGCGCTATTTCGTTGTGCTTCTAAACCAGCTTTTCTGTTAACACATGGAATATAACACTTACTAGTTTCATTACGCAAGTGTTATAACCTTACGCCCGTCGCCCTGACCCACCCGTGAACCCGCTTCCTAAGGGCGGAAGCTTTCCACATGCTTATTTTTCCTAGGGAGCCGGGGTTCATTACGCCAGCTTTCAAAAAAGAAAACGTCGGCCAACGTGCCATCTTCGTATTCTGTTTTGGGGTATGCTCTAACAATTTCAAACTGACCGTTTGTGTACTCGCTTATGGTGTTGTCCCAAAATTGCACAGACGTTTGGTTTTTGGGGTGCCGCCTTAGATGCCATCGGCCTTTATGGATGTCAAGCAGTTTGAAAAAAGCCGCCTTCCCCACACCCAGACGCCGGTATTTTGGCATGACAAAAAACTCAGCCATTTGGAAGTCTGTGTCTCTATCGTGGACCTCCGGTAGATCGTTCACCATTGCGAATCCCGCAAGTATTCCATCAACCAAAATGAAATAAGCCCACCTGTTATCTTCCGTCCAGAAATAATCGAGATATTTGTACCCATAAAGCCCAAGTTTGTTGACATCCCGTTTGTCCCACTGTGAAAACTCACAGCTGTATTTTTCCAGCAAGTTACCAAGGATTTCTTTGTCGTCAATATGGGCTCGCCGCAACTCCGTTTCCATGCATGGCTCCCTCCGATACTTTTGCGGGGTTCGTCATCATCTTTATCGCTGACTTTTCAGCGTTGGGAAAGCCGTCACAATATGGTATGGACAGACAATAAAACAACCGAGGGATACCATGATTCCGCTAGTTTTGGCAGCCTCCGCTGTCGCAGCCTGATCTGCTTTTTACAAAATCAATATACTTCATCATATCCGCGTCTTCTTGTCGATCGTAGGTAGAACCAAAATGAGCGGCTACTTTTGACGCCAATAACCTAGAGAGCCTACGGGACACATTAATCGAAGTCCATATATTGTGATAGTTGCTGTCCGAATAAGTCTTTGTGTACATTCTGCATATCTGGCCGGGTAGATACCGTTTGCAGTACTTCTCCGATTTGCCTACGGACAGACCAAAGCCGTTTTCAACTATCATATACCACTCGGTCATCTGGTTTAGCATACCGCGCGTGGTGCAAGAGAGCAGTCCCATGACATACGGCAGTTCATCGCGGATTATTCCTTTTGTCGTCGCGGTGGCGGTGAAATTTTCAGCATTGGATGCAGGCTGCGGTGGAAATATCAGCCTGTCGTCGCGGTGGCGCTGAAATTTTCAGCATTGGATGCAAGCCGCGGTGGAAATATCAGCCTGTCGTCGCGGTGGCGCTGAAATTTTCAGCATTGGATGCAAGCCGCGGTGGAAATATCAGCCTGTCGTCGCGGTGGCGCTGGAATTTTCAGCATCGCATGCAAGCCGCGGTGGAAATATCAGCCTGTCGTCGGGGTGGCGCTGAAATTTTCAGCATCGCATGCAAGCCGCGGTGGAAATATCAGCCCGTCGTCGCGGTGGTCAACATTTGTGCTAGAGAACACCGGGACGGTCGGAACAAGGTAGCCTGAGGTGCTGCCGCATTAGTAAACAACTATTTTGCCTTGATAGTTTTGGGCCCTTTCGATCAACTCGCCTTTTTGGCCCATGCAAAACGCGATATCACTGCTCCTAATCGAAAGAAGCATGTCACCTGCACTGATATCTAGCGCCTCGATCATTTCTTCCTTCAACCCCAGCATTCCCGTTTCTGGAAGACCACACCAGCAGTACAAACGCCCTTTATACTTAATGAACTGGCCTTCCTCGGTTTCATAGCTAGATAGACTGGGATTCTCTTTTAGGATATTTCCTATTTTTGAGGCGAGCAACAACCCTTTCCTTGTAACTATAAAACCGCCTGTCCTTTTGCTTCCGGAGATAAGTATCACTTTGCCTTCTGCCGTTATCGCATATTCATCAACAGCCGGTTTGGGCAACTGTATGGTTAAGTCATCGTTTACCCTTGACCAACCAAAGATATATTTGCCTCCCTTTGTTACCAGTGGCATGTCAACGCTCTATTTGCGGGTTCTATGGATTTTCTTCTTGCCGACTTTGCGGGGTACACGGCGGTCATTTTTTGAAGGCATTTCTGACAAAAAGGGTTGTCACGACAAGGTAGGCAAGATAAATCCCGTAAGTTACAGAATTGCTCCACGGAAAACTGGCTTGTGGGTTGTTCAGGGCGTAAGCTATGAAGCAAATAGCCACAATTATCATAACTATCCCAACGATTAAGTACGCTTTATTCTTCGTTTTTCAAACCTCCAATACAAATCCCAAAGCCAGCTTCTCCAGCCTATCACCGGATACTCTATGTACTGTCCATTCATCCATGGGAACCGCGCCCATCCGTTTGTAAAATTCAATAGATGACACGTTCCAGTCCAAGCACCACCATTCTAATCTTCCGCAATTCCTTTCAACAGCCAATCTGCCAAGATAAGAAAGGATGATTTGTCCAATACCCTTTCCCCTCATTTCGGCCTTTACGTACAGATCCTCGAGATAAATACCCGGCTTGCCCAAAAAAGTAGAGAAGTTGTGGAAGAATAATGCAAAAGCTACTGGTTTCTGTTTGTATTCACCAATAATGACTTCAGCCATTTTTCTTTCGAATAGAGATTCAATTAAGTCTTCTTCTGTGGCCGTGACTTCATTCAACATGTTTTCATAATCGGCCAATTCCTTTATAAATTCCAGGATTAATGGAACATCATTTACTTGCGCAAATCTTAGCTTGAAGTCCTGTAAACCGGTGTCAATTGGCATGCTTGAACTCCTCCGGCGTCGTCGAATTAGGCGTGCTCATCTACAAATAAACATGCATCACATTTTTCAACCCTATCGTAAAAGAAAAACAAGGTGCTACACTCGTCAGCCATAGCACCTCGTTATTTTTGCTTTATAGAACGCATTAGTTTTGCGGAGCCACAATATCGATTCCATTTCCGTCCGGGTCTTTAATGTTGAAATATCGGACTCCCCAAGGTAAATCCTTGGGAGGCTCTTTCACCTCAATACCCAAATCCCGTATCCGTTTGAATTCCGCGTCTGCGTCCGCCACACGGAATTCGAAACCCTGACATGCGTTGAATGTCTGCGGAGTAAATCCCTCATCGTAGTTCGCAACAATACAAGTGGTGCTTTCATCCCTTTTTCCAAACCAGATTTCAATGCGGTGCGGTCCGCCGTAATCCTCGTTGATGTCTGCGCCTAGAGCATCACGGTAGAAATCGGAAAGTCGTTTTGGGTCAGACGATACAATGTTGATGCAAACCAGTTTTTTTGAAAACCCAGTTGAGCACGTAAAATCGCTCATGATTTGTTTCCCTTTTTCAATAAAGCCGCTCATAGTCATTTCGCCCCTTTCTTTGTCATTATCGGGAAGCAGGACAGGCTTTTGGGTGGGCAACACGATCAAATACGGATTCTTTCGGAAAACGTAAGGCGTGTGACCGTACGCTGATTTCATGGCTCTTGTCAGGGCTTCTTGCGATGAAAACCCATACTTTACTGCTATGTCAATTATCCGTTCTTGGGTATCTCTTATCTCGAGCGCGGCTCGGTTTAGACGGCGGTCGGCAACATACCTTTTTATTGTCGTACCGACGCTTAGGCGAAAAAGTCTGGAAAAATAAAAAGGTGAATACCCCGCACTATTGGCCAAGTCGAGCAGATTAATTTCAACTGTTATATTATCCTCAATCCAATCCTGCGCCTTTTGGATTGCTTCCCTCCACTCTGTCATGCTGTTTCCCTCCCTTCGACTACAATAATGGCGGAAAACCAGGGCGGATTTTTGATATGAGTTGCTGTATTTGCAGAAACAAGGTATCACGGTTTTCACGCAATACCCTGTCTGATTACGACTACCATTAACCCTTGAACTTTTGCATTATGTAACACTTCATCAAATTGGAGTTTGTCAGCCTTGCGTTATGCTTTTTTTCCGAACTGTTTGATCGATTGAATCTACAATGCCTTTTATTTCATCCACAACTTGTGCAATTGTTTTGTGGTCGGTATCTGTAACATAATCGAAATCCGAATTTAAGTAGGTAGACAGCGCAAAAGAGATTACTTTATCGCCATTCCGCAACCGCGGGTCAGCAATCGAAAAGGGGTTGACACACCATGCCCAGTCGCCATCAAAATATGCGACGTTTTCATAAGACTCAAAAAGGCTTTCTGCCACGGTGGTTTTACCTACACAAGGCGAACCTGTTATGATGATCAACTTTTGATTCAAATCATCAGGCATTTTTGCCTCCGCTAACGTACAAAACATAAATAATGTGTGAACACTCGTGTCAATCAGTATCCGCATGTTTTTTCTTCCACAACTTTTTCCTTACCTCTTTGACAGGATTGACAGCATCAAAAAATCAATCAACAATCTTCTTACATGAATTATTAGGCGCATCTAAATGGGCACATGATAATACCTGGTAGAAGAGCAATCCTCGTCTGTCCGAAAACATTCATTGTTAAGCCGCAGCGATGCCTACAAATAGGCCAATTTTTATTTTCATATATCGAAAAGCGTTCAGCAATGCATGTTTTGCTGATACCGAAGTGGAAAAAAAGGACTTTTATAAAAAAACAGTATGCCGGCAGTCAGAATCCTCAGCTGCCGGCACACTATTCATGTGATACTAAAATTCTTTTAATCCGTTACGCCGTAAAGCTTTCGCACCATGTATCCTGCACTCGACTCAACGCCTATTTCGCTTTTAGCGCTGCCTGAGCTGCCGCCAGTCGCGCGACCGGCACTCTAAAAGGCGAACACGAAACGTAATCAAGCCCAACTTCATGACAGAACTCAATGGATGACGGCTCACCGCCGTGTTCCCCGCATATGCCCAAAACCAAATCGGGCTTCACTTTGCGGCCTTGCTCCACGGCGGCCTTCACAAGCTGCCCCACCCCTTTGCGGTCTATAACCTCGAAGGGATTCTCCGGAAGTATCTTGTTCTCAAGGTACTTATGAAGGAATTTGGCTTCGGCGTCATCGCGGCTGAAACCGAAGGTCATCTGGGTAAGATCGTTGGTGCCGAAAGAGAAGAACTGAGCGTGTTCGGCAATTTCGCCCGCTATAAGACACGCCCTGGGAATCTCGATCATTGTACCAATAACAATTGGGAAATCGGCCCCGGTCTTCGATTTTATCTCTTGAGCGATCTTCGATACCATTTGGCGATTGACTTCGAGCTCCCTTGCATCCCCCACCAACGGAATCATAACCTCTGGTTTCACGTCAATGAACCCGTCTTCAAAAAGCCGGGCTGTAGCCTGGTATATAGCCCTTGCCTGCATTTCGTATATCTCGGGCCAGAAAATGCCCAAGCGGCAGCCCCTAAGGCCCATCATCGGGTTTTGCTCGTGCAAGTTTCTGGCTTGCAGCAACAATTCCTCCAACTCGGCAATTTCCGCCTCGGGTTCGCCCGCATGCTTCATTTCCAAAATTCTGGCTACCAATTCCTCGGTGCTGGGCAAAAACTCGTGCAAAGGCGGGTCCAAAAGACGAATCGTAACGGGAAAACCCCTCATGGCCTTGAGGATTCCGTAGAAATCGTTTTCTTGGATGGGTAGCAGCTGATCCAAGGCCTTCCGCCTGTGGGTTTCGTCCTTTGCCAGAATCATCTGCTGCACTATAGGCAAACGTTCGGCTTGCATGAACATGTGCTCGGTTCGGCAGAGGCCGATTCCCTCAGCACCCAGTTCCCTGGCTTTTTCGGCGTCTTCCGGCGTATCCGCGTTGGCCATGATACCCAGCCGCCGATAATCGTCTGCCCAGGCCAGAACCTCCTGGAACGCACCGCCTAAAGTGGGTTCCACCAAGCTCACTTCTCCCAGTAGGACCCTACCGGTAGTGCCATCTATGGAGACGGTATCGCCCTCCGCTAAGGTAACCGACCCGAATCTGGCTTTTTTGTGAGCCATATCAAGGTTCATATCTTCACAACCGACAATGGCTGGTTTGCCCATACCTCTAGCGACCACGGCGGCGTGACATGTCATGCCGCCCCTGGAGGTGAGAAGACCTTGGGCGTACACAATGCCCGGCATATCGTCGGGTTTTGTCTCAGGCCTTACCAAAATAATCTTCTCCCCGGCTTCGCCCCGTTCCCTTGCCACTTTTGAATCGAACACCAAAGTACCCACGGCAGCCCCCGGTGACGCGGGCAGCCCCGTTCCTAACACTTGATTTGCGGTGTTAGGGTCCAAAGCGTGGTGCAATAACCTGGACACCTCGTCGGGCTTTACCCTCATAAGCGCCTGTTCCTTGGTAATACGACCTTCTTGCACCAACTGCCGGGCTATCTCCAAAGATGCCTGAGCTGTTCTTTTCCCTGTGCGCGTTTGCAGCATGAATACTTTATCGTTTTCAATGGTGAATTCGATGTCCTGCATATCGCGATAGTGGTCTTCCAAAATGTTGGCCAATTCCTGAAGTTCTACATGGGCGTCGGGAAAATCATTTACCATCTCGGCCAGGGGTTTGGGGGTCCTTATACCGGCCACAACGTCTTCGCCTTGGGCATTAACAAGATACTCGCCGTACAGTGCCTTTTCCCCTGTAGAAGGGTTTCGGGTAAACATCACGCCTGTACCGGAACGGTTCCCCATATTCCCGAACACCATCAATTGGACGTTAACGGCAGTTCCAAGGTCGCCGGGTATTTTGTTGATTTTCCTATAGACGATGGCGCGCTCGTTGTTCCAGGAACGGAACACGGCCAAAATCGACATATAAAGCTGCTCCATTGGATCTTCCGGAAACGAAATACCCGCTTTCTGTTCCACAATCCGACGGTAACTGCTGATGATCTTCTTGAGCCCGTCTACAGAAATATCAAAGTCGTATTTGACATTTTCCTCTTTTTTCACCGCTGACAAAACATTTTCGAACAGATCGTGATCTATCTCAAGAACCACGTCGGAAAACATCTGCATAAAACGCCTTTGGCAGTCAAGGGCAAACCTCATATCTCCGGTAGCGTCGTAAAGTCCCTGCACGCTTTGGTCGTTAAGACCCAAGTTCAAAATGGTATCCATCATCCCCGGCATACTAATGGGCGCGCCAGAGCGGACCGAAACTAACAGAGGGTTTTCGGCCCCTCCGAAGGTCTTACCTGTTTTCTTTTCGAATTCCCTGATGTGCTGTTGGATGTCTTCTTGCAGCCCATCAGGCATCTTCTCGCCAAGCTCGTAATAAGTAAGGCAGGCTTCTGTAGTTATAGTAAAGCCTTGGGGAACAGGCAACCCGATTCGGGTCATCTCGCTCAGGCCGGCACCTTTTCCGCCCAAAATCGGCTTCATGCCATCTGAGCCTTCACTAAACCAGTAGATGAGCTTAGAACTCAAGTTCTCGCCCCCTGATATGTAATTGGAAACAATGCGCCTTTTATATTGTACCCTCAAGTTCTAACCAATTCGAACCAAAATTACAATAGACCCAAAACAGCGTTTGGACCTAGGGCTACGGCACAACCGATAGCATCTGTGAAAAATCAGCGAACCTGGTAAACGTCTCTGCCACGGCGCCCAAAAGCCGTAGCCTATTCTGCTTCAGTTCAGGTTCGGTCGCCATTATGAGCACTTCGTCCAAGCATGCGTCGATGAAAGGTCTAAGCTCCGCCAAAAGACACAAATAACCGGAATAGTCCCCCTTTTTGTAGAACGCGTTTAGTTTTTGTGACCTAAGGGTGAAAGCAAAGTGCAGATTCTTTTCGGCAGTTTCCTTCAGAAGCTCCTGGGCAACAGGCCCCGCCGAAACCCCTTTCGCTAACACATTCGTGCGCCGCCAACCTGTAACAACGTCCAACATAGCCGGGGCATCCACCAAATCGGCCAAGGCTGAAGCCATTTCAGGCAAGCGGGCAATGCGCTTTTCTTGCCCTCCTAGAATCGCCCGTATGATCTGGACAGAGTAGCCTTTATGGGCCAATACCGCTTCCACCCTGTCCATAAGAAACGTAACCAGTTTGTCCTGTGTCGGCGGGATAGCCGCATCCACCGTCTCGGACGCCAGCGCCAAGGCGCTTTGAACCAGATCCTCGATATCCAGGTCGTAGCCGTGGGTCATCAAAATACTCACCACGCCGTGGCCGGTTCGCCGCAAGCCGAACGGGTCTTGGGAACCAGAAACCCCGATATTTGCGCAAAAAGACACGGCCAAGGTGTCTAGCTTGTCTGCCAAAGCTACAACTGAGCTGATTCCGGCATCAGGCGGCACATCGGTCATACCTTTGGGCAGATATTGTTGGCTTATGGCATCAGTGACCTCTTCCGGTAACTCTTGCAGCTTCCCATAAATGCCCCCGATGATACCCTCTAGCTCAGGGAATTCCCTTACCACAGATGTCACCAAGTCGCATTTCAAAAGGCTTGCCGCCAACACGGCCTTTTGCGTCCTAATCGCCCCAAGGTCTAGCTTATCGCTTATGAGCTGGGTGAGTTTTTCAACACGTTTGACCTTATCGTAAACCGTGCCTGCGCCTTTAAGGAAGCGGATGCCTTTTAGCTCGGGAAGCCTTTTTTCTAAACTTAGTTTCACATCCTGATTGTAAAAAAACTGCGCGTCTTCAAGACGCGCTCTTAACACCCACTGATTACCCGTTCGCACGGTATTTATGCCAGTTTTGGGATGTCCGTCCCTTATACCCACAAACCCGCCAAGCACTTGCCCGTGTTCGCCAAGTATCGGGAAATACCGTTGATGGTGCCGCATCGCGGTAATCAGTATTTCTTTGGGAAGATCCAGATATTTTTCGTCGAACTCGCCCAAAAACCCGGAAGGGTGCTCGCAAAGAAACACGACTTCAGAAAGAAGCGCTTCATCCACAAGGGGCGTACCCGAAATGCTATTTGACAAGACCTCGGCATACTTGAGTATGTTTTGCCTTCTCACGCTATGGTCGACTTCCACACCCAATGCCTTGGTTACGGCGAAAT
>CAYPVF010000023.1:9299-18263 GCA_964414105.1 uncultured Eubacteriales bacterium
CTGTGGCCATATGTGATCCTGTCGGCAACCCTGCCGGCCAATTGAACCTGAACTACTTCGTCTCCCAAAAGGCAAACCACCCAACGGATTGGGCGGTACCACTTCCAGTCTGCTTGGCCCCAACGCATGGAATGCGGGCTTTCCATACCCATGACAATCTTGGGTACGACGTCCTTTAGAATCTCTTGCGTTGGCTTGCCTTCTTCGTGCTTTACGCCATACACGTATTCCCCGCCATTTTCCTTTTCCACGGTTACGGCTTCGGGGCTTACCCCCAAAGAGCGGGAAAAACCTTGCAGTGCTTTGGTAGGATTGCCTTCTGAATCGAAGGCCGCTTTCTTGGAAGGCCCCCTTAGTTTCGTGGTTTTGTCGTCACCCGTCTCGTTTAACCCCGTAACTAAAAGCGTAAGCCTTCGGGGAGTGCCGTAGGCAAAAACCTCCCAGTATCCCAGCCTGGAATCCCGCAAAAAACTCTTGGTTCTATTCTCCAGCTGCAAAATGGCCGAGGGCAAAAACCTCGCCGGGATTTCGTCCGACCCCACCTCTAGTAAAAGGTTTCTAGGCATTATCTCGGCCCTCCTGTGATGCCACGTATTTCTTGGCACATTCTCTGGTAAGAGCCCGTACCCTGGCGATATAGTCTTGCCTGTCCGTCACCGAAACGACACCCCTGGCGTCTAACAAATTGAACAAATGGGAGCATTTCAAAGCGTGATCGTAGGCAGGATAGTACAAGTTGTGTCCTAAAGCCCCTTTGGACTCGGCTTCATGTTCGTGAAAGCTTCGCCTAAGCATGTCTACGTCAGCCGACTCAAAACCATAGGCTGAGTTTTGCTTTTCCTGCTCGAGAAAAAGATCCCTGTAGCTGAGACCGGGCGATACCTTAATATCCCAAGCATTGTCCAGTTTTTGTATGTACGCTGTAAGCCGTTCAAGGCCATAGGTGATCTCCGCCGATATGGGCTTCACTTCTAACCCGCCCACTTCCTGAAAGTAGGTGAACTGGGTAATCTCGTTACCGTCGAGCCAAACCTCCCACCCAAGACCCGACGCTCCCAAGGTGGGCGATTCCCAATTATCCTCAACCAGCCTTATGTCGTGCTCTTCTCTCTTGATCCCCAGTTGTTCCAATGAGCTTATATAAAGCTCCACGACCATATCCGGAGGCGGCTTTAGTATTACCTGAAATTGAAAGTAGTGACCCATTCGATAGGGGTTGTCCCCATAGCGGGCGTCGGCAGGCCTTCGGCACGGCTCGACGTAAGCCATGCTCCAGGGCTTGGGGCCAAGCACCCGGAAGAAGGTAAACGGATTCATGGTTCCGGCACCCTTTTCAATGTCGTAAGGCTGCCCTATGTAGCAACCCTGTTCTGCCCAGAATTCGTGAAGCTTGGATATTACGTCCCTAAAATAAAGAAATTTCTCCACGGCCAAGACCCCTCTCCAGGTGCCTCCATTTATATAAAACATTTTCGGATTCTACATATTGGGCGGGCGATGAATCTCCAGAACCAACGGGCTTGCCAGAAGCGCCATGCCGCCCAGAAAAGCCATGTAAGGAGCGAGGATCGCCCCTACAAAACCCGCCGTCACCGGTATACTGGCGATCACCCGTTTCTCGTTTCTTATGACTATACGGCTCGCGTTTCCCCTACGAATTATATCAGTCAGAACCTTGCGAAGATCCTGCGCGCGAACGTTTATAACTTCAGGCTTAGGCATTTTGTTCTTTAGAAGCTCTATCGCCGCCGAAACATCGCCTTGAGTCCTCTCCAAACTAGCCATGGCTTCCTTGAAAGTGGCCCCAGTCTGCTTTCGCACATGGTCAACCATGTATACAGTATCATTCATGTTTTGTGCCACACTCCCTAAGGCTTATTTCTGCCCCGCTTCTATACTTTCTACAAGAGAAGTAGATTTTAGACGCTTACCCAGGGCATATTCCATATAGCGACGCAAAACAGAATCGATTTGGCTTCTAACCCTACCGCGGGCCGCAATATTCGGGCAAGCCCTCCCGCCCGCCACAACACTATCATGCAACATTTGCATGGTTTTCAAAGCCCCTAAACTTATGAGTATGTTGCCCTGAAAACCGTCGTCCGTTTGTGAAAGGCAGTCGCGGCAAATCACGCCCCCGTTTGCCACCGAAAACAGGACCTCAGTTTCTTTCCCCACAGTTTCCTCTATTGGGGCGCCGCATTGAACGCAATCTTTTAAGGAAGGCGCAAGCCCCGCGCCTTGAAGAAAGCCAATCTCTGCCCATTTTGTCACGATCCATGAATCGTCCCTGGTTTCCATGCACGCTAGCACTTGGATGAAGAAGCGGTATTGTTCTTCTTGAGGCTGTCTTTCCGGAAGCAATTCCAAGATTAGCTCCGCCAAATAACTCGCGTAAACCGTTTTTTCATACTGCCCCACGACAGCCGAATGCGAGGATTTGAGACCCACTTGCGTAACCCTATCCAGGGACCTTCCTTTGTAGAATTGAAACGTGGCTTCACAAAAAGGCTGAGTTATGGAGGAAAGCTTGCTAGCTGCTTTGCGGGCGCCTTTTACCACTGCTTTTACGACTCCTTGCGTTTGGGTAAAAACAGCGATTATCTTATCGTACTCACCTAAGGCTGTTTGAGAAAGAACCACCCCGTCGGTTTCATAAAGCAAAACTAGCCCTCACCTTTCAAAAGCCCAAAAACGGCGGGAACAATCACTACCACAACGTAGCCCCAAAAATACCTGGGAGGCTCTTGCAAGAAATCTTGCAGTCTTGCGGGAATTTCACTCACTAGCGGGAAGAATACCACTCCACCCACAATTACGGAAAAGCCGGCCGTCAACAAAACCCCGGCGGCGGCCACATCTTTTATGGTTTTCACCAACACATTAAACCTTGGCTCTATAAGGTCAGCCATAGACTCTGCCAGCGTATTAGTAACCTCGGCTACCAAAACCCCTGCAACGGCAAGGGATACCATCAACACCTCAAGACGGCCCACCTGAAGCACTATGCACGCCAACCCAACCAAAGCGGCGAACAAAAGGTGAATCCGCATATTTCTTTGGGTCACATAAACATGAACCAGACCTGACCAAGCGTTACGAAAGCTTTCGGCCAACCCTCGGACCAGCCCTTTGGTCTTCAGCTTTGTCCGGCCGAAATCCCCAGGGACTCTAAAACCGCTTCTTGCCTTTCCCACATAACCGCCTCTTTCCCGGGCTCATGGTGATCGTAACCCAAAAGGTGGAGTACGCCGTGGACAAGAAGTAGCGCTATCTCATGATATTCCGGCGTGTGCTTTTCTTGTGCCTGCCTGCTTGCGGTTTCCACAGATACGACTATATCGCCTAAAATGTCGGGAAGGCCGGGAATGTGGGTTAACTCTGATTCTTCCTGGAACTCGTTCAAAGCAAACGACAATACGTCTGTGGGGCCTTCTACGCCTCTATACTGTTGGTTTAGTTGACTTATGAAGTCGTCGTCGGTGAAAAGCACAGACACTTCGTAGTTCTGGGGTTCCTTCCCCTCAAAAAGCAAGGTGCTTTCTACCGCGCGACGGGCAAGGTCCCGAAACCGTCCTTCATCATCGGGCGACAAATCTACTTTGAAAGCGGTATCCACTTCAACGCTCACTTACCGCACCTTCTTGTGTCTCTAGTGGTTTCGTCTGGCTGGGATTTTTATCGGGATACTCGATCCTGCTGTGGAAAATTCCGCTTAGAACCTTGATGAAAGTGTCAGCTATTGTGTCCAATTCTTTTAGGGTAAGGTCGGAGCGGTCCAGTTGGTGATCGGTTATTCTTTCTTGTATGATCCGCCGAACCATGGTTTCGATCCGCGCCGGAGTAGGTTTGGAGATGGAACGCACGGCGGCTTCGATGCTGTCAGCCAGCATAACCACGGCGGTTTCCTTTGTGCTCGGCCTGGGGCCTTCATACCTAAAATCCCACTCCTCGGGACCCCTTTGGTCTCTAGCCTGGTTCTCAGAAGACGCTTTCATGTAGAAATAGGAAGCCAGACTTGTGCCGTGGTGCTCCGCGATAAACTGACTTATGATGGGGGGCAACTTGTGCTCCTCGGCAAGCTCCAGCCCGTCCCTTACGTGGGATGTTATAACAGTCGCCGAAAGTGTCGGACTCATTTTGTCGTGTGGGTTCTCCATGCCAAACACCTGGTTCTCAACGAAAAAGTAAGGCCTTTTGAGTTTCCCTATGTCGTGGTAGTAAGCCCCCACCCTAGCCAAAAGACTGTTAGCGCCTATTGCCCAAGCGCCTGCTTCGGCCAAATTCCCTACCATTATGCTGTGATGATAAGTGCCCGGAGCCTCCAAAAGCAACCTTCGCAACAGCGGATGCTCGGGATTGGATAGCTCTATAAGACGGATAGGGGTGATAATCCCAAAAAGAATTTCAAACAGCGGCAAGCAGCCCAATGCCAAAACGGCAGATACAGGCCCGTTGGCCACAACGAACAGCAGATCTTTTACGGAAAGCACATCCGCCAAAGGAATGGCGCCGGTTAACCCCAATGTAAAGTACACTATGGTGTTGACGGCCGCAACCATAACGCCGGCCCGCACTACGGCGGCTCTGTTCCAATCTACACGGATGGTAAGGGCCGCAGCCAAACCACCCACCAGCGACAACGCCACGAACCGAATGTCAAAACCGGTAATTGAGCCAACCACCAAGGTAAGGCAAGAACCGAAAACAATACCCATCCTTCTGTCGATAAGAGTGGAAGCTAAAATTACCCCCGCGGCAGTTGGAGCCAAAAGGCCCGATATTTGAGTCGCGGCTTTGATCGACAAGATACCAATTAGAAGTGTGGATGCCAGCATGGGCAATTTCCCGGAGGGAATGAGATCGTTGTGGTATATCCAAACGTAACCCGCCAAGAAAGCGCAAGTGAGTGTGGACATTAGGAGGGCGCCCACAATGGCCGTAAAGCGAACCCTTCCCCCCATCATGCCCAAAGATTGCAGAATGGTTATTTGATCTTCGCTTACTATATCGCCTTCCCGTACAATAAACTGGCCCCGCCTTATACGGACGGGTTCAACAGCGGCCATTGCTTCTTTTACGCGCTTATCGGTTTCTTCTTGGTTTAAAATATGGTTCGGCCTTAGATTCTGGTCTACAAAAGACACAAGGAATTTGGCCATTTGGGAGGGTACTTCAGAGTCGCCCTCTAAAGCGTCGCTTATTTTTTGTTTGCCTTGCTCCAAGTTCTCGGCTTTGAGATCGGCTGACAAAACGTCCACCAAAGCCCCTTGGGCCCGCAAAATCGAAGCCTCAACCGCCCTTGTGGATGTGGCTACAACGGCGATAATGTCAGCGTCGGGAAATTCGTCAGTCACAAACGGCCGCAACTCGCTTACTATTTCTTGGGTAGATAAGTCAACCGCCGACCCGAGAGAAGAAATTTTATCGCGAACAGAAGCAAGCATAGACACTATGTCAGGCAAAACTTTTGGATCAGTATCCCAAGCTTTGCTCACCGTTTTGGCTTGCTCAGCCTTGAGCCTCTCAGTGGCGGCTTGATCGATGACTTCTTGGGGAGCCTTAACATTTATGGGCGAAACCTCGCCAACCCGTAAACCAATTTGGGGTGGCATTCCTGAAACAAAAAGAACCCCAAACATGACGAGAAATGCAGACGCGACCCAAAGTATTTCCCGGATATTCCGAGAAACGCGTTTCACCAGCTCCCAGGCGCTGGCCGCCGGAGTATAGGTTGTCCTCGCTCTTTGGACAGGTTTACCCTTTCCATTACCTGTAGGAGGTCTCGTCACTATTTTTGCTTGCTCTCCTTCCAAGCTTCGTCGTCAAATTTAGCATACGCCCTAACGATCCTCGAAACCAGATCGTGTCTCACCACATCTTTATCTGAGAGATATACGAACCCTATTCCCTCAACATCTCTAAGTATAACGCGAACTTGGTCTAAACCCGAATAAGTGCCCTTGGGAAGGTCTATCTGAGTGATATCGCCTGTTACTACCGCTTTTGAATTCAAACCCATACGGGTCAAAAACATTTTCATTTGTTCAGGCGTAGTATTTTGAGCTTCATCCAATATAACAAAGGACGATTCCAAAGTGCGCCCGCGCATGTATGCCAATGGCGCCACCTCGATTAGCCCTCTCTCCATGTACTTGTGGAAAGTCTCAATGCCCAAAATATCGAACAACGCGTCGTACAAAGGCCTTAAATACGGGTTCACTTTTTCCTGGATATCCCCGGGTAAAAACCCGAGCCTCTCCCCGGCTTCAACCGCGGGCCGAACCAGTATTATCCTGTCGACCTGTTTCTTTTTAAACGCCGCCACCGCCATAGCTACGGCTACATAAGTCTTGCCTGTGCCGGCGGGCCCGATCCCAAAAACCAGCGAATGCTCTTTTATGGCCTGAACATATTCTTTTTGACCCTGGGTTCTGGGGCCTATTGGCCTGCCGCGAACATTGGTAAGGATACTCCCGCCGAAATCTTCCAAAAGCCTTCCATCTTTAGCGGCTCCCACAGCATAACGCACCCCGTGAACTGTGATTTTCCGTCCCGAACGCGCCTCTTCGATAAGATGCTCAATTACAGGTTTGGAAATTTGAAGCTCGCTGTCCCCTCCTGAAACAGTAAGAGTCTTGCCGCGAGCCACAATTTTCACATCGAGGGCATCTTCTAATAGCGCGAGGTTTTCATCGTAGTTCCCAAACAGCCGGTACATTTCACCATTGTCTTGGATATCAAAGGAAATGCTTTTTGTGTGTGATGGCAAATCTATTTATCGACCTCCGTGTTTTGCCCCGACCACTGGCGTACTTCTGTGATGTCTTCCAATGCCGAAGCTCTTATGCGTACCGAAACACTTTGACCGTCTGTTGGCACAACTTCACAATTTAAGTCTATCAATTCGGCTGAAGAAGGCAACAACCTTTCCATGGAATCCTTAGCCTGTTTTTCCGCCAAGGCTTCTGCTTCCTTTCGCCCCAAGATAACCCTTGACCATTGCACCTCGTAATAAGTCCTCTGGATTGACTGCAATTCCCTGCCTTTGGGCAACTGAATTTCCCAAGAAGGGTAATCCTCAATTTCGTACCACTCAAACATAGTGCGCCTGCCTGACAAAATCCATTCCCTATAGGACGCAATGTTGTCCTGAACTTCTTCGTCTGCGCGGTGAAAACGCAACAACGTTACTTTAAGAGTGTTCCCTGTCCTTTTAGGTATGAGCCTTTCCAAAGGGATCTCAACACGCGTTTCGTAGAAAGTGTAGGCAGTTACAGTCCCTCTGGCGCCCTTGATGCTTCCCGACTCGTCGCCTGCTATTAGCAGGGTCCCCCTTTTTACAGTATCGCCCGCCTGCACCACCGGAACTCCTGACAAAACCAAAATTGTCTCAACGACACCATCCTTTGAGGCAACCAGATCCCCCGGCCCAATCGTTTCAGGATGGCTCTTTTCCGCAACTTCGATAACGGCACGCGTCCCCTGGCAGTGAACATATGCCCAGGATAGCTGGGGAATTTGTTCTGCGATGGCGGCGTCGATATCTTTTGGGATGTTGGATCGGCGAATACCTATGGATAACCCATTGTCTTGGGCGACTTTCAGAATTTCCTCCGGTTCCACTTGCTCGGCGCCCAGAATTTTGATTGACCAGACGAAACCTGATAAAAACACTATTGCCGCAAGAAGCAGCATACAGGCCCAGACCATAAAAGGGCGTTTTGTCGCCTTTTTTATGAAGAAAGGAAGCCCGACCCTTTTTATGACCCTTGGTACGCAGCGCGCCCGCCTGGCCAAGGGGCGTATTTGCATGTATTTGGACAACGAAGTTGAAAAGGTAGCTTTTTGCCCTGTTACTGTAAAATCCCAAACAGGAAATCCGCTGGATAAACAAAGGTTTACCAGCCTTTCAGGGTTTTTTCCGCGAATTTCCGCCACAACATAGCCTTTGAAGTATTCTTTTGCGCGCTTTAAAGAAAACCCGCCCATTTTAGGTTTCCATCTGGACAGAGTTTATGGCGCCCCTTATGACCACATCCTCCCTGCTGATTTCCTCGACCTCAAGCTCCCGTCCCAAAATCGAGATTTGCCCTTTCCCGATTCCCACCACGATGGCGCCCTTGGAGCATTGCAGGATTCCCCTATGATTTTGTATCAATACCCCTAAATGGCCGTGGATAACCACCCTTGGAAGATCCAGACCCACGTCGGCGGGAAGGTCCAACATCTCGGTCAAACCTTGTTTTATACTTTTGCGCATGGCACTCCCCCAATGAAGTCTATGAGGAAACGGGCATATAAAAGAAGGGAACCCGTTTGGGGGTTCCCTGTTAAATCGCAAATTTAGGTTTGCTATAGCCCAAAACTAATAAAAGCGTTTTCTACCTTTACGTTGGCGCGCAGCTTCTGACTTCTTTTTCCGTTTAACGCTCGGACTTTCATAATGAGAATGTTTACGCACATCACGAAGGATGCCCGATCTTTGACATTCCCTTTTGAAGCGGCGCAGGGCACTATCGAAAGATTCTCCTTTTCCTACTCTAATCTCTGGCAAGTCTTTTGTCCCTCCCTCCGCCGCAGGCGTCTCCCCGCTCCCTATAGGTGAACATATGGATTGTACAATACTGAGACAACTAAGGTCAACGAGGGCGCCTTTTAGCCGAGGGTTCCGACATGCCGTACCCTTACCTCTTTCCAGTCGGACGCTTTATGCTCAATGGCCAGATCAACTAAGGTTTGCACAAGTTTCTTGAAAGGCAGCCCCGACTCTCCCCATAGTTTGGGATACATGCTAATAGACGTAAAACCGGGGAGAGTGTTGATTTCGTTGACGTACACGCTGTTGTCCTTGCGGTCAACAATAAAGTCAACACGGCTGACGCCGTGGCAGCTGAGCACGCGGAATGTCTCGCCGGCGTAGTGCTGGATGCTCTTGGTCATTTCATCGGGCAGTTCGGCGGG
>CAYPVF010000024.1:0-15449 GCA_964414105.1 uncultured Eubacteriales bacterium
AAAGTCACCCAGCCCACGCCCAGTGTCTCTGCACCAATACATGAACGGGCAACTACAGCCAAACAGTTGGTGAACTGGGTGGCACGTAGTCATGCTAAGCGACACGCCCCGCCCGAGAACGTGGGGCAGATGCAGAGGTCTATAAACAAGGCGATGGAGCCTGTGGTGCAGGGTATACAGGAGCGTGGGACATATGAGGAAGTTATAGAGTTCCTGCACGGGGTAGACGCTTCCAGGTTACCCGGGGACGGTGGGTACATGCTGGCACGTCTCCGTGCGTGGGCGGCTGATAAGATGGAGCGGAACTTCACTCCAGAAACTGTGGCTGCTATCACAATAAGCCCGGACTCTCCGGCGTACATGGCTCCCGTAGCAGGGGAGCTGCCCCCCTCTATGCCTTACACTCCGTCTGTTATGCCGATATTTAATACCCTCGACCCCTGGATAACTCCGGCGGAAGGCGGGGGCGCAGCTTACCTCACAGAGACACTGGTGAAACATGCCAACATCACTGACAAAGCCACTAACCTCATAAAGCGCTGGCATGTGGGGATACTGCAGGAGTGGGGGCTGGATGGTCTTGTGAGGCAGTACAAAGAGTACACGTTTAACGTCAACGAAAAAGGCGATGCCGGGGAGTATAAACGTTGGGGCCCACAGTGGATAAGGGATAAACGTGGAGCGATAAAGCTTACCCCTGACCAGCAGAAGGCTATACTGTGGCTACACCATGCAGCGTTTCAGGGACTGGGAGCTGTGTCAGCGCGTGAGTGGATGGACAAACCGTGGGACGGGAAGACCCCGTTCCCGGTGCTCACTGGAGCTACATACAATGTGCCTCTCGCCGTGTTGGAACAAATGTTTCCAAAAGCACTGGCCCAACGTATCCACAGGCGCGTGAGAGAAGTTGTAAACGCTATCCCGGCTCCTGTGCTTGGAGACGATGCGCAGAGCAACTTCTACGCACAACAAGCCTATGAGAAAGAAGTTGCCGAAGCCTTGAAGGAAGCGGGCCTGGCTACGTTTGATATCCGGGAAAAGCTTATGAAATCAGAGGGGCCTGATGGGGATACTATACTCGTACGGGAGTGGACGCCACGGAATATACAGCTGATTGTCTCTTCTGCGGAACTGGAAGCTTCGTTTAACACAGAAGCAAAGCAGACACTGCTGGATGCCCACCGGGACGCTAAGCGGCTGACATTGCTCTCACTCATGCGAGAGTCTGCAACGAAGCTTGACCAGCTCAGGGAGCTTCACAACAAGAGAGTACCTTTCTTCTTGTCTGGGGATGCTACGCACCTGCACTACCTCAACAACTACGTGCCTCACTGGTATGGCACCGGGTTTCTGGGTCCGGAGGCACGGGCGGTTCTGGATGTCATAGATGAGGCTATTAAGGCTGTAGACGCTGACAAGGTGGAGAAAACTTATGACGGAGTGATGCGACAACATAAGGACTCAGATGAGCCTACAACGCCTATGTTGCGGTATCTCTTTGACCTATATGAAATCCCCTACAAGGACACAAACGACATTGTAGAGGGTCTGAAAGAGGGTAGGTATGCGAAATATGGCTTTGAGGGCGAGCTTACTTACGGGCGTGTAGCCAGCGAGATACGTTCCAGACTGCACGACGTACTGCTCAACCGTGCTCTGGAGTCTCAGGAACTGAATGCTCCCATTGGGGGAGTGCAGGACCCTGTGGCAATGGCGGCTGCTATGCGTAAACACAGGAAGGAGATGGAACGCCGGGAGCTCTCAGGCAGGGCGAAGCGCCGATACTATCGCACTTTCATAGAAGCCTTTGAAGCCACAGGACAGAAACCCCTGGCGATAGGTATCTCTGATGCAGTGAACCGCTATGCAAACGAAATGCTCCGCTCCATGCAGCAGCGAATCGTGATGAATGAGTTTGTTCGTACCATGGATTCTGATGGCAATGTGCTGGTGATACCCGACCCTTCACTGGAAGCGTTGGAGATATCTCCGCATGAACTTCTCTCGGACGAAGCCTGGACTATGGTGATGTCCAACATGGCTGCACGTTTTGGGCATACTGTCGATATCGATAAGTCCACTAAAGAAAACGTTGCGGATATGATTGAGCAGTATGTGAAGGGTAACAAAGGTTACACCTACGTAAAGACAGATAAGTTTGGAACGATACACGGTTTCTATGCTCACCGCAGGGCAGCCGGGCAGGAGAATATTCTGGATGCCCTGTTTGCAGGAGGCGAAGTAGCGGGGTTACTGAAAAAAATAGTAGCCGACCCGTGGAGGGACCCTTACGGGATTGTCCGCGCCCTGGAGCATATAAATGCCTGGATGAAGATAAAATCGCTACAGCTGTCCCTGTTCTTCCCCATCGCCGCACAGGAGAGTGTGGTAGCAATGCTCGGGTCTGACCGTTTTAAAAAGACCGGAAACATCCCAACTATGCTGGAACTGCGCAAGATGCTTGTCACCCAGCACCCTTGGGCCATGAGCATGTTGGAGCAGGCTATGGAAGCAGGGATAGAGCTGGGCGGGGTGACGAGCCCGCTGGACATTCCGACAGGGCTTGTGGAACAAGACATTGCAAGGGCAACAGAATTTGTGCGCCAGAACATGGGAGAAGCTACGGCCAAACACTTCGGCAATGTACTGGGGTGGGAAACGAAACAGACCCAGTTCATGTTCGAAACGTATTTTAATACTGTAAAACTGTGGGGATTCCTGAAATTCGCCCATCAGTTGGAAGCCCAAGCTATTGCGGAAGACCGTCCGTTTAACTTGCAGGAGGCTGTTGCCCCCTACGTGGGTTACATTAACTCCGAAATCGGGGGTATAAACTGGAATAAATACTCCTGGATGACCCCGACCTGGCGCAGGAATCTGCAGCTGCTTATGTTCTCTCCGAACTGGAGCATGTCTGCTATCAACGCAGCAGGCTTCGGCATGTTCACAGCTCCCTTTTTAAAGAACTACCTCAGCCATGAGGAAGCCAGCTTCATACTCAAGAAACGTTGGCCGCACATGGCAATGTACGTAATGTTCCTGCCGCCCTTAATGTTGCAGGCGCTTGCTTACAGTGTTGCGGCGGGACTGGGAGGCTTGGATGATGACGATGAGTTTCTCATGTTCAACAACGAGGAAGGCAAAGAGTTACACGCTGACATAACACCGCTGATGCGTATGATGCCCTGGTACAAAGGGGCACCAACAAGCAAGCGGCGTGTTTACATACAGTGGGGCAAACAAGCTTATGAGACTAAACGATGGTTGGAGTCCCCCTGGAACTCGTTACTAAATAAAACCTCCCAGATAGCCCGATGGGGCATTGAGATGGCGACAGGCGAGAGTGCTGGCGGATATCACTGGGATCTCCCATTTAAAGGTGAAGGGTTGCTGGGGTGGTTCCGGGACAAGGATGGCGATGTGCTAGGTTCCCGGTTGGCGTACACTGTACAGAAGTTTATGCCGTTTACTCTGCTGGCTTGGGCTCAGAATCCGGATGCGTCTCCGATGCAGATATTGGGGCCTACTAGTAAAGGGATGAGTTTCTATAGAGCTACGCAAGCTTATGCAGGAATTTTGGATTCTTGGGCAAAGCAGGAAACATATTCCAAGATATATCACAACCCAAAGATACAACACAACCTGGAGACTCTAGGCTGGGAGATATTGGATGCCGCCCAACGCAATGGGTACGACACGCAGAAGGTGTTCAAGTCAGCTTACGGTGCTGTTGTTAAAGACATTTACGCCAAGTTGTACCGAGCCATTGATCGTAATGACCTACGTGAAGTGGAGAGGTGGAGTCGGGCATTACTTCGTCTCAATGGGACAGTGGATCGTACGCTTCGTAGTGTCCGGAACAGGGACAACATGCACGGCATTCCTGAGGAACGTACTGCGGAGAAAGAAGAACTCATAAGACAGGCGTTTGAGCAGCCATAGTTCCAAAAAAAAACCCCCACCTATCTTGTTAGATAAGTGGGGGTTTTGTTATTGAGGTGCTGGCTGGACATTTATTCCAATAGCTACCAAAGGTACTTTACTATTTGCTTTTGCCTGCGCTGCCTGGTTCATGTCTGCGAGGTTGCGGTCTGTGATAGCCGCAGCCCGGGCTGACACGCCTGTGGCACTAGATAGAGCTTCAGAGAGGCGGCGTATATCCATAACACTGATTTGTCCGTCCTCTCCTTGCTCTGTTAGTGTTTTTTCGATGAGTTCTTCCAATTGCTTTGCAATGCGCAGATGGCGCTCTGTTACTTCGAGCCGCTGTTTCAAGAGGATTTTCTTGTAACGGGTATCAGCCTGTTCCATTAAATCCTCTTCAACAGCAAGCTTTCGTTCTCTCCATTTGTGGTTAGCGCGCCACCTAACCACAACGTCAACCGGGATAGAAAGAGTCACCGCTATTTCTTCCGGGGTAAGATCCGAAGTCATATATAAATCATAAGCTTTTATTTTAACTTCTGGATCATAGTGCTGCACGGACGTGGCATCAGACCCTTCCACAGCAGGCAGGAAGTCAGCGGGCTCTTCTGGTCCCAATATTTCTTCAAACGGGGTCACAACGAGTGGGGATTTCATAATTAATATAAATAAAACAGGTGAAATAAAACTTTTCTATACACCATTATCATAACATAAGTTAAAAAAAGTAACTATTATAAACTCTTTTTCTTATGTTTTATTTATATTAATTAGAATATATGGTTTCATATTCTCTTAATAATTCTCTCGCCTCCCGTTCTGCGGAGTTTCGGGTTAGAAAATCCTTTATGCGTTCTTCCCATTCTCTTTGTTTCTTGTTTCTATGTTTCTGGTATTCCTCCTTTGTAGGATTAGTGTCAAGTAATTTCATGGATAGTATGCTCCCATTTGTGTTTTACTTTATGCCACCCCACCACAAGTATTCGGATGCCGGGTATTTGTAGTAACAAGGGGGTAGCTGGTAGTGAGTTGATTTTCTTACGGCGGGCTGACGTGTTTGATTTCGTTGTTGTTTGTATTAGGAGAAGTTCCTTATTGTTGACCGCAACGACGTCAACAAAATTAAACAAGTCATGCCGGGTCTGAGAGTATGCGTTGTAGTATTCAGCAATGTCGCACACGTATCCCAGGTTTCTGTAGTGCCGTAAGGTTAACTGAGTGGGGGAGAGTTTGGTTCTCCCACGTTTAATGATTCCTACATCGTCTACAGATGCTTTCACTTCTTTACCTCCACTTCGGGGAGTAAAGCAGCGTAGGCGATTTCATACATGAGTTCGGTGAAAGGTGGTACTTCAAGTTGTGTCTGGTTATGCAGACTTTGCTCCAGCTTAATGCGCTTAGACCTGACTTTAACAGCCAGGTCTGGGAGTAAGGTTAAGAGTTCATCCTCAGCTTCACTCATGTTTGCCATAGCGTACCACACATGATGCGGATACCCCAAGCAGTGTTCGTCCATAAGTATCTTTGCTTTACCCAAGTGTTTAATGGCGCATCGTGCGCAGAAGTCCCGGGTCATAGTCTTTCTTCCGGAGACAATCTCTGGAATATATTTTTGTATATCCTCCATGTCGAAGTTCCTTCTCTCTCTTGTATTTTAAATAAGCGGTATCCTGCTGCAGCTGCTTTGCCCAGTTGCACACTCATGCCTCTGTGGGATATATCTTTAGTCAGCTGAGGGAAACGGACTCCTAAGTCTGAACATAACATAGCTACTGTACCTTCCCAAAATTCTACTTTATTTAAATCGCAATATTCTTCCATGAACCCACTGACGAGTTCTAGAAGTAACCCTATGCCGTGTGCACGGGCTGCGTTGAATAAGTCAGGATGATGGTAAGCTGCTACACCGAATCTGCGTTCATCTGTGAGTACGTGTTCAGGATATGGCCAATCTATGAGAAAGCGGGCGAACATTGGTAATTGTTGTCCGACAGCTTTATTATTTTCTTCCCATGATTTAAAGGCAGTTATTTTAGCGTCGCCTGTTTTAAAGAGGCATATTTTATCGGCAGTGCTTGCGTCCATGTCGGGCAGTATCATAAGCGATTCTGCATCCAGGTTGCAAGTAATAACTATTCTGCCAAACCACGGGACATTGCCTGTCTTTACGTATTTCTGATTAAACAACATCTCAGCGTTAGCTGTGTATCGTTTTACCTTATTGGTAAAGGCACGGCGTGAACGTTCATCCGTTAAGGCTGAAGAGTCATCAATAGTCATAACGGGGTTCTCCAGTAACCGTTCTGTCCAGGCATCTCCGTCTACGAGGTGTGAAGCTGCATCTGCTCTGCCGCCCAATAGCCTGCTTATTATCTGCCAACTTAGGAATGATTTGCCTTTACCCGGGGGTCCTGCTATTACAACTGTGTGTCCCGGGCGCGGAGTTTGTTCATAAGCGTTGACATAAGCGTACTTTAGCCAAGCTAACAAGTGCGTCAGCTGTTCGTGGTTGGCTTCATCATCGTCTTCCACTGTGAACATATTCCGGAGTACGGAGTGTATCAGGGGGAAGTATTTACGACCTTCCAGGAAAGACATGTTACCTCCTGTTAGCGGAGGCGCAGGGGTGCAGGGGCGCACTGTTGATATATTAAGGTACCTATCCCGCCCATAGCTTATAACGCCACGGGGAAAGAAAAGAAAAGGCATAGCTGCTTTCACGCGGTTATATCGTTTTACACGATTTTCTATTATATCTATTTCAGAAGCAGTCTGTCCTTTTCTCTTAATGGGATCTTTACCCCTCACCCTTAACTCTTGTGTGAAGTCTGGCTTGGAGAAAGATACCCAGGAGCTCTCATCCATCTGCATATAAAATAACTGCCCATCATAGACAGTGTTTTTCATAATGTCGCTTATGGCATCAGCTTCATATTGTTCTACCCAGGCATTACCAAACAATTGTCGCCAGGGGACAAAGGCCTGAGTGCCAGTGAAGCAGAGCATTCCATCTTTAGTAACTACTGCAGCTGTTACGTTATCTGCATGAGGGTCCCAGAACCTTACGCCCCGGGCTCCCTCCACGAAAGGACCACGCCAGCGTCCAGGCCAACGTAATTCTATTTCTGCAGCCATGTCTTCAAAAGGTATTTGGTAACTTATCTGCCCACCTTCTTCAAACTCTGCATGTTCAGCAGCTTGTATAAACCATAAGGTAAGGATGCTGTGTGGAATTTTCGAGTCCGGGTCAACTGGTATCCACTCTTGTCCTAGTTCATAGTATGTAAATGGATTAGACAAGGCGGGAGCATCCAGACCTCCCAGCCATTTACCTAAACCCAGTTGTCTTGTTAGTGTAGCTAAAAAAGCTTTCCAGTGTGAAGGATTCGTGTACAGTATAGGTTGTTCAAAGAACCACACTAACCGTGCATTGGAGGCCGTACGTACCAGGTAACTCGGCAGGAACTCACAAGCGCGTCTTGTTAAAAGGTGCGCTACCGGGTTTTCTGGCAACGGAGCATCGTAGTCAACAATTAGAGCATGTAATTTGTATGGAGGGTTATCATCTTTAGTTACCCGGACTTCGGGAGCGGTGCCCTCATAGCCGCTTATCATGGCGTGTTCCGTTTCGTAACGGGAACACCATGCTTTTACTTTCGCCGAACCTTGGGTGTAGTCCGGCGGAGTTTTGGTCTCAAGGTTCCAGGGTTCCTTTACTTCGGAAACCACAGAAGACCTCAAGTTCGGTATTGCATAAAACATAAATACCTCATTTATAATGGTCCAAGATTTCGCTCTCAACTTCCAAAGGGCAACCTTCAAGCCAAGAGGGAATAGTAGTCATAAGTTCACATATTTCTTTGTTTCTTTGTTTCGCTTTATCTTCTGGTACTTCTATTATAATTTCATCATGAACTGAAAATACATAGTGACAATCAGGCAATGTGTCTACGATACGTATGATAGCATCACGCAGTACCGCAAAGGCAATAGCTTGTATTTCATTGTTTGTAAGTACTCCTGCATGAACCCGGAGGCGTGGCCCGCCGCGAACATGGTGCGCAGTTATTTCTCCCATTTCGTAACGTGGAAGGAAGTATGTAAGTGTACGTCCGTCCGGTAAATCAACGCCGTGAAAGTCGTCACGGTGATTCGCTGAATACCGGAGCCAGCGTTGATGTTCATGCCAGTGTCCTACGATTAATGGATTAGCTTCCCTGTATTGATTCACAGCGAATTGTGATTCTTGTGTAGAGAGTTCCATGTAGTATGGAGCTTGTGCTGCCTGCGCTTTAAAGCGTACATGTCCTCCGTGGTACCCAAGCATAAGCACCTGGGCTTTTGTAAGTTGGTATTCATTTGTACCTCTTTCTATTTTACGTCCTAGTTTATCTGCAAAAGCGATGTAGATATTACCAAGTTGTTCTATCCTGTCAAGCATATCCGTATCATTGACTCTCCAGAATAAAATACGGGGTTCTATTTGGGAATAGTCTGCGGCTATAAATTTATAGCCTGGACGCGGGACAAGGAACCCCCGGATATTTACACCGTACATAGAATCCCGTGGCATGTTTTGTAGGTTAATTTTACCTCCCGTCTCTCCGGCATTACCGCCTGAGAAGCGGCCAGTGTGTCCACCGTAATACAAAAAATTATATGGGATAGTGTTGTCTTCTCTTATATTACTCCTCATATTTCCCACACGACAGTAGAGCGAATTAATAGAACGATAATCACTTATTGCTTTTACCCAAGGATATTCCTCTCCGTACTTTGCTTGCCATTCTTGCACTTCAGGTAAGTCTTTATTTAAAGATGCCGGAATGGTTATGCCTTCTTTACGAGCTTGTTGTCTAATTAATTTTACACTGAGAGGTTTGGCGTTAGGTATGTCCCCATTCATCCAGGGAAAAGTAGACTCAGCATCTGCTAAGAGTTGCCCCAAGTTACGGTGTGCTTCAATTACTGTATCAGATTCTAAAGCTACTCCCCGGTACCCTGCTTCTCTATTTATCCGGCTAAGGCGTTGCTCTTCTTCTGGCCATTCATGTAAATATTTTACTGCTATTTTGTAGCAGGCTTCTGCATCGTGTCTGCCGTACTCTAACAGTTCTTCTTCCATGCCCATAGCTAACGCCTGAGCGTACGTGAGCCCTTTCATATCGTCCCGAGTGTCTTTAGCCATGTGTTCGCCCAAGAGCTCCCAAGAGGCTGTAGCCAGGTTACGACGGCATCGTAAGAAAGCTGTCAGATCTGCGGTGCAAATAATTTGTTTATAGTCCAACTCAGGAATGATTTCCAGTTCTTGTAACCTGCGTAACACCAGTTCGTCGAAGCTTGCGTTGTGCATACAAATAGTTTTTCCCGTTACACGGGACCAGTCAAATTCTTTAGGGTGCCCTACCCACGTGCCAGACTCATCCGTTGCTGCTAGTAAGTAAGCGTCAAATTTTTCATTATAAATATAGTTCCAAGTTGACATAGTACGCAAAGAATATTCTCCGTCGTAGTACGTTTCAAAGTCTAAAGCAATCATAATATTCCTTATGTGCAAAAAGAAACTCCCTGCCAAAGACTGACAGGGAGTTCTTAGGTTAATTGTTAAGAGTTAAACAAGTCTCGCATTGCTTGTATAAGTTCATCTGAATTAAACCCTGTGAGTTGGATGTTTGGAATAACCGTGTTGTTATTATTGATCATCTTCATCTGAGTTTTCAGGGTGAACTCGCCCCCAAGAAGGGTGCGTTCACGTAAGCTTAAGCGAGCAGCATTCAATATCACCGTACCTACGGATCTGTAAGCAGACTTATCAATGTCCCAGGCAGCTACTGTATAGAATTTATCATTCAGTTCGAGCCCAAAGAGTCCTGAAGTAATGCCTTCTGGCTTCTCAATCAGGAGCTTCATGTGCATGGCTCGGTTGAATGTGGGCCCAATACCGTTTTCCCAACGGGTAGTGCCTCCAACAGCCAACACTTCGTCTTCTGTCTCGAAGATACGGGGTTGGATGTTTGGATCGAACTTGGCTAGATATTCTTTCCAGTATTGTTTTGCGGTTAGTATGATGACGGTAAGCGGCTCGCCACGGTGTGCGAGAAGCGTGTCATCACCTAACACCCAATCGCCTGGATTAAAGTGTTCAGCTAAACTACCGACGCCGTAAGCAATACGGAGGCGGGGCAATTGTATGTCTGAGATTGCCTGATCTCCTTCTATTGTTCCAAGTTGAAAGGATGAATAGACCGCTATCGCGGAATCATCGGGAGTTGTAGTTTGAGGATCTAGTACGTCTGTTACTTCTGCTTTTTTGTTAGGTTTTGTTGCCATAATTTCTAATGTTTCTAAATATTTTTCGTAATAATTAAGTTCCTTTTTCTGTGTCACGGTCTCTTTGTGAGACGATCTACCCCCAGTGTCGGCTTGTAAAGTGACTACTGGAGGGACGGATTTATAATAGTTGTTGAAGCAATGCTTCGTTTGTTTGCCGTTTGGCTTTTTGGAGGTAAGTGGTGTGGTCTTCTACAGCTATTTCACTGAGAAGGTTTTGTATCATTTCTTTCACTTCTCCAACAGGCAAGCCTCGTTCTTCGGCTAATGTTTTTGTTAATGCACCAAGTGTAATCCGGCTGCAACTTTCCAGAGTATCTCTGGAGATACCTCCCTGAGTTTCCAAGACTTTGAATGCCCAAGAGGTGAGTTCAGCAGGTATGCGTAACCCGGTGCTGCGTGATACCATACGGTACCCCGGTATTTCAGCTCCTGATTTTACGAACTCAGTGTTATTTTTCTTTATCTGGTCAGCCCAGGTGATTAGGGCTTCTGCCAATACTTGTGCTATAGCTCTGTCTTTTGTAGAGACAAGAGCGTTTGGAGCAAAGGCAGAAGGCAGGGGTAATCCCAGTTTCGGAGCTGCGGAAACGACAAGCGCTCCCATAGCTGGGCACCGGGAAGCTCTGGCGCATCGTTTACAAACATCTTCGTGCATTGTCGGAGGTGTAAATGGGTCTTCTATACGTTCGTATAGTTCTTCAATACTCCTCCGCACTTCTGATACAAGTATTGGGGCGTCATATAACCTTTTATCTATGACTCCCTGTCTTGGAATAACCACATGTGTTATAATTGTCTCCAAGTCAGGATACTTTTCTGCTATAGCGGCCCCGTAAGTTGTAACCTGAAAGTTGTGTTCTGCAGGTACTCTTGTAAACTTGGCATCAATAACGTGAGCGATTTGAGCTTCTGTGTTAATGAGTACACAGTCTGCTGTACCGAAAGTTAAATCTGCCAGAGACACTTTCATTTCATCATAGCGTGTCCATTTATCTGGGCCACCATTTCCAGCCATCAGTGAGTTTATGTAATCTCTGATAGTTGTAACTACTTGTGCCTGTTCTTCATTTAACCCCGCCAAGTTTCCTGTTTCCAGTGCTTCATGTAACAAGGTACCTTCTGTTGCTGCTGCTTCCAGATCATCAGATTCAATGAATTTGAATCTGACACAGCGTGATAAGTTATCCAGGGAACTAGGCCCATATTGTGCGTGTTTTTTATTCATATTTCTAAGTCTCCATCTTGTAATGCTTCCATGTTGCGGAGTTTTCCCTGTAGGTTTCTCTGTATCTTTTCTTCTACGGTGCCTGCAGCGAGGACAATAGTTTGGATGGAAGAACCTCCATTAGCTCTATTGACTCTACCGAGACATTGTAACAGATCATCTGCTTTATCGCTAGGAGTAATAAAGCTTACTCGTGGTCTTTTTCCTGCAGTTTGGTGAAGACTGATTCCCACACCTCCTGCCTGAGACATGCAGACAATTACAGGAGTTTTATCTGCCTGGAATTTATCTATCATTTCTTGTCTATTTTTTTGGTTACCGTGTATGTAAGCTGGTTTGTATTCATTTAATGAGTGTACCAACTTGGCTTTAACAGACCTGAAATTTACAAAGATAACAACAGAGTTACCCTCCTCTATTTCAGCTTTAGCTAAGTCAGTGATTAAGTCAACCTTACATAACTCTGTAACTTCTCGGGCTCGCAGTCTTTCCGTGAGCGGATTATTTCTAACTTCAGATAGTTCGGCTCGCATGGAGTTCCACGTATCGTTTATTGCTTTCTGATAATCAGTTTCCAGGTCGTATAAATTAACCAGGATAGTGGTTTCAGGAAAGTCAGGTATTTCATCTTTACGAACTCGTACCATCACGTCTTTTAAATCTTCACGGATCTTTAGCATGTGGCGTCGCCCAGAGGGCCCTTTAGGGAAGTGGTACCCTTTGAGAGGCGGCTTACGGAAACAGCCGTTAGCGACGCACCAGCGCCAGTAACTGCTATCTTTAAACTGGTGTAGCCCAGCCAGGTAACCTACAGCTCGCATCTGCAGAGGGCTGTTGGCAATTGTAGCGGACATTGCCAGTACTTTATAACCTAAAGGGCGGGTAAGAGCCAGAATTTTTGTTGTATTGGATTTAGGACCAGAGGCACCTCTGTGTACTTCATCCCATATTATCAATATATCTTTTGGTATTAGCCATTTGTTATCTTGAAAGTAATCATTTTTAAATTGTAAACGTTCTGCGTTTACAATACCATGAATTAAGTTGGAACAATCCATAGCTTCGGCTGTCCTATGCCAAGCTGTGTGCACAGCTTTAGGACAAACAATAAGAGCTTTAGTGTTTAACTGTTTCAACACGGCTAAAGCAGTAACAGTCTTACCAGTACCTGTGTCACTGGTGTTAAGACAAACGTTTCCGCTTTGTAAAATGTTTAACATTGAGTCTACCGAGGGTTGTTGCCAATCATATGGTTCTATCTTATTCATCTTTTGTAACAACAGGCACAGGTATCCAGTTTATAGTTGTTTTACGTTCGACCACTATGTCCACAGCTCGGTCGTGATAAGTTCTCACTATGTATTTTGAAGGTACAGCTGCTTGTAATTCAGCTTGTAGTTCCGAGTCAGAAAGATTAGTGGCTAAGACTTTTCCGTCAAGACCCCTAAGTTCATAATAAGATGTTGGTCGTTCTCTTTTTGGTTTCATTTAATGTTCTTTCATTTGAATTATAAAGCCTGGCTCTGCTACCCAGCAGACATTGCAAAAAGCACAAGAGCCTGGGCATGTAAATAAGGTTTCGTCTACAGACTGTCCTTTAGGGACAAACACAGTAGCTGCATGTTTCTGTAATAAGATTTCACCGTTACAGGGATCTCCGGCCCATAAGCCTAAAAGGATATTTAGGTTAGAAGGCATAGAGACGTCCTGTAGCAGGTGAAACTTCTTTGTATACGCCATAAACTTGGTATTGGGATGCTGTTCAGCAATGGTTACCATCGCTTGAAGAAAGTTTTTATCAGGGATATCTCCACCAACAAACCACCGGAAGCGGCGGGGTCGGTGCTGTATGAGGTACCCTTGTAGTTGTATTTGCAGTTCTTCAGGGTCAGATTTCCACAATTGAAAATTCGTTTCCCAAGTTCGTTGAACTGTAGGGCGGAATTTGGCAAGGCGTCTGGCGTAACATTTATTTTTACAAGGAACGTTAGCCCGGCAAGTTTGCTCCGGGCTAAAGCTAACACTGGGGATGTTAGTCCCCAGTTTAGAATTACCTGGTGATATGTGTAGTTTTAACATTTAGTTTCAGAATCTCCATCGAATTTAGGGATACGTGCAAAATGAGTTATGCGATCCCAATGGTGGTCTTTTATTTCAGTGCCATCTGATTTTTTCCACGTCCGATCGTTAGGATGATTGGATATAGTTTCTATTTCGCCTTCAGCCCAACGGATTAAGTAGGTAGTTTTGCGAACAGAGGACCAGGGAAGAGATTTAGCTTTATCTTTAAGGGGTTCCCATATCGGAATTGTTCCTGGGTCCATAGGAAGTATGCTGATGCGAGGGCGTAAGTCTTCCCAAAGGCGATCCAAGATGTGAGAAGCAATAGTTTCTCGCATTTCCTCTAATCCAGAATGATAAGGGTTTAAGTCAAGATCATTACGTATAAGTTCATAAATAATATTATCTATAACCCCTTGAGCTTCTAAGTGATTAAGATGTTTCTTTGTAGTTTCTTCCACTATAGAAGCTACCTCTGAGCGTACATATTCTCGGGTAAGTCCCAGTTCGTTCATTAATATTTGCCTTACTTGATTAGTTGTTTTCATTTTTTATATATTCCTCCATAGCTTCTTTAGCTAGTGTGTATAATTCCGGTAAGTCTTCTGCTACTACTTCTGACTCTATTACTTTAGGCACAATGTATATCATTGCTATTGATTTAGAAGAAGGTATGAATGTGGAAATGAACATACAAAACAAAGCTACATAGGCCCAGGGAAGAAGTTGTTTAGGAATTTCGTCTGTTGTCTCCGCCTTTATGGCTATCCCTATCACCAGAGCAGTGATGAATCCAAGAGCTCCCCCTATAGCCAATAAAGCTCGAACATTGTCTATGACTGATATTAAATATAATGCCCATCTCATAATGTTGCTCCTTCATATATTATTTCTGCATCCGGAAAGCAATCCCGGGCGTAGGCTTCTGCGGCATTGAAGCCGTATATATCATTGCAAGTGTCTATTACTTTCCAATCAGGACCCCGGGAACAATGAGGGCAAATTGGAATTTCTTCTTCAACTTGAAACATATAAACTTCACCACTTAGGAAAGAATCATATTCTTCAACAGAATTTTGTATAATTTCTTTTACTGCTTCTGTGTTTCCATCAAAGTGTTCATCTATGTCTGCCTGCTTTACTACGGCAAAACCTACTTGTCCTGAGTCCCAGGGGCAGGAGAAAGGCGCAAGACTAATGTGTAGCCCACTATGGTCATATAGATATAATGGAAGTATGAGGCTATAACCGTCTTTAATTAATTGAGTTTTTAAATCTTCCCAACTTTTGAAATTCCCTGCTAAGTAAGTAGATTGTTTATCACCTAATGCATAGCGGCGATGAAAACAAATTAAAGTTTCAACACGATCTTCATACTCTCTTGGATTTTCAGGGTAAGGATCACGCATTATTGTTATTCGTCGTTTCATATGTTTTTACTCCCCATGGGGTTTGGATTAGTGTTACTGTTTTGTCAAGTCTAAATTCAAAAGCTTGGGTTTGCCTTTTCTCAGGTTCAACACGTGTGCACCAAATATAGTTTATTTTTCTGGAACTGCGTTCCACTTTATCTATATGGATTTTTCCACCGAAGGTTTCCTGAATAGTTTCTTCCATTATTGTAAGGCTCATAGTGTCTTTTAATGTTACAGTGGGGTAACTCATTGTAACAGGATCTGGTGCTAGTATCTTTCTGCGCCAAGTTATGCTTCTTTTTGGTGAGCCTTCTTCAAGGTCATTAAAAAAGATGCAAGGAACCAGGTCGCACAGTTCTGAATCTTGAAAAGCACAAGTCCAGCAATCTTGACTGTTAATCATTACATAGGTGTTTTTATCTACAGTAAGTTCTTCCTTTACAGGGTCATAGTGTATTTTGTTTTTCATTTTATTCCTCTATTTCTTTGTG
>CAYPVF010000024.1:15549-17798 GCA_964414105.1 uncultured Eubacteriales bacterium
GGCGGTTGTCCTGTGTCCTTGCCCATCTTGTTTCCTTTCCTTCCAAGCCTTTGAGACGACGGGCTACCGCGCCTCACGGCTACTGTTATCTATTTCGATGCTATATCATCAAATGACTCTTTTTTTCCGGAGCCTAAACACAGTGGGCATACATTTTCTACAACGCCACCTTTTGTGATATAGCATCGAAATAGATGCAAAAACTCATCTCGGTGTATAGCATGTGGTTTTGATGAGTGTTTCCAAGCCAGCTTTGCTGACTCAACAACGCCATTAATTTGAGCGTTAGTAAGTAATTCATTCATAATCTCTCCGTTTTTTTTTTTTGTAGTTGCCCGGAACCGCCGGGCGCGGGATTCCTTCACTTCTTTCACGTCCCATTCCGTGTCGTGGCGCACATTCATCAAAGCGTGTTTGATTTCTTGCGCCGTAGCCGCCGCCGCTTCTGGCGCGCGTGTTATCCTGAAAATTTGTGTTGGCATACCTGTCTCCTGTTGTTATGTGTAGATGTTGTGTTAGGCTTCTTTACCATCATAAATGACCCAATCTTTCGATAATCTATCAAGCAGTGGTACTCTTTTCTTTAATGGCGTTGTGTGGTTTTTTGCGTACTTTGTGTAAATATCTACCGCTCTGTAAATAGATTCACTCATTCCACAAGATCGAGACGCATTGGAAAAAGAGCGAAGCCTGTAATATGATGCACCGCTTTTATAAACAATGCCACATCGTTTACACACAGAGTTGTCCCCTTGATGCTCCCATGTCTGACCTTTTTTGTGTCCTAAAAAACGGCACAACAAATTGGTAAAATGACTCACGTTTCCTCCTTTTTTTTAGTTGCCTTACCCGCCGGGCGCGGGGTCGGCATGTAGTTGTCGCACTCGACGCCGCGCACAGAAATCGTGTAATCGAACGTCGCCATGCTCTGCCATGAACGAGGTTTCGCTTGCGCCCTGTAACAGTGTTTCCAGTTCGGGCAAAGTGTTTGGGTACACATTGTAATGTCGGCCATCTCAATCCTCCCGTGTTGTAGTTTGCCCGGAACCGCCGGGCCGTTAATGTTGCAAATGTTTAGTAAGTGTTTCATACTTCGTTCCCCCAACAATCCCAGCCGTCAACGTGCTGTCGGGCAAATAGTTCTATGCGGGGCAGGTCGCCCATTAATTCAACTATTTTTTCTCTGATAATATCTGGCTTCTTGCTGTGAGCTTCAATTGGGGATTCAATTACACTACGCACCGAAGCGGAAACTCTTTTAGGCTTGCCTTTTGTTGCTAATAAACATATTTCAGCATTGGCTCTTGTCCAATTTCCCATCCCCATAAACCAACTGTCAGAAACTTTGTTTTTCTTTACCCAAGTGAAGGCACAAGTTTTATATTCAAAGCCCCACTCCTTAATTAAATCAAAGACTTCATTTAGTTTTGGCATAGTAACCCATAGAAAAAGAGCACAATCATCATGTGTTATTTTGTTAATAGGGAACCGTGCTATATCACTCGTACTCATAACAGGATACTTACAACTTGCACCCCGATTTCCTGCTAGAGCCTTATCCCGATAACTCCACGGCGGGTCAGCATAAATGATGTTGTACTTCTTGTCTGTGTTGTAAATGTCTACTTTCATTCGCCCAGTCTCCAAAATGGCCGCGACACTATTTGTAGGTGCTCGGGCAGATGTTCGTGGGCAAACCATTTCATCATCCGTTCTTCGTTCATGTTATTCCTTTTTTTTTTGCAGTTGCCCGGAACCGCCGGACGCGGGTTCATGATTGACTATATATTTCCTTGTGTTCGTCAACCCGGTCAATCGGACTCATTACGCTTCGCTTCATTCGCCGTTTACCTCCTGGTTCTGTTCCATTTCAACCCAGGCGATTAGCTCTTTTTGCAGTGTCACCCACGCACACCGACATTTGAATGCACTCTTGATGGATTCTGCGTCATGACATTTGTCTTTTTTCGCATAATCGCCAAATGCTAAAATAAAGCTCTCGGGTACCAAGCAAGAGCGTACAGGAACAGAACAAGCCGGTGGAGTTGACCCACTGGGGCCGCTCTCGGTAGTGCATTTGTTTGTTTCTTTGTTCATTTGTCTATTTCCTTTCTGGCCCCAGAGGGCAGCTCACCGTTGGCGTTTTTTGTTATTGCCCGGAACCGCCGGGCGCGGGGTGTGTTATCGTGCGCAGGCGTATTTATTTTTGGCTTGCGCCTCAAATTTTTTTCTGTGTAGGTTTTCATTTG
>CAYPVF010000025.1:0-17701 GCA_964414105.1 uncultured Eubacteriales bacterium
CAAGACCTGCAAGACCCCGAACTAATGGATGAGACGAGATTTGTCCTGTGGAAAACGCTTAAGGATTCCTTGGCTTTGCTTCACCCGTTCGCGCCCTTTATAACAGAAGAGTTATGGTCGCACCTCCCGGGGGCGGATAATAATGAATACCAGGACAGCCTTGTGGTGTCCGGATATCCCACCCCGGGCGAGATTTCTGTAGACAAAAATGCCGTGTCAGAAATGGAAACGCTGATAGAAGCCATAAAATCTATAAGAAACATGCGGGCTGAGGTCAATATTCCCACGGGTCAAAAGGCCAAGATAGTTTTGATAGCTGAAAACCTTTCTTGGTGGGAAAATGTCTCCAAATACATTGTAAGGCTTTCTTGGGCTGAACCCTTGGAGATTACCCGCAAGCCCCACGAGCAACTGCAGGTACGCCAAGCCTTAGCGGCGGTCAGTAAAGGCGCCGAATTGTATCTTCCTTTGGGCGGTGTCATTGATCTGCATAAGGAGATCGTCCGGCTAGAAAGAAACCTTTCAGATCTCCAAAAAGATTTGGACAGAACCAAGCAGAGGCTATCGACACAAGATTTTTTGGCAAAAGCCCCGCAGGAAATCATCCTGGCGCAGCGAAAAAGATTTGAAGAGGGCAGTTCCAAAGCCGAGGTTTTGAAGAAAAGGATAGAAACCCTAAAAGCAATTGAATCCGAACCAAAGGACTGGGCCTAACCTATGAGCACACAAAATGAGTATCTATTGACTTTAGATTGGATTCACTCGACTTCGCGATTTGGCTCCAAACTGGGCCTTGACAGGATCCGACGGATGCTGGCGATACTTGATTGTCCCCAGGATGAAGTCAAGCATTTTCACGTGGCGGGCACCAACGGGAAAGGTTCTGTCACAGCGATGCTCTCTTCTATCCTGCGTACCGCGGGATACCGCACGGGCATGTATATATCGCCGTATCTTGAAGATTTTCGGGAACGGATAAGTATAAACGGAGAAATGATTCCTAAAAGCCGTCTCGTGGAAGTAACAGCAGCGGTTCGGGCGACTGTCGCGCGGATTCTGGATGAAGGGTACGATCAACCCACCGAATTCGAGATCATAACGGCCGCGGCCTTTCTATATTTCGCCCAAGAGCGCTGCGATTACGTCGCTTTGGAGGTGGGTTTGGGCGGCCGCTTCGATGCTACCAATGTGGTTTTGCCTGAGCTTTCAGTTATTACCACTATATCTCTTGATCACACGGACAGGCTTGGCAACACCCTAGACAAAATCGCTTTTGAGAAGGCGGGCATCATAAAGCCGGGAATCCCCGTGGTAACCGGAGCCATCGAAGCCCTCCCCTTTTCAGTGATTGACCAAGTGGCCCGAGAAAACGGCTCCAAGCTTATAACTGTGGGCCAACGCGGCAGTAGCGCCCAAGTGGTTTGGGAAGAACAGTCTCACTCTCTTGAAAGCCAGATAATACGCGTGATTGGTCCCGATTTTGAATATCGGGGTTTGAAAATTCCTTTGATGGGCAAGCATCAGCAACAAAACGCCGCCATTGCGGTGGCGGCCATTGAGACCGCGGCCGCGTCAAACAGTGCCCCTTTGTACTTGGATTCCAACGCAGTGAATGCCGGAATGTCCAGAACAGTCTGGCCGGCGCGTTTGGAAATCATGTCCAAAGAGCCTTTGATAATTATTGACGGGGCACATAACCCCGCGGGCACACAAGTACTTTCCGAGACGATGAAGAATATACCTAGGGACAGACTTATTTGCGTATACGGGATTCTTGGGGACAAATCTTACACAGAGGCTACCTCTTTTATCGCCCCAATATGCGACGAAATCATTCTTACCACACCTGATTCACCCAGGGCTTTGGACCCTACAATCCTTCAAACCGAAATAGAAAAATACTCAAACCGAAGACAACAAGTAGTTACAATTGTGCCCGATTACACGGAAGCGTTTGATTTGGCTTGGGGAAAAGCCGGCAAAAATGACGTTATCCTGTGTTGCGGCTCTTTTTATCTTATCGGCCCTTTGCGGACCCATATAAGAACGAAGCTTGGGAACAGCTGACAAACGAAGCATCAGTTTGGGAAGGCTTGGCATTACTGGGCGACGGCGGGAATAATCTAGAAAAGATAAGATAAAGCGTGTGGGGAGAGGATCCATCGAGGCATTGGGAGGTGTGAATTCGATGAGAAGAACCCGTCTGGGACAGGCACGCGCGTTGTCGGGAAAACTCGTGTTTGTCTTAATCGCTTTGGCCGTTGTCGGTTCCGGATACCTTGTGGGAAAATATTTTTTGGGTTCCCTTTTGCAGAGAACACCCGGGACCGGCGAACCCGTTACTAAGCTGCCCGGTAACAGTATTGGGGCAACCCCTGACGACACCGGCACCGCCACAGCCAGCATTCAACTAAGCCCTTTGACCATATATAAGGTGCAAATTGGGGCATATTCCACCAAAGAAAACGCCGACAGAATTGCGGACACGGCCATGCAAAAAGGCGTTGGCGCGGCCGTTATGTCTCCGGACCCTTTGTACAAGGTGTATTGCGGAATGACCGGCTCCAAAGACGCCGCCGCCAAATTGTCGGCTGACGCAGAGCCCAAGTTGCGTCAATCAGTTTTGGGCAAGGACGATACGCTTTACGTCGGGGCCCTAACCATCGAAGCACAATCGTTTTCTGTAACGGGGCCAAAAACGCAAGTTGAGGCCTTAGAAGATTCGTACAGCAAATCTGACAGGGCAATACAATCGTTACTTACCTTTTGGGATTCAAAAGCCATGGGCGAATCAGCCCAAATAACTCTGAGCACCATGGCATCGGACCTGGCAGAAGTTAAGGCATGTCTTGGCGGCTTTACGCCCGACGTTTCCTTGAAGGAAGCTTATGATGGCGCTATGGCCATTGTGTCGGCGACGGAGGCCGCTGTCAAAGAAGCTAACGAAAGCGCAGGCGGAGATGGCGGAAAAGCGGCTTCCGCTATGAAGTCGTTTATAGAAGCTGTCGATGTGTTTGTGGAACAGGCCAAAAGTCTTTCTGAATAGCGTCGGTTTTAGGTCGTTTCCTATGACCGGTGAAGCGCAGAAGCCCGGACACAGCCGGGCTTTTGCTGTTGCATGGCATTTTCATTGATGTTAAGATTCATTGGTACTACTTGTTTTGGTGGAGGTGCCATTTTGGCAAATATAAAATCTAGCGAAAAAGATATACGCCGTTCACAGATTCGTCGCGCGAGAAACACAGCCATTAGATCTTCTGTAAGAACATACATCAGGCAATACAAGGAAGCCGTAGCTAAGAATGACCAGGCCCTTGCCAAAGATGCTTACAAAAAGGCTCAATCGATGATCGATCGCGCCGTGAATAAAGGTGTTTTAAAAGCTAACACAGGAGCCCGCTACAAATCCCGGCTTAGCGCAATCCTTTAGCGGTTTAACCCAACCTGTACAGGCATTTAACCGTGAGCGCCACTATACCGCTCACGGGTTTTGCTTTTGGCGGGCTTGTTACAGCTTTGATATAGCAGCCAAAACATGTTCAAACCCCTTATCGGAATCCATCTTACCTGTTTTCATGGATTCGTCGGCATCGCAAAGAAGGCCCAGCGCCGACTCCAACTGCTGAAAGGACCACCGGCCTGACTGCCCCAGGGCTTTTTTTGCCGGATAAGGGTGAACACCCAGGGCCTTCCCCAAAGCATTCTGGCCCACCCCTTGAGCCGACGCTTCTTTGGCACGCCACATGAGGCCCAGATGCGAGGCTACAATGGATATAAGCATTATGGGGTTTACGCCCCGAGACTTCAAATCCCAATATTCTGACAAGGCCTTTGCAAGATCTCTCTCGGCCACACTATCCACGAAACCGAAAGTGTTCTTTTCCGGATCTTGGGAAGCGCATATAGCAACTATCTTATCGGTTACAAGTTTAGGGCCATCTTTTGGCCCCGATGGTTTTTCGGACATCATGTAAAGGTCAATCTTCTCTATCTCTTTTTCAAGGCGTTTCATGCTTCTGCCTACTATTAAGACCAAGCTTCCCACAGCATCCCTGGTAATCCTCAGATTGTGTTTGGAAAACTCGGTAGAAATCCACTGCGATGTCTCGGAGAAACTAGGTTCAGGAGCGTTCAAAACGACGCATCCCGCCTTGCCCCAAGCAGACAAGAACTCCCTTGAGGCGGGGTTTTCTTTGAAAAAGCACAACATAATAAGGCAATTCCCCGTGCTTATGGATTCGGGTCGAAAGATTCCATTTGTGTCAGTCATTAACAATTCCTTGGTATCACGTATGACCCACAGTTTGGGACCAAAAAAAGAAGGCTGAGACAAAACATCCATAAGCATACCCCAGGTGGTTTCGTCACCGGAAACGGTTTCTTTTTCACCGCCGAAAACCTCGGATAGGGTTTCAACAAATGCTTCGTGCCAGAACACTTCTTCCCCGTACACCAAATAGCCGGGGCTTAAATCACCCGGCTTCTTGGAACGCTTCTGCAAAAATGCGCTTACCGTTTCCGTGCCATTCGACTCCTCGTTATTTGGGGTCAGGGTACGACGCTAAATATAAAGAACGGACCAGAAGGGTTCTGGCCACGGTTTGACCCCCGCTTTTTTCCACTTGATACGTCTCTACCAAAAGACCGGGGTTTTTGCCCTGTTCCGGGAACTCCTTGACTACAACGGTCTCAAGCCCATAAGTGTTTTGATTAGGCTCGCCAAAAACCCTAACGGCCATCTCCCCATCTTCAACCCAGGCCCCAAACACCACGGGACTTAAAGTGTTATTCCTAATTTTAAGGTCTAGGTAATCCCAGGCTACGGCGGCGTCAAATCCCGGTTCCACGTAGGAGACAGGTATTCCGTGAGCGTGAATCTCCGGGAAATCTAGCCCGGCGTTAACGGCGGCATCAAACAGCGTGGTGGTAACCTGGCAAATCCCCCCGGCCAAACCCGGCTCCAAATGGTCGCCTACCACCACATTGGCGTAACGATAGCCCTTTGCCTCTGTGCGTTCACCCGCGGTCTTATTGAAACTGTACACTTGACCCGGCTCCAACACTTGTAAATGAACGGCTTCTGCCGCAAGCGTCAAATTATGATTTCTGTCCGGGTCGCCGAGATCATATTGGGTGGAAAATTCGGACAAAAGCTCCAGGGCCGGCAGTACTGTTTCAGAAGGCGCTGGAATTACCGCGGCCTGAACTTCCAGCCGGGTCCCGGGCAAATATTGTAATGCTTGAAGCACATCGTCGCGGGTAACCTTTTGACCTTCCTTGGGGGGCATAAGCTCGAGCTCCCTGCCTTCAAAGCCGTAGTGGCTGCCTGAAGGCTCTGTTGAAAGCTGTGCCGCCACCTTATCAAGCACAGCGTTTAGGTCTTGTGATACATATTCCGCCGGGGCGGACAACACCTTCTGGGGCCCTTTTTTGAAGGCGGACGCGGGGATAAACCGTAACCTTGAGGCCACAAACTCCTCTATGCTTTGCTCTAAAGATGGTTTATCAAGCAAAATCTGCATTTCGTCCGAGGTCACTTGGCAGAATTTGTCGCCGGCCACGAACTCCAACGGGCCTTTTTGGATTTCATCGGCCCGTAGAAACACCTCTTCACAGGCGTCGGCTTTTGACAAGCCCGCTAATGATAAACCCAAGGCCCACACATTCTGGCCGATTATTTCTTTCCGCATAAACCCGCTAAAAAGCACAAACGCGATAATTACCAAAGCCGCCGCTACGAAAAGCGGGCGGTTAGTACGTTTTTTCCTTTTCATCACTCGCACTCTCATTCTCCTCACTCCGACAACACATGGGTTCGACCTTATCTTACAAATTTCCTATCGGCTATGAATTTGTATATCTTAAAATGCTCGCCATCGGTTCTAACTGTAACAGCCCCCGCAACATCGGTGCGGCATACCGCTGCTCCAGCAGATTCCAAAAGCATGAGCACTTCTTTTGAGGGGTGTCCGTACAAATTGGGCCCCACTGAGATAACCGCCACGAGATTTGATGCGCCCTCATACAGATTTTCAAGAAGCCCGTCCCGGCTCCCGTGATGCGGAACTTTCACAATTCTAGTTTGGCGGGTATCGTTTGGTTTCGTTCCGCAATCTCTTAAATATTTCCCAATCTGCGGCCCAGGCGCGTCAGCCCAAAACTCGAATACCACTTGCTTCACAGTCAAAAAACAAGCGATACATCTTTCGTTCTCATCAAAAGGCCGGGCGGCATATTCCTCCAACGGAACCACTTGCAGGATCATGTTCCCGATTTCCCATTGCGCCTTTTCCCTAGCTTCCATAATATCCGAAAAAGCCGGCACAGCTTCGCCAAGGCCTTGGGAAAGTTCGGAAAAAGTTCCCGGGGCCGTAACAATAGCTTCTACGGAAAACTCGCGACACAGCGCTCCTATCCCGCCTGCGTGGTCCGAATGCATATGGGATAGTACACACAAATCGACTGTTCTAACGCCTTTAAAACGTAAAAAAGGGAGCACCACCCGCTCAAACTGATTCTCGGTACCGGTATCCACAACGATACACGTGTTCTTGTAACGAACCACGGCCGCATCCCCTTGCCCCACGCTCAAAAACGTAACCTCAGGCCAGATGGGATAGAGGCGCAAAGAAAGGCATATTAGAAATGCTGCTAATGCGCCAAAAGGGGCCGCCCGTAGGACTCTGGGCGTGTGCTTTCCTTTGTTATGTTTCCACGCCCAAAACCCCGCAAACGCATACCAAAAACCGATTTCCCCCAAAGAAAATGCCCCTAAGTTTACGTTGGCCCCGGGAATACCGGAAACCAAAGTAACTAAGGCTCTTACGCCTTTGGCACACATGTAAGGAAGCCATCCCAGGATGGGTATGCCCCCCGGGAGAGCCATCACCGCCATAGTCAAAAGGGTAACGGAAAGTGTAACCGATGCCCACAAACCTCCGAAAACAAAACCAGCTATTGACATGTCCTGGAAATAATGGGCCGAAACAGGCACTATGGCCAAGAAAACGCCCAGAAGCGCCGACGAGAAATACCGTCTCCCGGCCAAAGCCCCCAAGGCGCTCGCAAAACTCATCTGGAGACCCATATCGCAAATGGGAAACGGAACCCTCCAGGCCGCAACCAACGCGGACACGCACAGAGCGGCTACAGGATCGTATTTACGGCAAAATAGGGGCGCCGTAAGCCTCATACCGGCGCTTACCAAAGCGCGGATAACCCCCGCGCTAAAACCCGACATCCATGCTAAAAATGTTCCTAAGACTATAGCCATTATTCTTGGGGCTTTGTATGCACCTGTAACCCTTTTAAATAACCAGTAAGCCCCGATGGTAACGGCGTCCACATGGAACCCGGTAAGGTGCAAGAACCTTTGCAGGCCCGCTTTGCGAAAATCCTCACCTATAGATCCATCCAAGTTTTTGTCGCCGGTAGTCAAGATAGCTTTCATGATCTCGGCGTCATCCGGGGGCAAACACCTGTCAAGGCAATTGTTCACAGACTGCTTCAGTTGGCAGGCGAGCTTCATAGCTTTCCCGATAATCTTCTGAATCGGTCTAGCGGAGTCGCCGCATTTTTGTATCGAGAAGATATCGTATAAGGCCAGGGTTCTTTTGGACAAAAGATACCTTTGATAGTCGAACTGGCCGGGGTTCATTTGGTGGTCAGGCAATTTTAGGCTGCCCGCAACCTGCAACACATCGCCGGGTTCAAACGCGAAAGTTTGACCGGTACTGGAATGATTTGCCCGCACTAAAACCTTTTTGCCTTCCAGGTTCAGAGCCTGGGCATTTCCCGGCGCAAATCCCTGCCAAAGACCGTAGAAAGTGTAACCAAAATCGGAAGGCCTCGGGGTTTCCAGCACGATAATTTTCGATTCAAACGCTTTGCCGGAAAACGCCAAAGCCCTGACGGTTTCCAGTTCACTATGCCAACTCACGCCGCGGTTTAGACCAAAAACGCCCGCGAACAGAACCAGGACTATTTTTCCAGTAACGGATCCATTCTTGGCATAACGGGCGAGATACCCATAACAAGCCGCGCATATAAGAATCAACGCGATTGGAAGCACCCATGGGGAATACTCAGCTAACCAAAACGACGGCAGGCTTGCCGTAAACAATGCCGCAATGGCCGGCCACAACAGCGGCCTTTGGTGCAGATGCGCGTTTTGCGCCTTTTCTTCCCAAAGCCCCCCATCTCCACCGGTTGATGAGGAAGCTCTGCAAGATATGCTCCGGATTAATTCAGAAAGCGGCGGCACACTTTAGACTTCTTGGCCGCCGCTTCCTAATCCTTCCATCTAAACTAGGACAGTTGTCAAAGACCTTGGCTATTCGCTTCTCAAAGCATCGGCAGGCATCAGCCTGGAAGCCCTGACCGCGGGGTAAACTCCGAACACGAAACCTACAAGTATAGCAAATCCAAACGCCACAAAAACCGATACCAGGGAAACTACGGTTTTCGGCCCCACCCTGGCCAACAGTTTGGAGGCGCCAAACCCGGTGCCCACACCAATCAGACCCCCAAAAGAACACAGCAAAGCTGATTCCGCTAAGAACTGAATGAGAACCATACTCCTTTTGGCCCCTATGGCCATGCGAAGGCCTATTTCTCTGGTCCTTTCCGCCACAGCCACCAACATGATATTCATGACTCCGATGCCGCCTACCAAGAGGGCGACACCGGCAATGGCGCCAAGCATAAGGGTCATGGTTTTGGTGGATTTTTGAACTTCTTCCAGCATAGACTGTTGTGTCCACACCATACCCCAGTCGGGACCCCACCTGGATTCCATAATCCTCTCCACGGATAGCTGAACTGCCTGTACTGCCTCTCCGCTTCTGGCTTTCATATATACTTGATCGATTTTGTTTGTGCCCCGTTGCCTTTGAGCGACTGTTAAAGGCACATAAACCATGCCATCGACGCTTCCCCCATAGCCGTAGCCTTTCTCCTCCATTACCCCTACGATTTCAAAAGGCCTCATATCTATAGTGAGCATTTTCCCTATCGGATTCCTGCCGGCAAAAAGATCTTGCATGACTTGCCAGCCGATCACAGCCACCGACCGATTGATTTCGTCCTCTACCGCAGTAAAAAACCTGCCAAGATATAATTCCACATCCATTACTTCCGGCAACACTTCCGTGGCCCCTTGAATTTGGAACCAGCGCTCTTTTCCTTCGTAAACAACCTGCCCGCCCCCGTATACCATGGGCATAATAGCCTCCATGTCCGGGACGCGCAGTTTAAGGTCGTTAACCTGGTCGGCAGTCAAGCGGGCATCCCAGCGCCACATGTTGAGCTCCAATATGTTAGTGCCCATGCTTTCGAAATTGGACATTACTTCTCTTCTGGCGCCTTCTCCTATGGATACCAAAGCGATAACCGAGGCTACGCCTATGATTACGCCAAGCATGGTCAAGGCCGAACGCATTTTGTTACTGGTGAGCCCACGCATGGACATGGACAACAAATCTGTGAAGTGCACCTTTGCGTCCCTCCTTTTGGACCGCTAGAATATTATGCGCGTACCAGAATTCCCCGATCCATCAGGCTGTTCTTTTGACATACCGACGATAACTTCCTGACCCTCTTCCACACCTTCTATGATTTCGGCGAACATATCGTTCATGGCCCCGACCTGAACCGCCACGGGAAGCCTTCCGCCCTTGTCGTCTTTGAGATCAACAAACCACTGGTCATTTTCCTTGTACAATGCTTCCACAGGACACAAGATGACGTCGTCTGTTCTGGCGACAAATATCTGGGCTTCGGCACCCATTCCCGGCTGGAGAAAACCTGGGTTTATGAGCGATACCGTTATGTTAAAAGATGCCATCCCGTCCCGCGGGTCGCCTTTTGAACCAAGTTCAGCCACTTCACCTTCGCAAGCCTGCTGGCCTTGGGGGCCCCACACTATGACTTTCGCTTCCTGTCCCGCCGTAACTTTAGGAATGTCGATTTCATCCACTCTCAGCATCAGGTTCATAAAAGTTGAATTTGAAACCCTGGTCACAAACTGGCCTTTTCCAACTGTTTGACCGGCTGAAATTCCCCGGCCATAAGCATAACCGTCAATGGGGCTTATCACAGTTAAGCCCTCCACCTGGGACCTGAGGTCTTCAAGTTCCAGCATCAACTGTTTGAACTCGAGTTGTGCAGTCATTGCTTGAAGAAGCGCTTCACCCGGCTCAAACTCCAAAATAGGGTCACCAACTTTAACCATCATGCCATCTTTTACAAAAAGTCTTTTGACCGTCCCTTTAAAAGGCGCCACTAAGGTTTCCTCTGAACCGAAAGCGCCTATAGTCGCATTCTGTTGAAACTCCCCTTGGGGGCTATGAAATATGAGAAGACCGGTATCGTCCACTTTGAGTAAACCGGGATTTTTCATTTCTACCCAAGTGTCATAGTAATAAGTGTCCGCTCCGGCAATAGGATTGGCGTCGGCTTTTATGACGACACCCACTTGATCGCCGTCAAAACGCTCGGGCCGGAACGTGGCTTTTGTACCCACTTCTATCCTGTCGAAAAGGGGTTTTGGCAGTTGAAGCTTTATAACAAGCTTTTGGTCGTCAACGATTTTACACACAATTCCCGTCGCCACCGACCCGGAATCCAACGCTAAACCCGTTACCCTTCCTTGGCTGGGGCTTTTTAGAACAAGTGCCGACTGGGGATCAACATTTGCCACATCCTCGGGCACGACGCCGAAAGCCTTGGCGAGTTCAAGCCTTTTGGCATCTAAGCTGATCTCCTTTTGCATTATGTTCATTTGTAAAGAACCCGGATCAACTATGGCCAACGGCTGGCCTTGGCTTACCTGTTGACCATCTTGAAACAAAACTTCTTTTACTATGCCGGCAGCGCCTGACATCACATCCATTTCCTCGCTTGCCTGCAGCATTCCCCAACCGCGTACGACTACTTCTATGTCGCCCCTGGTCACGGGTTTTGTGACCATGAACAATTTACCGGAACCTTCGCCCTGAGACAAAGCCCGTACACCCCAATAACCTAAACCAGCTATGCTCAGCACAATGGCCCCTACAATAATCCACCTGACTGGAAGTCGACGCATGCCTTTCTCCCCCTCACGAATAACTGCCATGTTCCTCCAAACAATTCTAGACGTTTGGCATTATGATTTGTTCCAGGTTCCCGCACCTGTCCCAGCAAAAAGCCCGGGGATGGGCCCCGGGCTTTCTGAAGAACCTTACAGCGCGTATCTTAGAAATCCATATCAGGTGAAGGAGGGTATGGGGGCGCTGACTTTTCTTTTTCGGGTTTATCGGCGATGAGCACTTCTGTGGTAAGAACCATAGAAGCCACGGAGGCCGCGTTCTGAAGGGCCGAACGCACAACCTTAAGCGGGTCTACCACTCCGCTTTTGGCCAAATCTACGAACTCACCGGAAATAACCTCAAGGCCCCAACCGGACTTGCCGCTTTCTTTCACTTTTTGAACCACGACTGAACCTTCAAGCCCCGCGTTTTCACAAATCTGCCGAAGCGGCTCTTCCAAGGCGCGCCTTACGATGTTTACGCCCACAGCCTCGTCGCCCTCGGCCTCAACATTGTCCAGTACGTGCTCGACGTTAACAAAAATGGTTCCGCCGCCTGGTATCATGCCTTCCTCGACACCGGCCCTGGTCGCGGCCAAAGCGTCTTCAAAACGGTGCTTCTTCTCTTTAAGCTCTGTTTCGGAAGCGGCGCCGACTTTGATTACCGCCACTCCACCGGCCATTTTTGCCAAACGTTCCTGCAATTTCTCTCGGTCGTAATCAGAATCAGTCTCTTCCAATTCCCTGCGAATCTGATTTATACGAGAATCGATGTCGTCCTTTTCACCCTTGCCTTCAACGATGGTCGTCTTTTCCTTGGCCACTCGCACTGTGGCGGCTTGGCCAAGCATGTCAAGGTCTACGTTCTCGAGTTTAACGCCGATATCCTCGGACAAGAAACGTCCGCCTGTCAAAGCGGCTATGTCGCCCAACATAGCTTTGCGCCTATCGCCAAAACCCGGGGCTTTGACAGCGCAAACTTGAAGCGTGCCGCGAATCTTATTAAGAACCAAAGTAGCCAGGGCTTCACCCTCAAGGTCTTCGCTGATGATCAAAAGGGGCCTGCCTGAGCGGGCTACCTTTTCTAGCACTGGAAGAACATCGGCCACGGCGCTTATTTTTTTCTCATAAATGAGGATGTAGGGGTTTTCCAAGTCGGCTTCCATGGTTTCTGTGTTGGTAACGAAATAGGCGGAACTGTAACCGCGGTCAAACTCCATTCCTTCAACCACATCAACCGTGGTAGAGGTGCTTTTGGATTCTTCGACAGTGATAACCCCGTCTTTTCCAACCTTATCCATGGCGTCGGCGATGAGATCTCCGATTTCTCGGTCATTCCCGGCGTTTGCCGCTATATGTGCGATGTCTTCTTTGGTTTCTACCGGGGTAGCAAGTTTCTTCATTTCTTCTACCGCCAAAGCGACGGCTTTGTCGATACCCCTCTTGATGAAAACAGGGTTGGCGCCTGCGGTCACGTTCTTCAGGCCTTCTCTTACAATGGCTTGCGCCAAAACTGTAGCGGTTGTGGTACCGTCGCCCGCGACATCGTTGGTCTTTGAAGCAACTTCCTTACAAAGCTGAGCGCCCATATTTTCGTATGGATCGGACAGTTCGATTTCCTTTGCGACAGTCACACCGTCTTTGGTTATGATAGGGGAACCGAATTTGCGGTCCAATACCACGTTTCTGCCCTTCGGGCCTAAAGTGATTTTAACCGCTCTGGCTACGGCGTTGACCCCGGCTTCCAAAGCTTTTCGAGCATCCAGGTCGTACGCAATCATTTTTGCTGACACTTGCAGAAATCCCTCCTAAGCGTTAGATATCTTGCACTTCTATTGCTTTATGGCCAAAATATCGCTTTCTCTGATGATAAGATACTCTTCGTCTTCGACTTTAACCTCGCTGCCTGAATACTTGGAGTAGATTACCCTGTCGCCCACTTTTACTTCCGAAGCGAGCTTTGTTCCATTTTCCAGAACACGGCCCGTTCCAACGGCGATAACCTCGCCCTCCTGCGGTTTTTCTTTCGCGGTATCGGGAAGGACAATGCCTCCCTTAGTCTTTTCCTCCATCTGGATAGGCTTTACGACCACGCGGTCAGCCAGTGGCTTTAGCACCAAAGAGAACCCCCTTATGGATGTTGTATGGGCAAACCCATTCTTGTTAGCACTCTATGGGAACGAGTGCTAACTGATGGTTATTATATTTAGCCATTCCTAGCCTTGTCAAGAATAGCCAAGAAAAATCACCACAAGACATTCTTCTGGAGTTGAACCCTTATTGGGGAAGTGAATCGTGATTGGGACGTATTGGCAATTGGTGGAAGATGCCGTATACTTTTGCTATGCGCCGCCGATCTGATTTAATGGTTTATGCGCTTACTGCCGTGTTGTTGCTTGGCGCCGCAAGCATCTGGTGGCAGGGGGTTCGCCCATCTCCAATTTGTATCTCCCCCACTCCGACTAATCCGGAAGATCACACGGAAACCAATCTTGACCAGGAAAAACCTGTGCCCATTTGGGTTCACGTGGCGGGCGCTGTGGAAAACCCAGGGGTATATTGTGTGGAGGAAGGCAGCCGGCTATACGAAGCCATCGAGCTGGCAAAGCCCGCGGCTGACGCCCACCTGGACGCACTCAATCTGGCATCTGTTTTGCGGGATTCAGATAAGATTTACGTGCCCACAAAAGAAGAATCCGCGTCAGTCACAGCCCCCCCGGTGGGCGCGGCAACACAGCCTTCAGGACCTCGGTACCCTGTCAACATAAATACGGCGTCCTCCGTGGAATTGCAGTGGCTTCCCGGTATAGGCCCTGCCTTAGCCGACGCTATCATAACCTACAGAACCGAAAATGGGCGTTTCGAAAATCCTCAGGATATAACAAACGTGTCGGGAATTGGCGACAAGACTTTAGCCAAGTTTTCCCACCTTATAGTGACAAGGTAGAAGATTAATAAAGGGGCTTCTGTGCAAAAGCCCCTTTCCCGTTGACTCCGCAACCTTTTAGGTCACAATATGCCGTTACGGTCTTGTAGCTTTGGATAACCCGTTCTCCCACTCGCATTTCAAAGACAAAACGGGTTCATCAATCACCACATCGCCGCCGCAGCTCAGAATCTTGAGCGAATCGCCGCCCACTGTACCCAACAAAGCAAACGGTATGGAATTCTCCTCACACACATCACGGACTTGTTTTTCCGCATTTTCGGCGAAACTCACCACAACAGCTGTATTACACTCCCCAAAAAGCATGGCGTCAGGCCTCGGTTTTGAAGCCCCCGCCCCGTAAACGGAATCGTCCTCAAGACCATCTGATACTCCGCCAACGCACACGGTGGGTCCTAAAGAAACCTTGGCGCCATTTTGCCCAAGAATGCAGCATTCTGCTAAAGCAACAGCCAAACCGCCTTCGGCCAAATCCTGGGCAGAGCTAAATAGATTTTCCGCGGCGCCCAAGACCAACACGTCGACAATAGCTTTTTCGTGTAACAGATCGGGATCAACAGGGTTACCCGCCACGACTCCGCGCAACTTTTCAAGGTACTCGCTGCCTGCCAATGCCCCTGCTTTGGGGCTTACACGCCCTAGCAAAGCAATTTTGTCGCCTGCATTCTTGAACCCAGGCCCTACGAAGTTATGCACGTTTTCTAAAATCCCAAGCATGCCTATGACAGGGGTGGGATAAACCGCTTCCCCTTCTGTCTCGTTGTAAAGGCTCACATTGCCCCCTGTAACAGGGGTATTGAGGGCCACACACGCTTCAGCCATTCCCTCCAAAGCCGTTTTGAGCTGCCAGTACATTTCGGGCCTTTCCGGGTTTCCAAAATTGAGACAGTTGCTAATAGCCACGGGCCTCGCTCCCGTAACAGCCACATTCCTTGCAGCCTCACTAACAGCCCATTTGGCGCCAGCGGCGGGGTTTAGATATACTAGCCTGCCGTTGCAGTCGGCTGACAACACAATTGCCCTGTCTGTACCTTTTATCCTCACTACCCCGGCACTCCCTTTTGGAGGACCGGCCACAGTGTTGTTACCCGCCATATAGTCAAGCTGGGAATACACCGGCTTTTTGGAACAGACATTGGGGGACGCCAAAATGGTCTTCAATATACCTCCGAATTCCCAAAACTCAGGAACCCGAATATTGTCCCAGTTGACGCTCCTGGTCTCGGATATATACCCCGGCACGGCGGCTTCAGGTTGGTACACAGGCACCCCTTCAGTCAAAACAGAAACAGGTATGGAAGCTTCTAAAACCCCGTTGTGGAAAACTTCTAGCTTGCCGGTGTCAGTCACGCGGCCTATCTCAACCGCGCCGACTCCCCATTTCCCGGAAATTTCCATAACCTCATCCAGTTTGTCGGGGGTTACGATCAAAAGCATGCGTTCCTGGCTTTCGGACAAAAGTACGTCGTAAGCCGTCATATCCTTTTCTCGCATGGGTATCTTGGATACCTCAAGGTGAAGCCCCGTCCCCGCCCGGGCAGCAGTCTCCGCGCAAGATGACGCTATTCCCGCCGCTCCCATGTCTTGAATACCCACCACGGCGCCTTTTTGCATCATTTCCAGGCACGCCTCTATGAGCAGCTTTTCCATGAAAGGGTCCCCAACTTGAACATTGGGGCGTAAATCCTCGGTATCATCCCCAAGTTCCTCGGAAGCGAAGGTACACCCGTGAATGCCGTCCCGGCCTGTGGAGTGGCCAATAATCACAATTACGTTCCCCACGCCGTAGGCCTGACCTTTGTGCAATTCCTCGTGTTTCATGAGGCCTGCGCAAAAAACGTTGGCAAGGGGGTTTTGTCTGTAAGGTTCCGCAAAGAACACTTCTCCGCCCACGGTTGGCACACCCAAACTGTTTCCGTAACTGGATATCCCTCGAACCACCTCTTGAAACAGATAGCTGGACCTTTCGTCGGATAGGGGGCCGAACCTCAATGAGCCTAAAAGAGCCGCCGGACGCGCGCCCATGGCAAGTATGTCTCTTACGATTCCGCCTATGCCTGTGGCAGCCGCTTGAAACGGTTCCACGGCACTTGGGTGATTGTGAGATTCAATTTTGAAGGCGCAGGCCAAACCGTGACCCACATCCACCACGCCCGCGTTTTCTCCGGGCCCCACCATAACCAACGGGCCCTTAGTGGGTAGTGTCCCAAGAAGCGACTTGGAGTGTTTGTAAGCGCAGTGCTCCGACCAGAGCACCGAGAACACGCCCAGTTCTGTATAGTTTGGCTCTCTGCCCAGTTTCTGGACAATAAGCTCGTATTCTGTGTCTTTTAACCCCACTTGCCTCCAAACGGGGATTTGTTTGTCATTGTTCATTGACATAACCACACCGCCTTTATACCCTGTCCCGGAGCGATTGGAACAGTCTTTTGCCATCCTCGCCGCCCATTAAGTTATCCACACACCTGTCAGGGCGCGCCATCATGCCCAGAACATTTCCCTTTTTGTTCAGGACGCCCGCAATGGAAGAATCTGTGTATCTAAAAACCACCCTTTGAGAAATCTCCAGTTGATGGAGCTCATCTTGGGGAATATGGTATATCAAATCCTTGCCCGCCACGGGCATCCTCATTGTCTCTCCTGGTTTGTACAAACAAGTGAAGATGGGGTCTGTGTTTTCCACTTTAAGAGCGACCCATTGAGCGCAAAACTTGGCGGCCTCGTTTGGCAGCAAAGCGCCGGGCAAAAGCCCCGCCTCCAAAAGAACCGAAAACCCGTTACCTATCCCCAAAACCGGGCCGCCTTTTTCGGCAAATACCTTTACTTCCCGCATTACAGGACTTTTGGCGGCCAAAGCTCCCGGTCTAAGATAGTCCCCGTAGGAAACATCGCCTGGCAGAACAACGGCATCGTAGCCGCTGATGTCGGTTGCGTCGTAATGGATGCCGTGGCACTCGCAACCTGTGGCATGACGAATAGCCGTAATAGTGTCATTTTCATAATCAGATCCCGGGAAAACCACTACCCCAAACTTCATTTGTCACACCCGCTTTGCAAATCAGTAACGCGGAACACTTCCAGTACCGGATTTGCCAGAAGCTTTTCGGCCATGGCGGTCAACATACGCTTTGCCTCGTCTTCGGATTCGGCCTCCACTTCGACGACGATATGTTTCCCCACCCTGACGCCGGAGACTTGTCCCAAACCCAAACTGTTCAAAGAGTTCTTTATTGCGTCGCCTTGAGGATCAAAAATGCCTTCTTTTAGCGCTACCGTTACTTTACCTGTAAATCTCATTTTGGACCTGCCCCCTATGCTTTGCACTGCTACCTAGCCATCGAGCCCTATTCTTTTGAAAATGCCCGCTACATGCATGAGTGCTTTTTCCAGACTAAAGCAATTTTCAATCTTATCCTTGCCCAAAACCCCGACGATGTCTTTGTGTGCGCGTACCCTGTCCTGAAATGAAGGGGGGCCATCCCAAGAAGCCATGGCAAGCCCTTGGACCAGTGCGTAGGCTTCTTCCCGCTTCATTCCTGAAGCCACCAACTCCAGAAGAACTTCTTCGGAAAAAATCAATCCCCCGGTAAGGTTAAGGTTAAAAATCATCCTATCAGGATAAACCCTCAGCCCTTCCAGAATTCTTGTCATGCGAGCCAAAGCATAATCAAGGTAAGTGGTGGCAT
>CAYPVF010000026.1:0-17315 GCA_964414105.1 uncultured Eubacteriales bacterium
GTGTGGAGTGCAACCCGCGAGCCACACGGCCATCGTCAGGGCGGGTCAAAATTTCAATCCATGCACCCCGTGTGGAGTGCAACTTGGTTGTTTGCGCCAGACCACGGGATACGGACATTTCAATCCATGCACCCCGTGTGGAGTGCAACTATCTGCGGGAGGTCTGGCGTAAGCGCAGGTAGGAATTTCAATCCATGCACCCCGTGTGGAGTGCAACGCTGGGGCTATCTGGGGGCGTACAGTTGTACGTGGATTTCAATCCATGCACCCCGTGTGGAGTGCAACAAGGACGGTCGTAGTCTACCGCGAGGCCTTCGGGAATTTCAATCCATGCACCCCGTGTGGAGTGCAACTAGGCGGCGTAGGTGTGTGCGGATGTCGCGGGAAATTTCAATCCATGCACCCCGTGTGGAGTGCAACTTCATAAAGCAATGAACCTTGTGGACGAGTATATATTTCAATCCATGCACCCCGTGTGGAGTGCAACCGTTGGGAAAACAAGGTGCAAATTATAGCGGTATTATTTCAATCCATGCACCCCGTGTGGAGTGCAACAGCGAAAAACCCTAATAAAGGCAATGCATAATCTATAATCAGGGAATTTATCGCATTTTTCTCTTTCGTTGGACGAATTCCACGATGCTCGCTCGCTCAATTCGTCGTTTTTATCCTTTTTTCTCGGTGCGATCCCCTCGTGGTATTCATGTCCGCTATAGGTCCGCACATCAGAAGACGAGCGGTTCATCTAAATCCAGCGCCGGTTTTGCGCCAAAGTGCTCAACTTTCGTTTTGTACCTGTTGCCTAAGCGATAGATGCGCAGACTATCCTTTTCCGCATCAATCAGATCACACAGCTCGATTTTCAGGGTTGCCAGTTGGGCTGCATCTACGATACACTCAAACACCGAATGCTGAACCCTTTGGCCGTAGTTCTGGCACACCTTTGAAACTCTACGCAATCTTCGTGGGCCCCCTGCGCTTGACGTTTGGACATCGTACGTGATCAAAACCAGCACCCCCGTCACCTACTTCCACAAAAAGGGTGGATACTCATCCAGGTCTCCGCGCAAAAAACGCGCAAGCAGTAAAGCTTGTGCATAGGGTACAAGTCCCCAACTGATCTTTTCCCCAAGGTAAGGGTGGGTAATCTTATCCTGCTTTTTTGCTTGCCATGCTTTTAAGAAGGCCCTGCGGGCGTCGTCCGTCATAAGCACGGCCCCGCTTTCCTTGGGGTAAAAACTAGTAGCTCCGACTTCCTTGCGGTTGATCAGTGAAAGCACAAACCGATCCGCATAAATTCCCCTCAGCTCTTCCATAAGGTCTAGAGCCAGGGATGCACGACCTGGCCGGTCCTGATGCAAAAACCCCACATAAGCATCAAGGCCGACCGTTTCTAGGGCACTGGCTACATCGTTGGCAAGCAAAGTGTAGGCGAAGGACAACATGGCATTGACGTTATCCCTAGGTGGCCTTCTAGAACGGCCGCGAAAAACAAAATCGTCTTTTTGCTGCAAGATCATCTGGTCGAACACCCTGTAGTAATTGGTGGCAGCCTGGCCTTCCCAGCCTCTAAGGTTTTCCAAATTGGCGCAATCGCGCGCTTCCACCATGATCTGCGAAAACAAACCCGAAATTGATTTGAATTGTCCTACATCCACTCTTAATGGATGTTCGCGGGTCACTCTTTCCAACATCCACTTATTGTTAAAGATTTTGCCGATAATAAAATTGCGGGCAATCTTGATGGATGCTGTTTCGTCATCTGAAATGCGATACTGTGTCTTTCTTAAAACCACGTTCCCCCTACTTTGTCCGATTACCCTTGCCAAAAGACGCCCACTTTGCGTCAAAAAGGAGATGGATATATTGCGCTCGGCGCAATAACCCATTAGCGCCGGACTGGCGCCTGTATATCCAAAACTAATAATGGATTCCAAATTGTGGAGGGGCAACCGGCCAAGCCTTTCTTTTTCCTTCAACAACACGATGTTGTCGCCATCCAGGGACAAATAAGCATCAGGCTGAGTTACATATAAAGTGTTGAGCAGCTTCTTCATTCAGCCAACATCCCCTCGATGTAGCTTTTCACGGGACGTTTTTTCATAAGTTGGGGCAGACAGATATTCTGTAAAGAGCAGTTCCTGCAAAAAGAGCCAACCTTTACTTTAGGCGTGTGGCGCCTTTCATAGTAGGAGTGCATTTCCTTTGCCATCTTTACAACCCTATCTTTTAGTTCATCGGTGATAGATACTTCCATACGGCGTTTGATCTGGTCATAAAATATATAACCCTTATCAACACTGGTAACAAGCATCTCCTCAAGACACATTCCTTGGGCTACAAGCTGGATGATATCTTCGTACCCTTTCTTGGGTTTTCCAAGCTTATATTCCACAGGATAAGCCTTGTAAGTACCGTCTACCCCAGCCAATTGAACCCCATCCGGGTCTCTTACGAACTCCACAACATCGCAAATGCCGCTTACCCGCAACACTCTGGATTGAACCGGCATTGCCCGTACAATAAGTTTTTTGCCGCGCTTTTCTCTAACAAACGGCTGGTCAGCTTTACCGTGCAGGTGCTGACCCTCAATTGTTCTTACATTTTCGTCCCATTGTTGCTCAATATGGATTAGCGCCCACTGTCGCTTGCAGAACTGGAAATGCTGCAATCCTGACAGCATCAGATAATCGTCTTCTTGATTACTGACCATCGATCTGTTCAACATTCAAACCATCTAGCTCAGCTAATTTGATTTCATAGTCATTGAAACTTTTTGGCTCTTCGATCTTGGCCTTAATGGTCAATAAACGATGTACTTTGGCCGATGGATACTGCCCAAGTTTGGAAGAATGCTCCCACCAAAACACCTTGTTAACTTCCATACTTCCATCGGGTCGGGCCGCGGAACTGTCGTTTACAAAAAGCGTAACGAGCGCTTGTTTTATCTTATCCGCGTCACTGCTGGTAAAGCCTGTTTTTTCGGCGAGCTGCGTGTTAACGCTGCCTTTGAACACATAGACACCAAAATCCACCCTATGCTTCATGCCCATAGTGTCCGAGCTGCGCTTTTCACCTGTGACAGAGTTGACGCTCTTGGTGATTTGGGTGCTAACAATATTAATCGGATCAACGCTAGTCGCAACATGTATGGAGACTGGGCCACGTACTCCGACGGACAACTCAGAACCTTTGAAAGCGAACACTTGCCCGAAACTACGCACATCAATCCATTCACGACAGGCAATTTCCGCAAACTCGTCAGTGGAAGAACCCTTTGATTTCAACATCTGTGCAAGCTTCGGGTTGGCGTCTGCCCGCTCTCTTAAGCTTCTATAGGTATCAGATTTTCTGTCATCCGATTGAACAAAAATAGTTTCCCCCATATCCTGCAGGCGGTTGCGTATTTTGCGTTTAATCGCGACATCTGAAATTTCTCCATGTCCATCATAGTTTTGACGCGGCCTATTCCCATTCAATGGGTCGCCATTAGGGTTGGCCTTTGATGCAGACAAGACAACCGCAAAATCAATTTTGTGTTCAAGTGTACTCATTCTTTTGGTTCCTCCTCTTTTTTGGTATAGAGAACCTTCCGTTGGCTGTATAATCCCAGCAAATACTTTTCCGTCAAAGGGGCATTGTTAAATTCACCGTCTTGGAATTGATCTCCAATTTCATCGATCAGTTTCGACAAACCTGTTGCTTTGGTGCCGAGTTTTGCCTGATATGGCTGTAGACTTTCCTGAATCGTCTTCCAGGTGCGTCCGGGACTTCTTGAAAAGGAGTTCATGTAACGAACGGCATTGGTTGCCCTGGTTTCTTCTCTCGAAAGGGCCCTTCTTTCTAGCACATCCGCCACTGCAAGTAGGCGTCCAAACAAATAGCTGCGATCAGACGAGTTTGTATCTAACGGCACATTCCATTCCTCCTTCTTTTCAATGAGCATTTTCCTGATAAGCGCACAGGTAATGCTTAGTGTTTTTTCCCATTCCCACTGCTTCATGGAAGCAGGATTGGAGGCACGCTGAAAAGCACTTTTGATGATATCTTTGGGGATCCTGCGTTGGTCTACAATGCAAGGTAGCATCCGCTCCATTAGGCCCTTGACCACTTTATCGCTTGCCCTCGGTCCATAGGCTGCAAAAGCAATGTCTTTAGTAGCAGGCGCCCCAAAAAAAGAAACGAACTGATCTTGGTGTTTTCGGTATCGGTGCTCCCAAGCGCAAGACCTGTGCCATTCTTCTAGTCGGTTCAGATATAAGGCCTTGTCCAAATTTCGGTAATACAGGACCGCCATTCTACCAGTCGTTGCCGAATCGAGCACGAGGATATTTACCTGTGACTGGTATGCCAAATCATGCCGATAGCCGTCTATAGCCTTGTACACCTCCGAAGCATAGAGCTTGTCGGTATCCGGCTCCCTTTCAGGTTCCCTGCCGCCATGCTGCATGATGTCGAGCGCGTCATCATCTGGACCCGGCACAAAAACGCTGTCATTACCCCAGACAAGAAACACACGGTTATCAATGGCTTTTCCTTGGCGGCGAATTAACCATTTTAGTGCGTTGTGCGCCTTTTGTGAAACCTCATAGCTGATGCCGGCAGCCTCTCGGCTTGTCCGGAACCTTCCCCGGAAGGTAAAGCCACTTCTATCGTTAGCGGATATCAGTTTCGCCTTGTCGGCGGAATGGCGGATTTTGTTGGCATGACGTTCGGTGCTCGGAAGGCGCTTACCAGTTACAAAGCAGACATCGTCTTCTTCCAGTTTTTCGTTATAATAAGCAACGAATGACGCGTGAACCGTCGGATCTTTCCATACTTCGTCCATTGATGTTGGTGAGTAGACGTTAAAACGGACGAACGCGCTAGATTGTTCCTCAACCCCACTAGAAAATACCGGCGGTTTTGCGGCGTACAGTTTTTCATACTTCTTATTCCATTTCTCAATCAGTTTCTTGTCTTGATCAAGGACGAGAACCCCATGCTCAACTAGGTCTTCAATCAGCTTGCCTTTCCGCAGATAGGCATATATGCACTTGACTTTTTCGCATGCGTGGGGCGAATTGGCCCAATCCCCCAAGTTCTCTATGTAGGCCGCAAAAGGCGCGCCGTCCAGATTCTTGGCAGTGCTACTGTATTTGGCAAAATCGCCGGAGACGTAGACGAGCTTATCATGCAACGGATAAGGCGCTATCTTGGTTCCAGATCGGCTGGCGGCCTCTTCAGTGCAAGGAATTAGCGTATTCTCTTTGTTTAACGTTTTCGCCGAATTGAAGCACGCATCTTCATCAACCATTACTTCAATATGTGCGTTTTGTGTTGTATGGGAAATTGGAAGTAATGTATATTCCTGATCTTTATCTATTTTAACCATTTTACCGACTTGATCAAGATTCGCCTCATAAGTCTCGTATAAATTGAGTAACCAGCTCACTTACTCACCCCCTAAGTCCTGAAGCACCTGCTCCACAGACTGAGTATTATGTCGCCCAAACCCTTTTGCTTTCATTTTTCTTATGGGACGGACAATCTTGCAGTTTTCTGGCCTGGGAAAGCGGATGTACCCTTTATCCATGACCGCAGACCACAGCCTCAACTCTAAAAGGTTTTCCCCGGTCTCATCCGGATAGTTGAAACCGTGAACCATCGTCCCTAAGTGGTGTATACCCGCGTTGTCGTAAAACCCCGCACCGCTTCCAAATTCGCACGGTTCAACATAACCCTGACACTCCCTGGCGCCTAAGAAAATGTCCCTGCGCCCACCAGCCTGTAAAGCACGTTGAAGCATGGAGTAGTGCTTACCCTCAATTCTGTCAAACGCCATCTCAGGACGGTTAAGGTTAAACTCGAAATGCGCACGCACCTGATAACGAACATCTTTCAGGTAAGTGTAGTTAGCAAGCGTATTCCCGCCTCCATACTCAATGGGACGCACTCCTTTGGACTCCATCTGAATCGGTTCCATGACACGCAGCTCATCGATCACAAAAACAATAGTGGGCTTCCAATGGATGGATTCCGTAATGCCTTTCAATGCTTGGTATGTGGGAACACTGTAGGAGAGCTTTTCACCCCCAATCTTTGTAAGCGGGTCAGTAAATAGCGCGTAATCCCCGGATAGCTCGAACTGTATTTCGTTTTTCACTTCACAAATCCACCTCCTTCCTTTGCCTTTGGCTATACTATACATCTTTTTCATTAAAACCTCAATGACAAGTAATACATAACTGATCACTTCACAGCCACGATGTGAATCCTCTGTTGCCGTGTGTAATATAATAGATAGGCAGGCAAGGGACCCTAAGGTAGCAGTGGTGACACTTTGTTTAAAGGGGCGACGCGAACCGCGAACCGCCACTACCTGACCACCAAATTTGGGTTCAATAGAATCGCATTGGGTGCGTGGATTGAAAAAATGACAAGTAGTACGGATGAACCAAAATCAGTTTTTGAACAGCCTATCTGTCAAACGGTAGGCTGTTCCCCTAAAGTCGCAAAGCCCATCCCGCTTTCCCCCAGCAAATCAATACCATATTCATCGCTATACCAATTTTCTTTCAGTTCGCAAATCATGTTCTCAATATGGCCTACCAACGCACCTTGCCGCCTTAGTTGAGCGTGCTCTTGCGGATAAAGATTTACGACGTATTGCTGTGCCGTCCTGAAAAACTTTGCCAAATCGTCGATTCTCTCGCTACTGTTCAGTTCTTGGATTAACCCCCTGCCTGAGCCAAAGGGCACGATAACCGAGAACGTTTTCTCTTCAATGACATTGAAATATTCAGCGGCCGTTTTGTAGCTCCCGTTTAGTATTAATGGGAACCGCTTGCCATATTTCTTTTGATGGTGGGCAACGTAACTATTCTCCTCTGCAAGGCAAAATAGGAGCTTAGTCATCTCCTTGTCCACTTGCCGAACATGGTAGTTCAAGTTAGTACCCATTTTTCTATAGTAAAAGGCGAAAAATTCACGCATGGCCTTTTCCGAAAGAAGATCCCCGTTGTATACATTTGGATTTTTCTTAAACCTTGCGAGAATATTAGCGGAAATTTCTTTGCCTGCCTCGATCTCAGGAAGACTTGCCAACTTTTCCTCGGCGTGACGAATTACATATACATTCTGCGAGTCGTCTTCGCCATGCCTGTTGCAGCGACCGGCGGCCTGTGCAATGGAATCCAGCCCTGCAAGGGAACGTATAACACACTTAAAACTGATATCCACTCCGGCTTCAATCAGCTGAGTCGTTACACAGATAAATGTGATGTGCTTAGCGAGCAAGGTTCTTATTTTGCCGATCCGTTCTTTGCGATGTGCCGCACACATGGATGTGCTCAAATGATAAACAGGTAGGGGCCCATCCTCTAACCTTTTATACAGGTCTTTTACCACTGATTTCGTATTGAGAATTACTAAAGTACTTCCCCATGAAGTGGCGTTCGCGCGAATCCAGTTGGCCAGCTGTTCGTTGGTCATCGGCTTGCTTGCTTCATCAACAATTTCCACTCTTTTAAACGCCCTGCTAACGTCTGCTAATTGCGGAACAATTTCACCATCGGGGCTTTTCAATAAGGAATGCTTGACATGCTCAAGGGTGGGTTGCGTTGCCGTGCAAAGAAGAATGCTACAGCGCGCCTTTTCCTTCAGAAAGTTTAAGGCTTCGTTGAAAAGCGAAATGCATTTAGTCGGCACCTTTTGGACTTCGTCAAAAATGATAACAGCGCGGCACAGATTGTGCAAACGCCGCGTGTTTCGGTTGCCTTTGTCGTAAAAAACATTTAGAAATTGGACAAGTGTAGTAAGAATGATAGGACTATCCCAGTTGTCGCGTGCAAGCTTAAGCTTTGTTCTTTTTCCTACCAGACTACTGTCCTGTTCATCGCCCTCTCCGTCGTTTTCTAGATCATCCTGAACGACGTTGAAATGATGCTCCAGTATATTTTCTTCGTCTTTCAGAACGTCCCTAACCTCCGCTGCATTTTGTTCAATTATGGTGGTGTAAGGTACAACATAGACAATCCTATCCTTTCCGTATTTTTGCGCGTGCTTTAGTGCATAGCGAAGACTGGCCAAAGTTTTGCCTCCACCAGTCGGGATAGATAACGTATACACACCGGAAGGCTCCTCGGCGAATTTCTCGCATTGTTCGGACATCGCAGAACGAAGCAGGTTAATCGGCTTATCAGCTTCCTGTCTATTCTTGAGTGACGCAAGGTGTTCCAGTAGTCTTTCGTAGTAAACACCAAATAACGACCCGTGTTGGGGTGCCTCCGCTTCTAAGTCAGAATTCTGCCCGTCGAATTGCCTCGCGTCAGTCCGATCTGCGTCAACGAGACAACTAAATAGCAATTTCGTCAAGAAAAAACTCTGCGTGGGGGTATTGTCGGTAAACTGGATTAGCTCATCCAGGGCAGCGTCCACGTACTTGACAAATTCCTCTTTGGTAATCACTTCTTCAAAAAACCGTTCAACACAAAGCTCATATCCTGGGAGTTCCTTATCTTGAACACGTCTTAGATAGTCTGATTCACCAGATGGCAAAATGTAGTCCTGCAGGTTGGCATGGTGAGATATGATCACGTTCCCGATGATTTCAACTAGCAGCCGCAGATGAAAAGAACCTTTGCTGTAGAACATTGAATACAATAGCCTTCCACCAGCAGTGGAATGATCTACCTTGCCCTTTTTTATTTCAGCCGGCACGCGGTAAAACATAACTTGCCTGATATATTCCTGAAATCGATCGAGGTACTTTCCCGAGTCATGAAGTAATCCCGCTAGGCCTGCCAAATGCTTCAGCCCCAATTTTGCCCCAAATGATTCAGCCAACTGCATGGTTCGAAGCAAGTGATCTTTCAACGGTTGTACTTTCTTATCCGATTCCCTGATGCGAGCAATATACAAGGCATTTCCCGTGTGTTCAGTAGAAGACCAACTGGTTAGGGTAGCGTCCTTATCCGACAAACCAACTTCCCCTTCCCAAAATTGTCGCCTCTGTCCTAAATGAAGATCTTTGGGTCAAACGCGGGGTTTATCGTCTGCAAACTTAGCGTCCGCACCGCCTGTGTTCATTTTCTTTTACCGCAAGCGTAGAGGCAGTATACATGTGAATCCCGGCGTTCCGATTGACATGGGCAAATCTCGCCATTAGCTATGGTTCGCAAGGGGGTTCGTGGGTTTTTGCCGCCAGATTTTCGGCTTTGACCAACGTCTCGGCGACGTTGATGGTTGGCAAAACAACCGACGGTATGTTGGCGGCTGCTGTTACAGTAGTAATCACGGCCCTCATGTAAGGAAAAAGAATGGCCACCATGTTTTTCGTATACAATTCCTGGACTTCTTGAGACGTCACACAGGCCTGCAAGCCAAAATAACCAACCATTGTTATTGAAAGAGTAAATGCAGGCGTTGGCTCCGACGAACTAATATCGCATGCCAAAGTCACCTGGGCCTTGTCATTGTTTTCGTTGAGCGCCACTTTCGTAGATAAAGATAGTTTGAGATCTTTTTCCGAGCCAAAAGAGATTAAATCATTTGATGATAATTCAAGGGAGTTAACCATGTAATGCTCGAATTGAATTGCAGCTTCTACTGGTATGTTGGTCATGCGGCTTGTCCTTTTTCCAGTGCATAAAAGGCAGGATTACGCACCGGCAAACGCCAATTGATGTTGCATCCCGAATGTACGAAACTTACCTCGTATTTTCTTTCTACCACGGGAATATACGTAACCCAACCGATGCCTGCCCTTTTCAAACCGGCGAAAAATTCCTCGGGTGTCACTTCATCGAAATAAGCACGGACCATTTGCATTCTGTCCATGTTGGATCCCCTCTTCTACCCTTTGTCTTGATTGTATACAATTGACATCTCTAACCGCAAACTCTATGGGTGTCTCCCTAATTCTTGAGATGTTCCTCCTAGTATAGGCGGTTGCCTTGGAAAAAACACCTCGTACCACTTTGATGTTCGGCATTATTTCGGAACAAATGAAGTTAATAACTTCCCCATCTCTGTGGTGTGTCAGTTTTGCACCCAAAAGCCTGGCCCTTTTATCAAGCCTGTCAAAAACCTCCACGAAAATCTGCATATCTTCACGGGTTAACAAATCCAGCACTTCATCCATCCTAACGACAAATTCGATTCCAAATATCACTATTGTAAAGCCGTGTCGTCCAAATTTCCTTTCTGCCCATTCACGCGCATAACCAATTTCTTCATAGAAATATATTCCGGACCCTAACCATAATTCGTCGCTTTCCTCTGGTCGGAACCCTGTTCTTTCGATTCCCGCCGCAAATTCGGACGATGTCCCATGATAACCGCAAAATGCTCGCATCATTCACCTCAAAAACGGGAAATGTGTGAGACAATCTTCAAGATCCTTTTACTTTTCTCCTGCCTATCCAGAGATCAATTCCACGTCTTACGACTGTCTCTAAATCAAGAGATCTTTAAACATGATGAGGTAAGAATAGTGCTGCAAGGATATTTGAACATGGATTGCCCGCGTTACGTAAAAACACAAGGTTAACCCAAACTGAGTTAGATGTTATTCTGTGCTTCACTAAACGGATAATGCCAAAAAAACCTTGGAAGGTTGCTGACCACTTCGGCGTCAACGCTGATTTCTTACTTACAAGCGTCAACGGACTGAGACCCGATTCGTTTGTCCAACACTTCTTTGGTTTACCAAGGGGTAGTCGCCACTGTGCCACCACTTCAAAAAGAAGCGGCAGAAAAGCTTGACCTGCTTTTTTCAAATGGCGACTATTGGCCGCAAATAACAATCGTGTTGGGCTGACATAGAGTAGAGTTTAAGGCCTTACGCTGGCAAATCACGTCTGCATTGATATAATAACACTATTCGGCTTGTCAGGCTTGGACTCCTGCACCCATGTCCACTATTCGGTTGTTTTGACAGGTATCGCCATAGAAAAACCTTTTTGAATTCGCGATGAATCAAATTCCAAGTGACTTTATGTATCAGAGGACGTTCTTGCCGCCCACTCCCGGCATATGGTAACCCTTGCTCCCGGAGGATTGTCGCCGTGATTTGGGTCTTTATAAGAATAGGAGTGCAACTTGCCACAGGATGTTTTTTCACAATCTCCGCACGGGTAAAATCCTTCCGAATTTGCTTTTTGGCAGTTTGCATCGGAGCATTCACTGGGCAAATCAGCACACTCTCCGCAGTGGGTGTGGCTTTTGTCTTGGCAGCATTTTGCAACGGGACATTCACCGTGAAACGGATTTCCGTTTGTTTCGATACAGCCTCCGCAACCGAGAGATTCTCTATATGTACACCACCTGCATAAAAGACCGCAACGAGATTGTACGGTCAACAACTCATCTATTGTAAATTCTGCACTTTCGCAATCAATCCATAGAGATACACGTTTTGTAGTAAATTTGATGATGCAGTAATCTGGGTCTGTTTCACCAAGCGGAAAGTGGTTGATAAACCAATCCAGCCAATACTGCTTCTTGGTCCCTTGCTCAGTGAGAATTTCCACTTCACCGACGAGTGTGACATTATCACCATTCAAACAGTAGCATAAGCTGGCGCGTTTGTCACGAAGCAAGCGTTTTGTCTTATTCGCACCCATGCCTGTTGAGAAATAAGCTTCAAATATGCTGTCGGGCTTTATTGTCGATACCGTAGAAACATTCGGATAACCGTTTTCATCGATAACGCCAATGTACGCCGCATCGCAGCTTTTGATAATTTGATTCGCTTTTAGAAAGATATTGGCATCCATAACCGACCTCCTTGATTAAGCAAAAATACACCAGCGCACTCCATATTTATCGGTTATGTCCGCCATAATTGAACTCCAGTCCACATCATGGTAAATGAGCTTGCCGCCGTCGCCGAGTTTTTCGATAATTTCACGAACAAGTTCTTCTTTCCCCGCACCGAAGTCCAAGCAGAATTGCATCGTGTTACCTGTAACGGCTTCTGTCTCAGGACTTTCGCAGAACGCAAAAATTTGCCCAAAAATGTTTTGTTCGGCGTGGACGATTGTTCCATTTTCGTGCTTACCGTAGATCAAAACTTCCGCGCCGAAAACATTTTTATAAAATTCAACGGCTTGGCTGCTGTTTTTAATGTAAACCTGCATCATTGATCTATGCATCATTTTCCTCCCCCTGATATCGCTTTATCGGATTGTTTTTACCACACAACCCATGAATCGCCTCTAATATTTCATCTTTCCGATCCCAGGGCAACTCCCCAATCACATCCTCAACCTCAGGCGTATAGCGGAATTTTCCGACCACTGCACCACGGAATTCGCCGTCAATCAACAGATAGTATAGCGTGTCGGGGTAGCTGTGCTGGTATTTTTCTTTGAGGATATGTTCATATGATTTTACTAGAAAATCGTTTCGGTGCATGGTGCCGGAGGCGGGAGTCGAACCCGCACGCGGGGTTACCGCACACGATTTTGAGTCGTGCATGACTGCCAATTCCATCACTCCGGCACTGACAAATCATATTTTAACATGTAAGAAGCCGTCCCACAACAACCAAGCTAAGGTTTCTCGGCGGTTTCTCGGCAGATGCAACGGTAGATCAGCGGGAGTTGCGGCGGGGGATGGAACGGGAGATGGGAATGCTGTCGGCCTGACAACGTCCCGCAAGAAAGGAAATGCCCCCTTTGAGAAGGACAATATAACTTGCGGGCTTTCCCGCTTCGAGGGAGAATGGGACCCAAAACCAAGATCAACAGCTGGGGGTTCTAATGCGCCTATACAAATTGGGAAAATCTTATGTGGATTCGGTCGAACTAAAATGCCTGGTAATAAGCCGCGGGGTTAAAATCGACAAGGAAATCTACCGAAAATACCAGTCGACCCACCGTATATATCCAAACGCCCTGACCTGCAATTGCATGAAACTGCCAGATGGAACAATAACCATGCTGACCGACCTTGGTTTTCACTTTGATACCCTTGCGAACATGTTCTCATGGGATAACCTGAAGCTTTTGCGATACATGTCCGATTTATCGACGCCATACCAAGTGGCCCTGCATGAAGACACGCCGGTTCTCATGTGTGACGGTGATGCAGTCTGTCCCATTTCTTTTCTTCCCGGAACCGATTTTTACCGCCGAAAAACCACTTTGGGAACACCCTTCATGGGCAACGCGGTAATCCAGGGGACCAATTGGGTTTCTTTCCAATGCCTTTGGCCGTGCGAATTTGCCAGCTCCGGATACCCCTGCCAATTTTGCTTCTCCGGCGGACAGTTTGAGTCCCTATCCAGAAGGCACAAGCCCTTGCCCAAACCCCTAGCCCCGGAAGACCTCGTTGAGATTATAGAATACGGTAGCAGTAACGTCGGTTGCGATAGCCTGCAGCTCACCGGCGGCTCCACGATCCTGGAGGAAGACGAATCAGAACACATCACAAGCTATCTAGATTACATCGGCAAGACTTTTGACAGAAACAAACTTAGCGGCGAAATCCTTTTGTATTCCACTCCACTCAAAAACCGGCACACGATTGACACGTATTTTTCATTGGGTATTGACAGGATAGCATGTAGCCTTGAAGTCTGGGACGACAGGCTTGCTAATGTCATTACACCTGGGAAACGACAAATAGCAGGTAAAACTCGTTACATCGACACACTCACATATGTAGCCGAAAAATACGGGCCGGGCAAAGCGTTCTCGAATTTCATAATAGGCTTGGAAGGTTTGGACACTTTGAAAGAGGGTGCCAGATTTTTAGCTGAAAGGGGAATTATTCCTTCAGCATCAATATGGATGCCTTTCGGTAAGCCTGTAATGGGATCTATGAAAACCCCGGATTTGGACTATTTCCGCGCCTTCAAAGATTACTTTGCCGAACTATATGTGAAATACAGTCTTGCGCCACCCGGCGGACAGGGGCTTAACGTCTGCGTCGAAAGAGATATCTGGCGTCTCGCCAATTCGTAACCCACATAACCACTGTTACCTTTTACCCCAAAATCCGTAACCAAACATGAACTGTAATGAGCCGCATTTCGGCGCCGCAGTGGCACCGCGCCAGAAGATGTCGGCCCGGATTTTGTAGTAAACTTCATCGTATAGGCATTGGAAAGGGGCAGGATTCGTTGCTAACCCTCAAAAACATTGTGAAAACTTATCACATGGGTGATACCTCTGTTGAGGCCTTAAAGGGCATCAACATCGAGTTTCGGAAAAATGAATTCGTGTCTATTTTGGGTCCGTCAGGCTGCGGCAAAACTACACTGTTGAACATAGTGGGCGGCCTTGATCGTTACACCTCTGGGGACCTGACAGTAAACGGCGTTTCCACCACCAAATTTAAGGACGCCGATTGGGATGCGTACAGAAATCGCTCAATAGGATTTGTGTTTCAAAATTATAACCTTATACCCCATCAAAGTGTTTTGGCCAATGTGGAGCTGGCTATGACGCTTTCGGGGGTTTCAAAAGCGGAACGCCAAAAAAGGGCGCTTGAGGCGCTGGAGAAAGTCAGCCTTGGGGACCAGGCCCGCAAAAAGCCCAACCAGTTGTCTGGCGGACAGATGCAACGAGTCGCCATCGCCAGGTCGCTTGTGAATAACCCGGAGATTCTTCTGGCTGACGAACCCACGGGTTCCTTGGACTCTGAAACTAGCGAGCAAATAGCCCAAATATTGAAAGAAATCGCCCAAGACAGGCTGGTGATCTTGGTCACCCACAACTCGGAATTGGCGGAACAACATTCCACGAGAACTGTAAGGCTTCTAGACGGTCAGGTCACTGACGACACCAATCCCTATGATTCGTCGTCCGAGACATCGCAAGATACGCAGCTGGACGCCCAGGGTCAGAGGCCCAAACGCAAGCCTCCCATGTCTATGGCTACCGCCTTGTCCCTTAGCTTGAACAATCTTATGACCAAAAAAGCCCGCACCTTTATGACCGCTTTTGCGGGCAGCATCGGCATCATCGGGATTGCCCTGATCCTGGCGCTTTCCACGGGCATGCAGGGCTATATCGCCAATGTCCAAAAGGACACCATGTCAAGCTATCCACTTTCTATTGAGCAGTCCACGGTGGACATGACCGCGCTCATGGGCGCCGCAATGAGTATCCGTCATCACGAAGCGGACCATCCTTTGGACAAGGTTTATTCCTACGATGTAATGGTCGACATGATGGGAAGTCTTTTGTCCGAGTCGGCCACAAACGACTTGAGCGCGTTCAAAGAATTCATAGAAAATGGCGGAAGCAGTATAGCCGATTATACAAACGACATTAAATATGGATACACGACCCCGATGAATATTTACAGGGCCGACACCCAGGATGGGGTTTTTCAAGTTCACCCCAGTTCTCTTTTGACCGATTCGGGCTCGTCCTCCCCTATGGGTGCTATGAGAATGATGAACCACCAGCCCGGCTCCGACGTTTGGGAGGAGCTTTTGGGCAACCGCGATGTTCTGGATTTTCAATATCAGGTTCTTGCGGGAAGAATGCCCGAGAAATACGACGAAGTAGTGTTTTTGGTCAATAGGGACAACGAGATAACCGACTACGCCCTTTACTCTTTGGGTCTAAAAGACCCGCAAGAAGTAAATTCCATGATGAGGGATATCTCGGTGGGAAAAAAGGTGCTGCCGTCTGAGCAAGTCAGCTACTTTTATGATGAACTGTTGGATGTCAGGTTTAAGCTGGTGCTTAACACTGACTTTTATGACAAGGCCGATGGCCAGTGGGTGGATAGAAGCGGCGACGAGGCTTTTTTGGCCCAAGTGGTAAAGAACGCCCCCGACATTAAGGTTGTGGGAATTCTCAGGCCTTCTGAAGAAGCTACCGAAAGCTTTGGCCCTTCGTCTTTGGGATATACACCCGACTTGGCAGCGCATTTTGTGGACGCCGTTAAAGACAGCAAAATAGTGAAAGAGCAGATGGCCAATCCTGATGTGGATGTGTTTTCGGGGAAACCGTTCGCGGCTTCGGAAGACACCGCCGGGGCTTTGTCCCCGGAGCAGCAGGCCCAATTGGCATCAATGCCGCCCGAAGAACGGGAGGCTTTCCTTGCACGTTACTCGCCTGCTTCCAAGTCGACCTATGAAGACAACTTGCTTATTTTGGGGGTTTCCGACTTGGATAACCCCACCCGAATAAACATTTACCCCAAGGATTTCGAGGCAAAGGCCGAGGTTAAGGCCATAATCGACGGCTACAACAAAAAAGTGACAGATGAAGGGAACCCCGACGGAGTTATCCAGTATACCGACTATTTGGATATGATGCTATCGTCTGTCACGGGCGTGATAAACGCCATCACCTACGTACTGATAGCTTTTGTGGCCATTTCTTTGGTGGTATCTTCCATCATGATCGGAATCATCACGTACATTTCCGTGCTTGAAAGAACCAAAGAGATCGGCGTATTGCGCAGCATAGGGGCGTCTAAAGGCGACATTTCCAGGGTTTTCAACGCTGAGACTCTCATAGTCGGTCTTGTGGCGGGTCTGATTGGCGTGGGCGCCACTCTTCTTCTGTGCATTCCGGCCAACGCAATTATTGCCAAAGCCACCAAAATTCCCGGCGTAGCGGCTCTACCTGTTCAAAGCGGGGCAGCTCTTCTGGCCATTAGTATGGGGCTTACTTTTGTGGCGGGGCTCATTCCCTCGCGGATAGCCGCCAAGAAAGACCCTGTGGAAGCGCTTCGTACCGAATAGGCAGGAATAACTTATGAAGCCCGGTGGCCGGAATATAGTAAAACCTGGCTATCGGGCTAAATTATCTGTATATTGATACTTAAGAAAGGCGCCTGTAAAGCGCAGGCGCAGGCTGTGTGGGTAGGCCGCATTATGTAAACACTGTAGTTTGAAGGAGGCATTGTCCCCATGGATTTCTCTTTTCTTATTTGGGGTTTTTTCATAATATCCGCCGTATTGCCTGTTATACACAGAAAACAGCTTGAAACTTCCCGGATGAGCATCATGAAAGCCTTTGAGAAGAAACGCGGCTCCAGGCTTATCACGCTTATCCACAGGCAGGAATCCATCAGCTTTTTGGGATTGGCCTTGTCGAGATACATAAATATAGAAGATTCGGAACAGGTTCTGCGAGCCATAAGGCTCACACCGGAAGACATGCCCATAGACATCATTCTACACACACCCGGCGGGTTGGTTCTGGCTTCTGAACAAATCGCCAGGGCGCTTCTTCGCCGCAAAGCCAAAGTCACAGTGTTCGTTCCACACTACGCCATGTCGGGCGGCTCCATGATAGCGCTTTCGGCCGATGAATTGGTAATGGATCCAAACGCGGTTTTGGGACCTGTAGACCCCCAAA
>CAYPVF010000027.1:0-16556 GCA_964414105.1 uncultured Eubacteriales bacterium
TGAACACAGGGCCGTCAGTGCAAACGTGAAGATAGCGCTCTGTTTCTCCGCTGGCCCTAACCGCGCAGCCCTTACACAGGCCTACTCCGCATGCCATTCTGGATTCCAGCGACACATAGAGTTCCACCGAGGTTCCCACCAGGTTTTTTAAGGCAGAAAGCATGGGGTTTGGTCCGCACGCCACCATTTGATGGCGCGGGTTAAAGCCTTCAAGATGCGGCTTCAAAAGGTCGGTTACAAAGCCCTGGGCGCCTAGGCTACCGTCCTCGGTAGCCACATGAACATGGCATCCAATATCCTGAAATTTGTCTGATTCCATGAGATCTTTTTGGCAGTGCGCTCCGTAGAACAGCTGCACTTCACAATTTTCTTGCCTGGCTTTTGCGGCTAAAGGAAACATAGGCGCCAGGCCGGAGCCCCCGGCGACAAGCCAAAGCCGGGAAGTTTTGTGGGTGAAGCCGTTACCCAATGGGCCCAGAATCGACAAAGTGTTGCCTGGTCCAATGAGAGTCATGGCCTCTGTGCCCCGCCCCACCACTTTCCAGGTGACTTCCAGCAAACCTTTTTCAGGATATATGCCCGAAAGGCTAAAAGGGCGCCTCAAAAATGGATCCTCCAAGGCGCCCAGTTTGATATTTACAAACTGCATGGGTTTAGCGGTCTTCGCGATTTGGGGCGAATCCAAAACCATTCTGTAATACCCGTCACTGCCCAATCGAGAAGATACCACCCCGGATGTTTGGTCTAAAACAGATAAGGCGGTCATGACAAAAGGCTCCGGTTTTTCATTACGACGGTTCCGGCGACTATGGTGGCCCAGGGAGCTCCGGTGAGACGCCAACCTTGGATGGGTGTATTTTTGCCCTTGGACACAAATTGCCGGGTGTCCACAGAATACTCGTAGGCGGGGTCGATTACTGTGATATCGGCCGGCGCTCCCAAAGAAAGGGTTCCGCCCGCGAGTTTTAGTATTTTTGCGGGATTAAGGCTCATAACTTCCGCCATCTTGAGCCACGAAATGTGTCCCGGCGTCACAAGCCTATCCGTTACAAGGCTAACGGCAGTCTCAAGGCCGCTGATGCCAGGCGCCGCATAATCCCATTCCACAAGTTTGTCGTCTTGATGGTGAGGGGCATGGTCAGTGGCTATAGCGTCGACGGTCCCGTCCTGTAACCCTTCCCAAAGGGCTTCTGTATCCTCTCTAGACCTAAGAGGCGGATTGACTTTGGTATTGGTGTCGTATTGGGATTCTAAAACCATGTCGTCTGTGAAAAACAGATGGTGGGGTGTTACATCGCAGGTTACCGGGATGCCCTTTTGTTTGGCGGCCCGAATGAGCTCAACAGATCCTTTTGTGGAAATGTGGGTCAAGTGCAGTTTGCCGCCTGTAAGGCGCGCCACGCTGATGTCTCTTTGAACGCATACATCCTCGGCTTCGTCGGGTATGCCGCGAAATCCGGCAAGAATAGAATTTTGCCCTCTGTTCATTTGGCCGCCTTCCGACAGACTCTTCTCTTCCGGGTGATCCATCAAAGGTGCGCCGAAAGGTTTAAGGTACTCCAAGGCACATCTAAGCACTTCGGCTGTGGAAACCGGGTCGCCGTCGTCAGAAAAGGCGACAGCGCCTTGGGCACACATTTCCCCGATTTCAGCCAACTCTTGCCCCTTCCTGCCTTTGGTAACAGCTCCAATGGGGTAAACCCTAACCAGTCCCACGTCTTGGGCCCGTTTTACGACTCTTGCCACCACAGTATCATCGTCAATGGTAGGGTTGGTGTTGGGCATACAAGCGACCGCGGTAAAACCGCCCATTGCGGCGGCCCTCGTCCCCGAAGAAACATCTTCTTTGTATTCGAAACCGGGTTCCCGCAGGTGAACGTGCATATCTATAAGCCCCGGCATGACTATCATTCCGGACACGTCAAGCGTTTGTATATCTCCTTTTGGCTCCAGGTTTGGGGAAATTTCAGCAATTTTCCCATCTAGGACTAACAAATCGGCGATTTCTTCCTGACGTGACACGGGGTCTACGATTTTTCCACCTTTTAGTAGAATGTGTTTGCCCACTATTCTCTGCCCCCCAAAACTAAATAAAGGATGGCCATTCTTATGGCAACCCCGCTTGTAACCTGGTCGAGGATTACTGATTTTGTGGAATCAGCCACATCTGTGCTTATTTCAACGCCCCTGTTCATAGGGCCGGGGTGCATTACAAGAGCGTCGTCTTTGGCAAGCTCCAGCCGTTTTCTATCCAAACCGAAAAATTCGTGGTACTCCCTTTTTGAGGGGAAAAGTGTTTTTGCCTGTCGTTCCAGTTGCAGACGAAGTACATAGACAACGTCGGCGTCTTTAATGGCGTCGTCTACTTTGCTAAACACTTGTACACCAAGGTTTTCAAGTCCTGTGGGAAGAAGCGTCATGGGTGCCGCGACGCTTACTTGCGCACCCATTTTAGTAAGGCCAAAAATATTTGAACGGGCTACTCTTGAGTGAAGCACATCCCCTAGAATGGCCACCTTAAGCCCGCGAATCCTCGATTTATACTCCAAAATCGTAAATATATCCAAAAGCCCTTGTGTCGGGTGTTCGTGCAAGCCATCGCCGGCGTTTACCACGGGTATGTCAAGGGTTTTGGCCAAAAAATGGCATGCCCCTGAAACCTCGTGTCTCATGACCACCAAATCTGTCCCCATCACTTCAAGGTTTCGGGCAGTGTCGTACAAGGTTTCCCCTTTTTGTACAGACGAACCCAAGCGCTGAATGGAAAAAGTGTCGGCTGACATGTATTTTGCGGCAAGCTCAAAAGACGCCCTTGTGCGCGTTGATGCTTCGTAAAACAGCGTGCAGACGACTTTTCCTCTAAGGGTGGGTACTTTTTTTATGGGACGGGAAAGAATCTCCTTTAACGATCTTGCGGTGGAAAGGATTAACTCCATGTCTTCCTGTTCCATTTCTCGTAGCGATAAAACGTCTTTTCCTCTGAAGCTCAAGTTCTACCCCCCAATCTTAAAGCTTAATTCGCTCTTCGGAGATTACCACTTGATCTATTCCGTCTGTCTCCAAAAGCCTTACTTGCACATCTTCCTTTTTGGATGTAGGGACATTTTTGCCTACATAATCAGCCCTTATAGGCAGCTCGCGGTGTCCCCTATCCACAACAACGGCCGCTTGTATGCTCTCGGGACGGCCAAGGTCAATCAGTGCGTCCAGCGCTGCCCTTATGGTGCGCCCTGTATAAAGAACGTCGTCGACCAAGATTATTATTTTGCCTCTGATGTCCTGCGGGACATGTGTTCTACCCACCCTTGGCTGTTCAAAACGAAGGGTTAGGTCGTCCCTGTACAAGGTTATATCCAGCTCACCTACAACCACTTCTGTCTTTTCTATCTCAGACAAAATGGACGCGAGCCTTTTGGCCAAAGGAACGCCGCGTTTTTGGATGCCCACGAGAATTACATCATTCAAACCTTTGTTTTTTTCCACAATTTCATGGGCGATACGGACGAGCGCCCGCCTCATCTGCTCTTTGTCCATGATCTCGGCTTTTTCCATCATCGACATTTTCGGTGCCTCCCACTTTACAAATTTGGGCATAAAAAACCCCGCCACAAGTGTGCGGGGTTTTACGTTTCATATGCAGTCATCTTAGTTAAAGCCTCCTTTTCGCCTCTCTGGACGAGTTAAAGGATAGGCAACGAGAACCTGTCCAAAGGACATGATAAATCCCGGGAACAAACAAAGTCAAGAGAAATCAATATTGCTGATGTCGACTTTTTGGGCTAAGTCGTAGTAGAATGTCGGAAACTATAAAAAGCTATGATAAGGACGAGTAAGGGGCATTTTGGTCAAAGAGAGCCTGCATGCGGTGGAAACCAGGTACCGGCTATGCCTCCCAAGATCACCTTTGAGCCGGCGCCCGAAATTTAAGTAGGGTCGCCCGCGTTGCCTGCGTTAAAAGGCACCAAAGTGAGCCGAGAATTGTGAAATATTGGCTAAGCTGGGTGGTACCGCGAGAAATCGTCCCGTTTGCGGGCGATTTCTGTTTTTAGGATAAGATTGGAGGAAAATACTATGGGCGTTTTCCGTGAAGTTGACCCCAAATCTCCTGTTAATGAACGCGAAGAGATGGTTCTTGCTTTTTGGAAGAAGAACGACATTGCCAATCAAAGTGTCAAAATCCGAGAGGGCAGCCCCAAATTCATATTTTACGAAGGCCCGCCTACCGCAAACGGCCTTCCCGGAATCCACCATGTGCTCGCTCGCACCATAAAAGATATCGCTTGCAGGTATAAGACCATGCAAGGATACCAGGTTTCCCGTAAGGCCGGTTGGGACACACACGGGCTTCCTGTGGAAATCGAGGTTGAAAAGCGTTTGGGACTATCATCCAAAAAAGACATTGAAGATTACGGTATCCGGGCGTTTAACCAAGAATGCCGAGATTCAGTGTTCTCCTACGAAAAAGAATGGCGCCGTCTAACGGAACGTATCGGTTACTGGATCGACATGGATAACCCGTACGTAACCTTGGACAACGATTACGTCGAAACCGTTTGGTGGATTCTAAAACGGTTTTTTGACGCGGGGCTTATCTACGAGGGGCACAAAATTTTGCCGTACTGTCCCAGGTGCGGCACTCCCCTTGCATCGCACGAAGTAGCTTTGGGCTACAAGGATGAAACTATCGATTCTATTTATGTGAAGATGAAAGTAAAAGGCAGGGAAAACGAATATCTGTTGGTATGGACTACTACCCCCTGGACCCTGCCCTCCAACGTGGGAATAGCGGTAAACCCCGACAACACCTACGTTCGGGCACAATTGGGAGAAGATATCTATTACATTGTGGAGGAGCGTCTACTGCCCGTATTGGGAGAAGACGCTGTGGCTTTATCCAGGATGAGCGGAAAAGAACTGGAATATTTAGAGTACGAACAGCTTTTCCCTTTTGTTGAAGTCGGAGAAAAAGCTTTCTATGTGGTACTGGCAGATTATGTTTCCACCCAAGAAGGCACCGGGTTGGTTCACATTGCGCCCGCCTTTGGCGAAGACGATTACAAGTCGGGACAAAAATACGGCTTGCCTATGCTACAGCTTGTAGACGAAGAAGGCAAGTTTGTTCCTAAAGTAACTTTGTGGGCCGGCAGATTGGTAAAACAAGCGGATTCTGACATCATCAGGACTCTTAACCGCGAGAACAAGCTTTATAAGCGTGAACGCATGACCCACTCTTACCCTTTTTGCTGGCGATGCGATACCCCGCTTTTGTATTACGCCAGAAAGTCGTGGTACATAGCCACGACTCAATACCGCGACAAAATAATTGAGGCCAACAAGAAGATTACATGGTATCCCCGGCATGTGGGCACCGGACGGTTTGGCGATTGGCTGGAGAATATGGTGGATTGGGCCATATCCAGAAACAGATATTGGGGTACCCCTTTGAATATCTGGAAGTGCCCAAAATGCGGAAAACTTGAGTCAGTGGGTTCGCGCGAAGAACTGAGCCGCCGTTCACTGACAAAAATCGATCCCAACACAATTGATCTGCATAGACCGTTTGTAGACGAGATACAACTTGAATGCTCCTGCGGGGGTGTAATGTCTCGCACCCCGGAAGTTATCGACTGTTGGTTTGATTCGGGCTCAATGCCATACGGGCAAATGCACTACCCGTTTGAGCACAAAGATGATTTTGAGAACCACTTTCCTGCTGATTTCATAGCAGAAGGTTTGGACCAAACCAGGGGCTGGTTCTATTCTTTGGTAGCCATTTCTACCTTTTTGTTTGATCAGCCTGCATTCAAAAGGGTTCTGGTTAACGACCTCGTCCTGGATAAAAACGGTTCAAAAATGTCCAAATCAAGGGGTAACGCGGTTAACCCTTGGGATATGATAGATAGCTTTGGCGTAGATGCTTTGCGGTGGTACTTTATGGCCGTATCACCGCCTTGGGTACCAACTAGATTTGACTCTGAAGGTGTCAAGGAAGTAGCGGTAAGGTTTTTTGGCACCCTCCAGAATGTATATTCTTTCTTTACCTTGTATGCCAATATCGATGACATGGATCCCAGGGAGATTTCTATACCTTTGGCGGAGCGTCCGGAAATTGATCGATGGGTGTTGTCGCGATACGCTTCCCTATGTAAAGAAATAGAAACATACATGGAATCTTATGACTATACCAGAACTGTAAGGGCTATATCCGAATTTGTGGTAGATCAAGTGTCAAACTGGTATGTGAGAAGAAGCCGGGAAAGGTTCTGGTCCGTGGATTTCGATGTGTCCAAAAAATCAGCCTACAGGACTTTGTATGAAGTGCTTCTGGGGGTCTCCAAGCTTATGGCGCCTTTTGCCCCTTTTATGGCCGAGAGCATGTATCAAAACCTTACCCAGGAAAAAGGCCTTTTGTCGGTTCATTTTGAGCAATACCCCGTGTGTCAGAATTCAGCTGTTGATCGAGAGCTTGAGGCCAGAATGGGTCTGGTAATAGAGCTGGTTTCACTGGGCAGATCAATTCGTAACAAAGTTCAGATAAAAGTACGCCAGCCTCTCAGAAAGATATTAGTGAACGGCAAACACAAGGCCCTGCTTAAAGAAACCGAGAATCTAGTCAGGGAAGAACTCAACGTGAAGCAAATAGTGTACGTGGATGAACTACAAGATTATGTGCTGTACGATGCAAGGCCTAACCTGCCTGTGGCCGGGCCTAAATACCAGAAACGCCTGGGCCAGATAAGGGAAGCGCTTGCATCAAAGGATGCTTCCCTGGTGGCGCAAGATATCGAAAGCAAAGGGTTTACTACGCTTTCTTTGTCTGATGGTCTTTTGGAGTTGGCCAAAGAAGATGTGGAAATACGGATGAAAGCAAAGCCCGGGTTTTCTGTGGAAATGGACAAAGATGTGTTTGTGGTACTGGATACAGAAATCGATGAAGTACTTATGCTGGAAGGCATCGCCAGGGAGTTGGTGTCAAAAGTTCAGACCATGAGAAAAAGCCTGGATTTCAATGTGCTTGACCACATCTCCATGGATATAACTTGCGACGCCACTGTAAGAACGGCTATTGAGCGGCATGAGGAGTATATCAAGGGTGATACCCTTTGTGACCATCTACGTATCCATGAATCTCAAGCCGGTTCAAGTCAGGTCCAAGAATGGGATCTGAACGGCCACCAAGTTTGGATCGGCATTGAAAGGTAAAAAGGTAATTCATGGCGAATTCTAACCGAAAATATAGCGTGTGAATCGGAGGGGCGCTGCATGAATTTTTTGAAACGAGATGTTTTCGTTAAGCGGCATCAGCGAATCAAAGAGTTTTTGGAGAGGGAAGGCTACCAGGCTTATCTTGTCCTGACTCCTGATAACTTCTACTATGCCACGGGGTTCTTTCTAGACGTGGCACCTTGGGAACGGCCTGTGGCAGCGGTTATACCCAAAAATGGTGATCCCTTTTTGGTGATGAACGAGCTTTCTACCCACCATGTGCAAATGGCCAAGGAAAGGGATACTTTGGCTGTAGACGACGTGTATTTCTGGCACGAGCATGTTTCCTCGACCATAAGGGGATTTACCAAGCTGCAATGGACGGGGCTTTTGGCACAGGAATTGAAAAATCGCGGAATTGACAGAGGGATTCTTGCCTGCGATTCATCATGGGGGTCCCTAAAGCCGCTCACTGGTTATCTCCCCAAAGTCGATTTTGCCACCGAGGCCGAGTTTATAAAGGATATGCGTACCTATAAAAGCCCCGAAGAACTGGAGCTTTTTAGAGAAGGCGCTAAGTTAAGCGACTACGGGCAGTCGGTTTTTAGGGATTTGGTGAAGCCAGGCAAGTTTATGGTCGATGTGGATCTTTCCACCACCAGAGAAATGGCCATTAAAGGTGCGGAGATGTTCCCGGGCGACAAAGTTGAACCCCGGTGTTTCAGTCTCAGCGGACCGGCTTCAGCTTCCCCCCACGGAACCGGCGGCGACGCGGACATGCGCATTGAAAGAGGGCACGGGATAGTCAACATCATCATTGTTCGCTACAACGGTTACACCGTTGAAAACGAAAGAACATATATAGTTGGCGAGCCGTCATCCGACGTTCAGGAAAGGGCTTTTAGGGCGTCCACGGCTGCTTCTTTGGCGGCTTCCAGGCAAATGGTTGCGGGAAATCTCACTTCTTCTATCGATGCGGCAGCTCAGGCTGAGATAGAGAAGGCCGGGTTTGGCGCTCATATTCGCCACAGAACCGGCCACGGGCTTGGCATTGCCGGCCACGAATTCCCCGAAGACGTGGCGTTTAACCACAGACCCCTTCGAGCCGGTGAAGTTTGGTCGGCTGAACCTGGGATATATGTATATGGCGTTGGCGGTTTTAGGCACGATGACACTGTGATAGTGGGAGAAAAAGAACCCGAGGTTCTGACCACTTGGCCTAAAGATTTGGAAAGCCAAACCATCAAGGTATAGCAGATAAATGAAAAACCGGGGACACAGGTCCCCGGTTTTTTTGTTCCCTTTTTGTGTCAAATCGCTATACTTTAATCGTTTGGCTTTTGAGATCCTTGGGCCACTTGGTGAGTATTTCCGGCTTGGTCTTGCCCACGATAACCGTGTCATCGTGCCTAAAACCACCCACACCAAAAATGTAGATGCCGGGCTCGGAAGACCAAACTTCGCCTTCAATAAGCGGCCGGTTGTTGAAAGCTACGTCTTCCGGAAACTCATGGCCCGCGATTCCCAGGCCGTGGCCGGTTCTGTGGCGGATGTATTCACCGAATCCCGCCTTCTCGATTTCCGCCTGTGCGGCGGCGTCGATAGATGCTACCCTATTGCCCGCAACCATTTGTTCAGCGGCTGCCACACAAGCCTTTTCCGCCGCCTCAAAAGCTCTTGCCTGCAAATCGGTGGCTTCCCCCACTATCCAGGTTCTTTCGTTTTCAATGGAATATCCGCAAAAACTGCAGCAGAGCATATCTACTATTACATGACCCTCCTCAATGGTCATGTCGATGTCGCCGCCGGTGCCATGCGGTGAACAAGAATAAGGCCCGGTAAGGCTGAGGCAAAAAGGTTCAAGTGAATCGCCCGGGAACAATTTGGCGGCTTTTAGGACCATTTGTTTCGCCACTTCTTTGTCTATCACGGCTATAAGCTCGCCGGGTTTGACCAAATCCCTGAAAACCTCCTGGGCGTAATCGGTGATGACCGTTCCGGTTCTGTATATTTCGAGTTCTTCCGCGCACTTCACAGTTCTCATTTCAACCATGAGATTGGCTTCACTCACAAAATTGAGTTTGGGCAACACATTCAAAAGCGGTTTTACAGAGCCGAACCCCGAGTCAAAAGCCAAAGTGCCTCTGTCAATGCCGCGTTGTTTCAGTTGATACGCCAAAAGCTCTGTCCACTGCAGCTTTGTGTAGTTTCTGACGGTTGTGGATATGTGCTCATTCCAAAAGTAAACGTCTTCTACAGCCACAGTGCCCCTTTCTTTTGACAGGCGCATATGGTTTGTGGATAGCTCGTTCATGACGAGAAAAGGGTTCCCTGTCTTGGGAATGACACAAGCTACCGGGCGCTCCCATGGAGCGACATCCAAATGAAACCCGGTTGTGTAGTAAAAGTTGTCCGGTGTAAGGACCACATAAGCCTCATACCCCTCTTTCTCCAGAAAGGCCTTAATGGAATCATGCCTTCTGTAAAACACTTCCTTTTTGAGAAAATTCATGCTGCCACCTCTTTACTTAGGTTTTGTGTAGCCATGCTCACGACAATAAGTGTGAGAATCGCCAAGGGAACCGAAATGAGAGCACTGTTGAGATCCATGGGTTTTGTCAACTCCCACCACATGGTGGATAAGACGCCCACGAACATTGAAGAGATTCCACCTGCTTTCGTTACTTTAGGCCAGAAAAAGACTGCCAAAATTGCCGGGGTGAGTCCCGCGCCGTATATTGTATAAGCATACATTTGAGCAGCTAAAATCGATGGGAAAAATTGCAGCATTACGAAGGCTAATACGCCCAGTACCAGGCACATTACTCGAGTTAACGTGAATTTTTGTTTGTCCGTTGCTTTTGGGTTAATGTGTTGAACGTAGATGTCGTATGTCACGTTTGTGGAACAAGACAAAAGGTACGAATCTCCGGTTGTAATGATAAACGCGGCCGCCGAGGCCAGGAGCAATCCCCCGACAAATTGGGGTACTGCAACCGTAGTGGATATTAGAGCCATGCCAGGGTCAATGTTGGGAAAAATACCTTTGGCGGCAAATGCTATAAGGGCCACCGTGGGTGTTATTATAAGAAGCCCTACAAGCCATCCGATCATAGAAACTTTGCTGTCCCCGTCGCTTCTGGAAGCGGCCAGTCTTTGGTACATGTTTTGGTCGCCAATTTGCAGAAACATCCCCGGCAAGATAAACCCTGCCAATTGGAGCCAAGATATGCCGCCGGTTAAAGTGTTCATCTCCGGGGGTACACTCGCGGTAAGGGTGGCCCATCCTCCGGCTGCTTTAATGGAATACGGTACTGCGAGACAAAGACCCACCAACATTAAAACCGCGCTTAAAGCGTCGGTAAAAGCGACGGATTTCAGCCCTCCCGCCATTGCCAGAAAAATCATGAGAACCGCGGACAAAATGGTCGCCAGTTCGATGGACATGCCCGTGGTTACATTTAACACGAAGCCGAGCCCTTTATACTGATAAGATGTTATCCCTACATAGGCCAAAAGAACGATGATGGCCCCCAAGACACGGGCAAACGGGCCATATTTGATTTCCAGCAATTCAGCCACAGTGTACTTGCCGTATTTTCTTACTGAGGGCGCTATGACGTACATGATCCAGACAGAAATGATGGTTATGGGAATTCCAACCATGGCGTTCCAAGGGCCAAACATGTAGGCCCGCGAGTTGCCTCCCCCAGTAACGGTGCCGCTTCCGCACCAGGTTGCTATAAGGGTTCCCATTAAAACCACCGAACCTAGGCCGCGGCCCGCTAGGATGAAGTCGTCGCTGGTTTTGAGGCCTTTCGAGTACCACATTCCGATTACCGTCATAAGTGCCGCATAGATTCCTACATACCAAAGTAAAGCTGGATTACTTGGTACCATTTCCTGTCCCTCCTTTTTCTATGTTATTTGCCGACATCAAAAAGCCGGTTCACCTCCTACATCGGCTAATCAGACCTTCCAAAAATGTTTCCCCGTAGTTTTTGTGTTTGCCTTTGTCGCCCATCGCTGAATTCCAGGGGCCGGTTTGTCTGCGGCAGACTAACGGCAAGCGCCTTCGAACTCCCGTTCATACATTGTGTGCATCCATTTCAAGGCGAAAAAAGTGACGGCTCTATCCTGAAAAGTGGAAAGCTTGATGAATCGGTTGATTTTCTGCAGTCTGTATTTGAGGCTATTAGGGTGGAGATGCAGCGCCTGGGAAGCTTTCTTCAAGGAGCAATCTGCATACAGGTAGTAGCGTAAGGTTCGTATCATTTCTTTGTCCTCGCTTTTCAGGGCGCTTAATTGCATTAGCACCTTAGCGAAAGATTCGTCTATTAACGCGAAAGGCGAATCAAGAAGAACTGATCCCGAAGGCAATTGGTCGTAAAAGACAACAGGTCCGCAAACCGACGAAAACATGTAAGGGGCCGTGGAAGCAAAAAAAGCTTCGCGAACCAGCATTCTTAAGCTATCCAACGCTCCGCCGCTACTCACCCCGAAAACTGGTTTTGTTTTGTATGGGCGCCAAAGCTCACTTAAGGCGTTGATTTTAGGGGCAATGTCTTCTTCTGTCGTCACCGCTGCCATACCGTCGTTTAGGCAAAAGCAAAATCCATTAATGGCATGCTCCAGTTCCTCTGCAAATAAGTCCGAAAAAACGTTGTTTTTCTTGTTGTAAAGTTGGCTTGTGGCTATTACATTCACAGTTTGGTTTTGATCTGAAAACCCCAGGTGTTCAGGATACAATTGCTGGCTTGCGTTGCACAGAAAATTCTCCAGAAGCCCTGAACGCGCCGCGCGGGTTTCCACGCGAGACTTGTGAAGGTACAGTGACGATTTCGTAAAGTTTTTCACCAACTGTAACACTTCCGCAAAAGGCTCAAGCGGTATGTTCCCACTTGGTGCTTGAATAGCTAAGTACCCCAGTACCTCGCGGCAGGAGCATATGGGCTGTATCAGATAGCCGAATGGGTAGCTTTTTACAGTTCGTGAGGCGACAGTATTAAGCATGGGCTTTTTGTGGCGATCCAAGACTAACATTTTAGCGTCGGTAACCCTATTGATAAGGGTTGTGGCCGCCAAAATTGCTTTCAAGGGTTTGTCCGGGAACCGGCTAAAGAAAATGTCGGCGATTTCGCCTTTCAGACGCTCATTTTGCCGATTGAGGCGGGATAAAACCTTTTCTATTATGTTGATCCATCCTGGTTGCCCGCCAATAGTCAAGATTGGTAAAGCCAAGCTATCGGCGCGTGCCAATGCTTCGCGGGGTAATTCGGGAACAAATCTCTCCAAATGTATGCACAAGGCGGCACATTCTTGCGCCGCCAAGGTTTCAACGAGGCTTGCGCAGTCTTGAAGCCTGTCCCTAAATGGGTAGCCGTTGGTAAGCAGAAGAAGGCCTTCTGAAAGCCATTTTTCCGGGTTGGGGGCGGTCAATACAGTTACGGATTTTATCACACGGTGAAGCCCGGCATAACCTGCTATGGCTTCGCTATCCCCAAGAATTCCGGAGCTTAGCAGCTCCTTCACGGTGAAAAGATCATTGGAATCATAACAGGCGGTATTGCGGACAGCCATCTTTAACCACTCCCCACGCAACAGGGCCGCTAAGATATTTCGCCTGCCTTAATAGTTTTGTGGGTGTGATCATTTTACCTTTGTGGCAATATCATAAACCGTCCCAAGATTATCCTTAAACGGGTAAATATGACTATATATCACTTGCTAGAAAATCCAATTCCACCTCTTGCTTTCTTCTTTGTCCAGCCACTGACTGTTGTGGGTAAGGTAAAACAACATATTTTCTATTCCCACCAAGTGGGAGTACTCTTCTCGGCGCATAAGGTCAAACAAGGCTTTATCCGGTTCCGATTCCTCGTTTTGCCAGAGCTCTGAATAGAATTCGTAACTGGCCTCTTCCAAATCTCTGGCGATTTTCAGAGCTGCTTCGTATTCGTCTGTATTGACTGTCGTTTCTTTTGCGGGGTTCCTGTGGAAATGTACCATCATCCTTTTTTCCAAAGATTCCGCGTCATAGGCGGCAAAATCAGGGTTCGCCGGCGACTCACTCAATAAAGCGCTAAACCAATCGCGATGCCTCTCTTCGTCTTTGGCGAGTTCCAAAAAAAGGGCTTTAATCAAAGGGTTTGAGGCTTTTTCCGCTTGGGCGAGATAAGTGAGCCGCCCATACTCTTCCATTTCTACTGCCTTTCTAAGCACATCCGCCGCGGTCATTGTCTTACCCCCGTATTTTTGTTCTAAGCACCGTCCGTGCCTTCTTTGGTCCCATAGAAACTCTCAGCCAAACGGGCTAACCGTTCCAAGTTTCGGTCAACCTTACGGTGGAAATCTTCTGGGGCCATACCGGACATCAATTCAATGGCATCATCGATAGTTTTCACAGAGTAAACGTGAAATTTCCCTTCCCGAACACTATCCACAACTTCGTTTGACAGCATTAGGTTCTCAACGTTTTGATGAGGAATCACTACCCCTTGATCGCCGGTGAAGCCTTTTTGCCTGCAGATGTTGTAAAAACCTTCGATTTTTTCGTTTACGCCCCCTATAGGCTGGGCTTGGCCTTTTTGGTTCAGCGACCCCGTTATCGCCAGATTTTGTCTTATGGGAATGTCTCCAATGGCCGAAAGAAGTGCCAAAAGTTCCGCGCAAGTTGCGCTGTCTCCGTCTACCCCGCCGTAGTTTTGCTCGAAGCAAAGGCTGGCCGAAAGAGTCAGAGGTTTGTCGGTTGCGTATTTTGAACCCAAATATCCTGAAAGAATGAGGACACCTTTGTCGTGGATGTTACCGCTCATCTTGGCTTCGCGTTCAATATTTATGATGCCTTTTTTCCCCAAAGAGGTTGAAGCTGTTATCCTGGACGGTTGGCCAAACGTATAGTCGCCTAGACTTAGTACAGACAAACCATTAACCTGCCCTATAACTTCCCCTTCAGTATCCACAAGGATATAGCCTTTTTCTATAGACTCTTGTATTTTTTCTTCGGACAGGTTGGAACGAAACACTTTCTCGTCCAAAGCTTTTCTTACGTGCGCCGCGGTAACGTACGGCTTGTTTTCCAACTGTGCCCAAGTGTTAGCTTCGTACAAAATCTCAACTATTTCGTTGAAACGAGTTGAAAGCTTGCTCTTATCCCCCGACAGGCGGCAGCTATGTTCCACAACATTGGCTACCGCTTGCGCCTCAAAATGTCTCAACCCTTCCTCAAAACAAATCACATTTATGAATTCCGCATACTTTCTTATGTTTTCTTCGGTTCTCTCCATGGTGGAATCAAATTGAGCTTTAATCTTGAAAAGCTTGCGAAATTCTTGATCGTATGTGTACAACAACTGGTATATGGAAGTGCTGCCAATAAGGATAACCTTAACGCTAATGGGTATGGGAGCGGGCTTTAGGGTTACAGTTGGCAGAATTTTGTAGTGTTCTCCTATATTCTCGGCAAAAGCCTCTTCATTCTCTAGGGTTCTTTTTAGCGTGTCCCACGCTAGAGCGTCTTTTAGGATATCCTCGGTTTGTATCACCAAGTAACCCCCGTTAGCCTGGTGTATAGACCCTTTTTTTATCATGGTAAAATCCGTGGCCACAGCGCCGAAACGACTTTCCCCTTCTATTTTTCCGAACAAATTATAGTATGTGGGATTTGTCTCCCACACCACAGGGGCGTGCTTGGTCTCGCTGTTGTCCAAAAACAAGTTCACTTTATATCTGGAGAAGAAATCTTTGTCGGTGGGTTGGAACATAGAAAGAACGTTGGCAGACTTCTCTTGGGGCAAAAACAGTTTCACGTTTTTGAGTATGTCTTTTTGCGCCAGGGACAGATATTCGCCTACTTGGGCATATTCTTGGTATTTGTGCTTCAATGAATAGATTCCCGGTTCAATAGCCGAAAGCCCGAATTCTTCCTCTTTGGCCTGTAATTCCTCTCTTGCCACGCGTTCCAGCGTCCTTATTCTTCTCATGGTTTCGTCTATACGTAAGCCCGCGTTGACCATTTTGGCGTCGACTGTTTTTTTCATATCATCCGGAAGGTTTGCGTAATCCGCGGTTCCGAGAGGTTTTCCCTCGTAGACGACGACGGTGACCAGGCCCCTGTCTGTCCTTTGCAAAAGCAGGCTTTCGGATTTGGCGTATTGCTCCAATTCGGTCAGATGCTTGGTGCTTTCTCTTTTGTAGTTCTCCATTATTTCTGATTTGCTCTTGTCAAATTCTTTGCTTTCAAAGATCTTGGGCACATCTTGCTTAAGCTCTTCTATTAAATTTGCCATATCTTCTTGGAGGTTCTTGCCCACCCCGGCCGGCAAGCGCAAGGCTATAGGGCTTTCGGGTTCCTTGAAATTGTAGAGGTAACACCAATCGTCCGGAGTCGCCCCCTCCTTGGCTTTTTCCGCAATGATTGACCTGGCATAGCTGGTTTTACCGGTGCCTGGAAGCCCGGCTATGTAAATGTTGTATCCTTTGTTCTTAACATTCAAGCCAAATTCCACAGCCCGCCGCGCTCTGTCTTGGCCGATTATGCCGACCAATGGCTTGATTTCTTCTGTGGTGTCAAAATCAAAAAGCTCTATAGGGCAGGATTCTTTGAGTTTTGCCACAGGGATTCTGTATTGCATTTTTCCCACATTAATCGCCCCCGGTTTGATTTATGGGTCTATTATACAACACAGCCAACAAATGCTGGGCTCGGCTCCTATTTGTCGTCCGGGTTTTGCTTTGGGAAAGGTACCAAGATGCCCGAATTTCTAAGGGATTCACGTACGTTTCTGACAAAGCGAGGGGTGTCGGCGGCCAGGGGAAATGGTATGGGTTTGTCGTGAAGCACTTTGATGCCCGAAAGGTCTAAACGGGGTTTTATAACACGGTAGGTAGCAGCGTGGCAGACAATTATTCCGTGGGAAGGGGGCTCTCTTTTTGTGCGGGATAGTGTGAAATCAATGTTAGCTAGTATAGCGGCTTTTCTTTCTTGTGCAGGCAATCTGTTAATAGGATATGGGACCACATCCAATAGCCAGAAGCCGTCTGTTTTGAACCGTTTCATCCAATAGGATTTGTTGCCTTTTAAGTCGTCGGGCCCGGCGTCATACAGCGCCCTCATCAGCCCCCTAAAAAGGTTGTCGTGGGAGGAAAGGTGCGGGATGTAAAACATTCTGGGTTGACCTCCCCCGGGGTCCGGCCGCGATTCTCCTAGGAATACAACTCTGAGTTGTCCTTTATCAGGCCTAAATGTCTCTCTGAGCGTTTCTATACCGTCGAGCCGGGAAATTTCCATACCGGTTTAGCCTCCCAATCCACTTTTGTAGCCTGTGTTAGGTTAAACCCATTGCCGCCGG
>CAYPVF010000028.1:0-6150 GCA_964414105.1 uncultured Eubacteriales bacterium
GGCCTACCATCATACTTCTGGGAACCCTTCTGCCTTTGGGTGGCGCTCTGCAAAAAAGTGGAGTCGCCGGAACCATCGCCGGGCTTTTGACGGGTTTGTCAGGCTACCTGCCACCAGTGGGCATGCTTGTGATCTTGATGCTCATGACGGTGGCGGTAACAAACCTTATAAGCGGAACAGGCACAGCCGTACTCATGGGTCCAATCGCCGTTAGCGTGGCGAATTCAATCGGTGCGGCACCGGACGCCTTCTTAATGGGCGTTTGCATAGCTTCTTCGTCGGCCTTCCTCACTCCCATCGCACACCAATCAAATATGCTGGTCATGGGCCCCGGCGGATACAAGTTTACCGACTATTGGCGGCTGGGATTACCGTTATCCGTCATCACGATTACCGTTTCGGCGGTGTTGATACAGGTTATTTGGCCTATCTAGCGAACCCTCTGTGAAGAATGTCGGGACACAGCCCTTGCGGTGGGCGGGCAATGTGTCCGGGAAGACCCTTCTTCGGCGACCTTTGTTCCTCTGGGGACCCAAGCACCGGTTCCTTAGGGCCTGCGGGGCACATAGCCCATGCGGTGGGCGGGCAATGTGTCCGGGAAGACCCTTCTTCGGCGACCTTTGTTCCTCTGGGGACCCAAGCACCGGTTCCTTAGGGCCTGCGGGGCACACAGCCCGCTTATTCTTCCGGAAAAGAAAATATCCTAGAGATATGCCGCCGGTACGAGGTACACAACTGGTCCAGTTTCTTAGGATATGGATCGGACAAATCAAAAACATGCATTGGCACAGACATCGGTAGCAAAGCCTGGACAGATTCCAGGCCCAAGGAATTTGAGTTTGCCACCACTAAAGGTAGTTCCTGCCTTACACAAAGGGCCTCCTTGATGAGATCCCTAGCCTTGATATCTGCCACCACCTGTTTTGAATACTTCTTGGTCTCACTGTAGTGCTGTTGCCCGTGGAACTCCGCCCCCAAGAACCCGGGCGCAAAATAGTCTAGTTCCAATGGCTCGTTGGTCTTGGGATGCTTCAAGAACTCCGGCCTTGCGTTGTGTATGAAGGCGGGGACATCCACCAAGTACTCAAGAACCCGCCCGAATAGAAATTCACCGGCAAATGGACACATATCGTATTCCCGCTCCAACTGTTTGGCCATATTTCGCTGTTGTTCGTGCGGAACCCAACAAACGGGACGTAAAATATTAGCCTGGCTTATAAGGCGTAGCCAGCCAACCTCGGCGAGCCTCTTACACGCCTTTGCGATGAACTTTCGCCCCGCACCCGTCTTTTGGGCCAGGTGCCTGAGGCTTTGGGGACGCACATACGCGACGCTACAAAATACTCCTCTTTCGACATGGCTTATTCGGGAATCTTCAAATACCATGCTGAAACCCAGATCCGTTATTTGCAGGGCACATTCACCACCGAAAACCAGATTTCGACAATTTGGCACCTCGTCAAATGACATAATAACACATGTTCCCAGTTAATGGGAACCAGGGATACCATGCTGGTCTTTGCCTGTATGGGGATTGATGCGACGATTTTCAAAAATTAGCGGTTGACAACTGTAACCTCGCGTTGTACGTTAAGGTTACAGTTGTAACCGAACGGGGTGAATTCTACGACGCGGGAAACGAAAATCACCATGCCCAACAGCGAATGGTCTATCATGGAGAGTCTATGGGATGAATCTCCCATGACAGTGACGGAGATCGCCAAAATAATGGAGCACAAAACCGGCTGGTCAAAAAGCACAACAAAAACCCTTATCGGGCGCATGACCCAAAAAGGCCTCTTGCGCTACAAAAAGGGTGATAAGGCCCGGGAATACTACCCGGTTGTCCCTCGCACCGACGCGGTTTTGTGGGAAACCAAAAACCTGCTGTCCCGTCTATATGAGGGCAGTGTAGGGATGATGGTGAACACACTTGTGGAACACAAAACCATTTCTCGTCAAGAGCTGGATGAGCTCCGAACCATTCTGGACAGAATCAATGAGGTGAAATAAATGCTTGAAACCACCGTAGCTTCGTCAGTATTGATTCTGACTATTATTGTGTTCCGTTCCCTTTTTAAGAGAAAACTCGATTCACGGGTGCAGTACGCTATGTGGTTGTTGGTCGCAATAAGACTTATCCTGCCGCTTCCCACGCCGCACAACCAAATTAGCGTGCTGAATTTACTCAGCCGGATAGATAATTCCGCGAGATTTGCGGTAAACCCGGCGCAGCTCGGGCACCCTAACTTCCCAAACGATGACAGCCAAAGAGTGCCAGGTACCGATAATGCCTTGGCTCCCGAAAGCACGCCTGGCGCAGGGGAATCCGCAAACCCGACCACGGTGTCAGCGGACGCAAACCCGTCGGCGTCGAACCAAGGCAGCCCTTACAAAGTCCTTCGCGTGATTTGGTTTGCGGGGGCTGCAACCCTGGGACTTATATTTGCCCTTCAATATGTATGGCTTTACACGAAAATCAAGAAAACCAGAACAAAACTTGAGCGGCCCAACACGATTTTGCCCGTCTACATTTCACCCTATGTGAAATCGCCTTGTCTTTTCGGTTTGAGTCCAGCTATTTATGTACCGCCTTTCTGCCCACATGACGAAACCTTGAAATACATTCTGGCCCACGAAGAAACACACTGTAAACACGGCGACCACCTGTGGTCATGCGTCCGCTGCCTATGTCTGGCCATTCACTGGTTCAATCCATTTGTTTGGTGGGCCGCCTTCCTTTCCAAAACCGACTGCGAACTTGCTTGCGACCAAAGCACGCTCGCCAGGTTCGGGGACGCACATCGAAAAGCCTACGGGAATACCTTGCTGAATATGGTTCAGCACCTCGGGGAGCACCCAAAGCCGTTTGTAGGCGCCATTACCATAACATCCGGTTCTTCCGGGATTAAGGAGCGGATAAAAATGATCGCCGAGAAGCCCAAGATGCGCCCTGCCATGGTCCTGGTCATGGTACTATTTTTAGTGGCCGCCGTGGGATGCACCTTCACCGGCCCTCAAAAAGAGCCCAACGGAAGCCAACAAGAAGCAGGCGATGGCCAACATGAAACCGACAATGAGCCCACATCCACCGGCGACATCCACGATTACATGCCGCTACTCATGGCGGGTGAAACCGTGGAAGCGGACGAATTGCTGCCTTGCCTTGAAAATTTCACTCGTAACACCTGGCGGGAGTTGCATGAAGCCTACGATTTCGACAGTTCCGGCGAGCAAATGGTTGACCCGTCCGGAAGGGTTTGGTTCAGTGTCCTATGGGTAAACTTGCGTGATTTCGCGGTCAATGAAGACCTAACCCAAACAGGCGACCAAAAACTGCGCGATTACTACATCGGCAAAGCTTATGTTGTCTCTGACGGAGCATACTCTGAGGGCCTGTCTGACATAATTATTGCCCAATGGAATCACGACTGCATGACCTATAACGATTGTTTGAACGAATTATTCTCCCAAGAAGAATCGGATCGGCTGCGGGATTGCGTCAAATATCACTTGATGTATTGGTATGATGACGTGTTTGGTTTGCTGGGAACCGACTTGCCGGGAGCACTATATCTTAATCCGTATCCCGTAGATTTTCCTTTTGGTTTGGATCTTACCGAAAAAAACCGCGAAACCTTCAAAGCCGAGAGTTTCGGCCAAGTCACTGTGGTCGAAAGCGACGGTTTGCAGGTGACCTACTTGACCCCCGCAAACGGCGTGTACAATATCATTACGCTTAGGGCAAACAGGGCTGAGTTTCAAGCTTTGGGCGTCGCCATAGGCGATACCGAACAATTCCTGACAGCTCACGGGCCTGAAGGACTCAAAACTGTGGACGGTATAAGCTACGATGATGAGGCTTGGTTCGGCCAGAACTACGACCGTGTCTACGCTTACACTCCGGAAAACAGCGTCAAAAGCGTTGTGTTCATTGTGAAGGACGGGTTAGTGTCAGGAATAATAGTGGTGAACGGACTGGACGGGCCCGCTTATTGAAGAAAGTGTAACCTTGAAGGCCTGGGCTCCGGGCGCTTACCCGCCTTAAGAACCCAGGCTACGCTTTTTCGCACCCCAAACAAGGTTCAGGCCCATCGCCTGTTTTAACGAAATGCATGAACCTTTCCAGAAACCGCGCTTTTTCCTTTTTGCAGGCCCGGGTAAATTCCACGATTCTGGCTATCCGTTCGCGGGTCTCACCGGATAGACAATGCTCCATTTGACAAGCGTCTTCCTCTGCCACGTCGGCGTCTAGACCCAACACCTCGTACAAAAGGGCGTATAGCAGCTCATGCCTATCGTGAACATCCTTAGCCACCGCTTCGCCTTTCTTGGTAAGGTATATATGCCCGTACTTTTCCTGCTCCACCAGGCCTTTATCGGACAAGGAACGAACTGCCGCCACCACAGAGGGCATTTTGACGTCCAAAGCGTGGGCTACATCGGTTACCCGAGCTTTTTTATTTCGGAGTTTGATCATGTACAAGCACTCCAAGTAGTCTTCCTCTGATTGCGAGTATCTTGTCATAATTCCACCTCCTTGTGCCGTGCTTATGAGCCCTCTAGATACCTTTGCCCTTTTGCGGAAATGCTGAAAAACTTGACTATGTCTTTCCCGCAATTTTTGGCATAGGGACATTTGGAACAAACAGTTGGACAATCTGCGCCGGTTTTGTCCTCAACCAGGTACCCCATGCGCAGAAGCTCACCAATGGCCTGGTCAACCAGTTCACTTGAAACATCCAACTCTCTTGCCAGCTTCGTTCTGGAAATGTACCCGTCCCGTTGAATGATTTTCAGAATGCCCCGAAGCAAAAGAACCACCTTCCCGATATTACCCAAGCCCAAGCAAGGACCCTATCTGAAACGTCAGAACCGCAAAACCCCAAGCGATGGCGAAGGTGTACAAAGCCATGAATACCGCCCACTTCGCGGAATTGGTTTCCTTGGCGACAGTGCTCAGCGTGGCTATGCACGGTGTGTAAAGCAGTGTCATCACAAGATACGATATGGCCGATAGATGTGTAAATTGATGCTGAAGAGCAGTTACAAGCATCGAGCCTTCTTCCATATATTGCCCGGCATACAGCATTCCCAGAGTTCCCACCACTGCCTCTTTTGCTGGTATGCCGGCGAACAGCGCCACGGACTCTTGCCAGCCCCCAAACCCCGCCGGCTTAAAAATGGGCGAGATGAAAACGCCGATTTGACCCAGAATGCTCAATTTACTATATGGTTCGGCGGACGTGGGCAACACAGCCAACACCCACAACAAAGTGACAACAACGAATACAGTGGTTCCCGCTCTCGCCAAAAACCCATAGACGTTATCCCACATGTTTCTTAAGACGTTTCGCCTGGTGGGTATCCTATACGGGGGAAGCTCCATAATAAAGTACGACGATTCACCCTTAAATAAGGTTTTGCTGAACACTTTGGCCATGACAAGTCCCACCGCTATACCCAGGGCGTATATAGAGAACAAAACCAACCCGCCGTGCTTGGGGAAAAACGCCGCAATAAACACGGAATAAATGGGCAGCCTGGCCCCGCACGACATAAACGGATTTATGAGTGTCGTAATCATACGGTCGTTCTTGTTATCCAACGTTCTGGCTGACATGATTCCCGGGACATTGCAGCCAAAACCGATTATGAGGGAAATAAACGCTTTGCCTTGAAGGCCAAGCGCCCTCATGAGATCATCCCAAATGTACGCCGCCCTGGCCATATATCCGCTGTCCTCCAAAAAGCTTAGGAGCAAATACAGAACAGTTATTATTGGCACAAATTCTATAACAGCACCCACACCGTTTATAACACCCCCGGACACGAACGAAACAAGCCAGCCCGGCGCCCTAACCCACAGGAGGAACGATTCAAACAACCCGCCCAAATAGTCAACCAAACTCACGGCGGCATTCCCCAGTAAATCCTCACCGATTTTGAAAGTAAGCTGAAAGACAAGAAGCATGATGCCGGCAAAAATGGGGATACCCAGATATTTGTTGGTGAGGACCTTATCCATTTTATCTGTGAGGGTAACGACTTCTTTTTCCGGCCTTCTGATGACGCCTTGGGTGATGGTTTTGACATAACTGTACCTGGAATCAATTATGTCAAAACCATCACCCAAGGCGTCATCAGAAG
>CAYPVF010000028.1:6160-16506 GCA_964414105.1 uncultured Eubacteriales bacterium
GCCCACTCTTTAGGATAGGGGAGCTTCACCTTCTCGAGAATTTCACCGACCCGAGCCACATGGTTCTGAACCGTCTCTGCATATTTTACAGGGTTGCGGACAACCCCTGTTTTATTTACCTCCGCAACCGCGGCTTTTATCACGGCATCTATGCCTGTCCCCCGTGCGGCGACCGTAGGTATTACAGGCACCCCAAGCCTTTTGGACAGAAGGGCGACATCGAACGTTATGTTCCGCTTTTCAGCCTCGTCTATCATGTTTAAGGCGATGACCACGTTTTTGCCCATTTCAAGAAGCTGAGCCGTTAAATACAGATTCCTCTCCAAATTGCTGGCATCCACAACGTCGATAATCACACCCGGGTTACCGGTAAGGATAAAATCGCGAGCGACAATTTCATCCTCTGAACACGCCCCAAGACTGTAAGTGCCCGGCAAATCGACCACGGTGTATTCTCTGCCGTTATGTTTGAACAGGCCTTCCTTCTTTTCCACCGTAACCCCGGGCCAGTTTCCAACGTGCTGGTTTGAGCCTGTAAGAGCATTGAAAAAAGTTGTCTTACCGCTGTTTGGGTTGCCGACCAACGCCACCGCCCTGTTCATCAACAAAACCTCTCCTCAGCTAACCAGTCATATTTGTAGTTTGATTTTGTCTGCAATTCCTCGCCCAAGGGCAACCTTGTTGCCCGCCAAAGAGACGATCACAGGGCCCGCGTCGTTTTTGACTATTTCCACCACCGAACCAACGTTAAAGCCCATCTCGCAAAGCCTCCTAGTGGCCGTCCTGCCGGCCTCAATTAATTCAACTCTTCCCATATCGCCTTGCCTTAGGGCTAGTAGACTTCTGACCATGGTCAGCTCCCCTTTCAACGACCACATCTTGTTAAAGTTTTGCGTTGTCGGCCAAAAGAACCTGGAACAACCCGGCCGTTTACACCAAATACACTCGGAACTAATCAATTTGTTTAGGTTTGTTAGGGAAACCTAACATTAGCATATTCCTAGACTGGCGCCGTGTCAACAGTTTTTTGTAACATGCTAAAGGGGGCTATCGGTGGTTCGCCATTGTGCCGATTAGGCCCCTTTCGAGGCGACCTCTGTGCCTCGGGGGACCCAAGCCTAAGTTCATTGGTGTCTGCGGGGAACACAGGCCCTCGGAAAGTCGACCATTGTGCCGAACAGGCACCTTCCGAGGCGACCTTGGGTCCCCTGGGGACCCAAGCTTCGGTTCGTTTGGGCCCGTGGGGAACATTGGCCAGGCGGAACCCGTTTTTACCGAAACACGTCACATAAAGGAACAACACAACCGGCCCGCCCGGGGTTTTGTGGGGTGAACATAATGAAGACGAGACTTGCAGTTTCCGTGACCTTAATCTTAGCCGTAGTCTTCTGTTTGAGCGGATGTGATAATAGGCCGAAAACCCCTACAGACGAAGATACGGCTGGCTACGGCCAGGTACCAGCAAACTTGCCGGCGGCCACCGCGATCAAGGGAGTGTTGCGGGGTGAGGCCGATTTTTTCAGCGCGGAAGCGGACAAAGCTTTAAACATTACACAACTTAAACAGGCGATTACCAGCGACGACACTGTGACTGTAGAAGTCGGCGGATTTGCGGTGGTTGATTTGGATGGGGACAGTGTACCCGAGGTTGTGCTGGGGCTTAAGGTGAATGAGCAGGACAACATGGCGTTTGAGATTTTACATTACCAGGACGAGACAGTCTATGGCTACACTTTATGGTACCGAGCCTTTATGGATGTTAAAACCGACGGAACCTTTTGTTTCTCGGGCGGTTCAGCTGACAATGGAATTGCAAAAATCAGTTTCAACGGGCCCGATTATACAATGGAAAAGGTCAGTTATTCTGTTTCCGCGTGGGATACACACAATAACCAAACCATTTCCTACTTTGTCCTGGGACAAAACGCGGATGAAGACGGTTTTTCGGCGGCCACAGAAGAACAAGCCCAAAAACCTGACGTGTCGTGGCTTGAGTTCAGCGCCGAAAACATAGAAGCAGAACTATTCTAGCCCCGGGCCTGCCGACTACCTGACGGGCTCTACCACTTGTTCCACCGCGTCCCACCAGCCCGAAGCCATGAGGCCCAAGCGCCATACTGCCACTCCCTTTAAATTGTACCGTGCGGCGTGGCTAATCCTGGCCTGAAGCGATTCGTTGGTCTCTATGTAGGCTCGGCAGGAAACCGAATCTTCGTTCCATGTCCGTATTAAACAGGCGTCCTCCGGCGAAAAATCTTGAGTGGAATCCGAGGGAAACACATCCTTAGCTGCCGGATAAGAGACCAGTTCCCATTCTTGCCCCCGGGTTTTGTAAAGTGTTCCGTAAGCGGGCATACCCAACACGATCTTTTGCGATGGAACTAGGTCCAGCTCCATTCGAATTGCCTCATCAACCATGTGCCAAGGCGCGGTAGCGGACGGAACGGAAACATCCTCATAACCATATGCCATAATAATCACCATGTCTGATACTTCGCCAATGTGTTGGTGGTCGTAACCCTTAAAATGGCCATTTTGAGGCGGTACAACGGCGGCCAAAATTCGACTACCCAAAAGTTCTTTGAGCTCATCCAGAAACAAACTGAAATTTTGGGCGTCCCGCAAAGCGGTGCTATCTTTTAGCCCTAGCCCCTCAAAATCTATGGCTACCCCGTGGTAACCCCCCGCCGCGGAAGCTATTGAAGCGGCAAGCGTTTGCCGCGAGGCCGGCTCGGCCAGAAGACCGGAGACAAATTCTCCTTTATTATCACAGTAAAACATGGCCAAACACTGGGCTTTGTCAGCCTGGGAGTAGGATAAAACCGACTCCCATCCTTGAGGCTTGGAAAACCCCGAAGGGTGCCCCGAATCTGTCACGGTTCCGTCAGAATTTACCCCATACCACCCTAAAATGAGCCCTGCCATTTGTTTTGCGGGGGATTCCTGAGACTCCAAAGGGTATTCTTGGCCAAAGGCGTCTTGCCAACTACTGTATACGGTTGAGCCCAAGGCATAGAAACCCCATACCTGGGTTTTTCCCAAAGGCGAAGTGACAGACACTGTTCTGGTTTCACCGTCCCAACCCACAACAAACCCCATAGCTTCGCTGAAAAACCTTAACGGTACCACGGTATTGCTTTCTACCAACTTGGCAGTCTTGGGAAGCCCAACCGCCCGACCGTTTACAAAAGCCGTTTTGTCACCGATCTTTATAGACACCGACGTACCTTGCCGGGTGCAAAGAACACGGGACTCTGTGGGTTCCCAATCCACTTTTACCCCAAGGGCTTCCGCTAGCGCGCGAAGCGGCACCATTGTTGTATCTTGGTCTATGTAAGGCGCTACAGGAAATCTAACCGGCAGCTTATCAAGAAAAACAGAAACCCCAAAACTTGACGATCCCTGGGCAAACACAGCTGTGTGCACAAGCACCGTAAAAAACATGATGGTTACAAATATTAAAGAAACCCGCAAGTCACGACTAACTTTCATCTAAGTCACCCTTTTCTACCAATAACCACAACCGCCCACCAATCTCCGCTTTCGTAATATCTGACGTAAACCCATTGGTTAAAGTTCTCAGTCCCTTTGGCGAGAAAAAGCTGATGCCCCCGGTTTTGGCAGACGGCATCAGCTTTGCAGACGTTTTTAGAAAAGTATGCGTACGGGGCTTTCCTCACCGGGCACGTGCATATAAGTCATGGATTGACCGCTATCATGAACTTCCAGCAGTAAACCCCGGTCGCTCCAAAAAGACGCGGTCGCTGAGCTGTCCCCCATGTCGCCCGAAAACAACTCGAGAATATTGATAACCTTCCCATTTGACAGATCACACAGGTAGACGGTGCTTTCTACTCCATCCGGGCCTTGAGAAAACAAATCGGCGGCGACATATCTACCGCGGGAATCTACTGTCAACTTGGATACGCCGGAATTTGCCTTTCCTTCGCCTATCTTGGTCACAAGCTGGAACCGGTCAGCTTCTATATCGTAAGTGGCAACCCAAACCGCGGCCTCCTCACCCGGCACAGTAACTTGTATAGCCGTTACAAGCATACCGCGGTCTTGGACGTATGTGAGACTCGGCAGCCTGTACTGGGAACCTGGGGGAAATTGGCTGGCAATACGACCCTTTTCCAGAACAACGGTTTCATTATCGCCATCGTCCAGATATACCGTCCCCTCTTTCTCGTATGCCTCCAACCTAGACATCTGCGTCACGCGATCTATCAGAAGCACACCGTCAGCATCACAAAGGTAAAACCTGGATTTCACCGCCTCATAATATGGAAGGGCCGTGTACTGCCAATACACTTCGGCGTCTACATAAGTCTTGCCCTCCTCGGTCCCTGCCGACAGCACAGTGTAACCCACCTGCCTGGGATTGGACATTGTGAGCGAGCAATCCCCCGGTTCTTTCATAAGGCTTCTGGCGTAATCCTCATCCCTTTTTATGAGCGCCTGTATGAACCTGTCCACTAAGTCTTTAGGAGAAAAATCGTCTTGAGATAGGTCCACCCTGGTAAGCCTCATGTTGGACGGCCACTCAGCTTCGGAAACCGGACTTTTCAGCACGAAAATGCTTTCAGAATCACTGCTCCACACAGGATTGTAGTAGGAATATGCGCCGCCAAACACGAGCACCTGAGGCGCCCCGGACGGGTTTAAGCTGCTCAACCAGGTTTCCTCGTCGATATGCTCATGGAGAAAGTTGGACGTTACCTTTTTACATGTGGCAGGGTTCTTGACATCGGCTATCCAAATATTCGCCAGAACCTCTTGAACTGCAGCGTAATCAGTGAGCTGTCTGAAGCTTGTGTCCTCTTTCACGTAGGCTATAAGATGTCCTTGGGGATCTACGCACGGAAACCGCCCGGGCCCAACCAAAGTTTCGCTTCCATCCTTCAAATTCCTTATGACAATTTCACCCCCGTCCTGGTAGACGATGGACGGCGAACCCGGGATGTAAGACGCGTAGGAACCCGTGACCAGGCTCCGCGCCTCTAAAGTGTCCAACCTTATCTCGCATATCTTGGATTCTTTGACAGTGAAGCCATGGTCCAAAAACTCCAGAACCTTGCGAGTGTAGATCAGTTTTTTCCCGTCACCAGACCAAGAAGGTTCTTCGTAATAGGTGGTATCATCGCCTTCAAGAACCGCGGCCACTTGGCCGGATTCAATATCCAAAATACTGACAGTACCTGACGAGGACACGGCAAGCCTGGCGCCATCGGGTGAAACCCTCACCCAGCCGACTTCGTGGTCATATATCGAGATAAATCCATCATCGCCGCAGGCAATAACTCCTTGGCCGAAGATTGGAACGTACAGTACATCATTGTGTACGCTAACGCCCATTGCCTGGCCCGAACCCAAATCAAGGAAAGATATGTGATTGTTCACCTGCAAAGAGGCGGCACTGATTGCTGTATGCCCGCCCAGCCTAGGTACGACAAAAAGCAGCGCCATGGCCAAAGCGGCGCACAAGGCTAAGGCTCTTCTGAACATGCCCGCTTTACTAATAACGCTGGGCTTCCTGGCCGCCGCCAACTCGTCTCTCAAGTTATTTTTTAAGGCGCCGTTCACAGGTATGACACGCCTGAACTCTTTAAGGGAAGAAGCCAAATCATCGTGCTCCACAATTATCCCTCCATTTTTTCTTTCACGAAATTACCAAGCCGGTTCTTAGCCCTCATAACCTTCATTTTCACAGAACCCTCAGACTTGTGTAACAGACGACTCATGTCTTTGTAAGTCATGCCCGAAAAATAGTGCAGACTGATTAAGTCAAAATCCTCCTGTGACAACATAGAAAGACATTTCCTCAGGCCCAAAACTCGCTCCCTGGTTTCGACGTCAAGCTCAAAGCAGGTTTCACCGGGCCACGATTCCCCGATACCGCCTCCCAAAGGCAACTCCCGTTTTTTGCGATAAAAATCCGTCACTGTGTTTCTGGCGATGCGAAACAACCACGCCGAGGGGTTTTGAATTTTCGGGGAATACGCTTCCAAAGCCTTTCTAAAAATCTCACTTACCAGATCGTCGGCATCCCACCGGGCGCCGATTCTGACGAACACATACCGGTATATGTCGTCAAAAAAACTATCGTAAATGGCCATAAACTGTTGGTGCACCGAAATGCTTCCCCCTCTCACATAGACTGACGGTTATCACGACAAAAAGTAACAGCGCATAGAAAAACAGCAAGGCGTTCCGCGGGATTTATTAAGCAGAACGCCTTGCCGAAAACGAATCATCGCACCGGCGAATAACTGTTACATTTTACTGTCAAACGACCCCAAGTTCTTCTTTGCCGATAGTTCCTTACAAAACGCCTCTAAAAAAGGAATAAGTATTAAAGCCACCAGTCCCGAAGTGAAGCCCCCGTTGTAGATGTTGAAACCGCCGTGGATAGACGCGGTGTAAGACACAAGACACGAGTGCAAAGCTCCGGCGACCACGCCCCAATACCAACCCCAACGGCCGCTAACCGGCGAAAGCCCCGTGGCAAAGCAAAGACCCACCGCTATGGCTTGGGTGCTCAGGCTCCATGCCGCCGGGATGGACACCAACGCGTAGCCGATAACTATAGGAATCACGTTTCGGGGGTGAGAGCCGTTTGCTGTCCAACACAAAGCGCAAAGCAAAGCCCCCACAGTAGGACCGGTAAAAGGCGCCCCCACTGCCGCGAAAAGCCCAAGAAGTATGAGCCCAAGGAATCCAAAGTTCACCAGCACATTGGCCCCGCCGTCCAAGCTCAGAAAATCGTTGCCATGCCCGGTCCTTCCCAGAAGTCCCGCATAGCCTTTGAAAGATTTGTCTCCGAGCAAAATCCCTGCCAGTAACGTAGCCAAAAAGATAATCCCGAAAAATACAGGGAAGAACCCGGGGAAACCTTGCGAAAGAATACCGTTGAGAGCGTATTCGCCTTCTAGGCCGGCCGGCTTAAGTATCAAAGTCTTGTAAAGGGCGAAAAGCAAAAAACCCAGAAAACCGGCAGAAAGCCCCGCATTGAACAGATTGTGCCCCTTATGCATGGTAGCTGTGTGGCCGCAGAGCACAGGGAACACCATTCCTATAACAACGCCCAAGGCAACCGCGAGGAAAATCCCCAAGGGCATGGAATAAGAAAGATTTCTGTTAAACAAAGCTTCGCTTATCACAGGAGCCAAAGAACAGGCAAAAAGCGCCATATTTACGTGCTTCCCAAATGGTTCGCCCTTTACTTTAGAATACAGCCAACAACCGAATATAATGGGCCAAATATTGAGACAGTTTTTCCCGAAGAACGAAAACCCCACAGCCAAAAAGAAAGCTCCGACCGAAGCGCCTGTAAGCTTAGCCCCTGAAAGCTTCATCAGTAACCACGCCAAAAGCCCCAAAAGCCCGGAATTGAAAAGCGCCCCGTTAAGCCCGCCCAGGGCGCAAGCGTCTGTGGTTAGAACTTGTGGCGAGGTAAGGATTTTTAAGAATCCGGGAAACAGTTCCTGGGTAGGCCCGACAAAGAAAGATGCCACTATAAGTAGGATTGAAAACACGAAAAAGAACGAATGGATTATTCTTTGATCGTTATGTTCAGCGTTTTCCATTTCGAAAACCTCCAAAGGACCGCTGCCGGTCCTAAGTTGAATTCAGCCCGTTTGAAATCCTTTCGGGAGCGCTGTACACGTTTACTCTCCGGCCTCTGGCAAACCCGCATAAGGTCAGATCGCCGCTCCTTGCCAGTTCCACAGCCCCGTTTGTTGGGGCTGAACGGGATACCAATATGGGAAGCCCGGCCATTAACGCTTTTGCAACCATAGATTTGGAGACACGTCCGGTTGTGAGCGCAAACGCCCGAGAAATATCCCAGCCCTCTAACAGCGCCTTCCCTATAACCTTATCCAAAGCGTTGTGTCGCCCAATATCCTCCATGAATACCTGTTCTACCGCATCGTAGTACAAAGCGCAGCTATGAACCCCACCCGTGGCGGCAAAAAGCGACGACTCGCTGTCGAAAGCTTTCATGGCGCTAAAAAGTGTTTCAACGTTAATAGTAAACTGGGCCGCCGGTGAAGTAAAAGGGGACCGGCCGCGAACATCACTCGCCTTTTCAAGGACTACCTTTGCCTTGGTTTTATCAATTGAGAAAGCCTTCATATCTTGTTTTCCTTTTATAAGACCCTGGGAAAAAAGGTTCCCGTAAACTAAGGCATCCAAGTTATCCGGAGTGCACGTAAAATCAAAAAACCGGCGTCCATTTATATAGACCGCGAAATTATGTTCTACGACTATCTTGTCCATCTCTTTTACCGCTTTGGAGCCCTGTATTCTAACGATTTCCAACTGCCTTGTGGTATCCACCGTCAATCACCTGCCTAGAGAGACCTTTCTTAGTACTGGGTATGCGTATTACAGAACCGTTCGTACTCTTCTTTTGTATTGAGGTTTGTAAATGCCTTCCAACCCGGTAAATAAACCGACGCCACTTGCTCGGGTATTACAAGGGCATTGATTTTGCCCACGAACCGGTTCACTGAATTTTTGTTCTGGTTGAGATCGTCCTCTAAGACAGGAATGCACGACTTGCAGTAAAAGCTGTGAAATATCTCGTAATAGCCCTGACGCCCTGTGACGCAAGCGTCGTACTTTTTACCCCTCATTACAGAAACCATGTAGTCGATATAAGGGATATCCAAAAAGGGCATGTCGCAAGCAATAGTGAACACAGCCTGGCTTTGGGATTTCAATAAAGCTGAATGTATGCCCCCCAAAGGCCCCGCATCCTTATATACATCTTCGATCACGCGCACTTTTTGGCCGCTGTATAACTGGGAAGCCGAGCTTGCCACCATAACGTCGTGGAAACGGGTTTGAAGCAGTTTTATCAGCCGGTAAGTAATCTGCACGTCGCCGATTCTGAGGGTTTGCTTGTCAAACCCCATACGGGTTGAACGTCCGCCCGCCAAGATTACGGCGCTTCCAAACTGCTTCGCACCCAACGTTAAAAGACCTCCCGGGATTCCATGTTTTACAAACCTTGTACCTTGGCCGAGCACACCTTAAATTCAGGAATCTTGGCAATGGGGTCAACAACATTGTTGGTCAGCCTGTTAGCCGCGCCATCCACAAAGTGGAATGGCATAAAGATGACACCCTCTGAAACACGATCTGTCACAAGAGCGTCCACTTCAACTTCGCCTCTGCGTGACGAGACTTTCGCCCTCCCGCCGTCAACAACACCAAGCTTTGCCGCGTCTGTGGGGTGAATCTCCACAAACGAACGCCCTATTACCCTGTTGATATCCTCACTTTTACCGGTCATTGTACGGGTGTGATAGTGATACAACACACGCCCGGTGGTGAGAATCAAAGGATACTCTTCATCGGGAAGCTCATCCGAGGGTATATAAGGCGAAGGTTTAAACAGCGCTCGGTCGCCCCTGGAAAACTTGCCTATGTGCAATACGGGGGTACCGGGATGCCCCTCATTGGCACAAGGCCACTGAGGCTGTTCCTTTTCAAGCCGTTCAAAACTAAACCCTCCGTAAGACGGCGTGACCTGGGCTATTTCATCCAGAATTTCGCCGGCTGAGGTGAATTTGTTGTCGTAGCCAAGCCTGCGCATGACTTCAGATATAATCGCCCAATCGTCGCGGCTTTCACCCGGTCCGGGCACGGCCGGCCGAATCCTTTGTACGCGGCGCTCGGTGCTCGTGAAAGTGCCTTCCTTTTCGGCGTAACAAGTAGCAGGAAGCACCACATGGGCAAGTTCCGCGGTTTCGGTTACGAAAATATCCTGGACTATCAAAAGCTCACATTTTCTAAGTGAGGCCTCGGTGTGATTCAGGTCCGGGTCGCTTAGCATGGGGTTTTCGCCCATGATATACAAGCATCTTATGTCGCCCTTGTCGATTGCGCTTAACACTTCGGTAATTGTAAGTCCGGGTTTAGGGGGAAGCTTTACACCCCAAGCCTTTTCGAACTTGGCCCTTGCCTCGGGATTTACAACCTTTTGATAACCAGTGTAATCCCCGGGGAGGCAGCCCATATCGCAAGCCCCTTGAACGTTGTTCTGGCCTCTGAGAGGGTTAACACCGCAGCCATATTTGCCGATTTTTCCGCAAAGAAGAGCCAAGTTGGATGTGCACATGACCCCGGCTGTACCCGTGGAATGCTGGGTAACTCCCATAGAGTAAAATATGGGTGCTTTGTCGGCTTCAGCGTAAAGACGGGCGGCTTTTCTCAACCCTTCCGCATCGATTTCGCAGATCTTTGCTACCTTCTCGGGTGTGTACTCTTTTATGATCTCCCACAGCTCTTCAAAACCTTCGGTTCTGTTTTTAACATATTCCTCATCGAGAAGG
>CAYPVF010000029.1:0-2923 GCA_964414105.1 uncultured Eubacteriales bacterium
GGGTACCCCTATCCAGTACATCATAGCCTTGCGCCGTCAACTGAAGGCAAATATGTCTTTTTAACTCGTACCCGGCATGGTCACTTCCCACAGAGATCCTCACAAATACCCCTCCGCGTCTCTATATAGGTTAATCAAAGGCTTTGGTTAAATCCGAAAGCCTTTGGATAAATGCCGAAAGGCCCTTCTGCAAAACTTGGGCTGTCAAGTCGTATATTTCCTGGCACTGCCCGTAAGGGTCACTCACATCCCCTTTTACGGCACCCGAGGATATCTCAGACAGAGTATATATCTTTCTGTGGAAAGCAGGAAACCGCGAAACAAGATCGTGTTTGTGGGCTTGAGTCATGGCAATCACCAAATCGGCCCACACCAAATCTACTTGGGAAATTGGCTGGGATTTGTGTTGTTCCCGGTTAATACCCAGTTTTTTTCCCGCCAAAACCGCGTTGCGCGTGGCGGGCGCTCCGGTGTACGCAGCAGTTCCACGTGATAAAACCTCCAGGAAAAGACCCCCTGAACTGACGGTCCCGGTGGAAGCCGAATCCCACAAACTTTTCAAAATGCCCTCCGCCATGGGGCTTCGACAAGTGTTACCTGAACACACTATTATGACCCTCATGGTTACCCTGGGCGACAAAACCTTGCCATCTGCCGCCCTGGAAAGCCTGTTTTGGATAGCCAAACCCAAACCCGCTTCGGGAAAAGATTCTGAGAAAATCATGGAAGCGCCAATACGATCCGCATGGCGAAGCGCCGAGAAAAGACGGGATGCCACCGGCGCCAAATCGGTCTTGGAACCCAAGTTTATAATATGAAATAAGGACGGGAACTCGCGAGAAAGCCGCGCGTAGCGGGGCACGTTTTCGCTAGACGCCATAACCGCCACCGTTAAACCCGCCATCATATGTTTTACAGCAGACAGCACAATGGAAGAAACCTGTTCGCCGGCTAAACCCGTCGCCAAATATACCCGAGCTTTGGGAGCGTAGTGCCTATACTTTGTGCCGGGGGATAGGGCCGGGCCTTTTTCCAAATGCGATGGCACCTCAACCTTGCCCAAAACCCGTTCCAGATCTTCCACGGGTAATCCGCCGGGCCTCAAAACCATAGGAATGGGGCCTGAAATATCGAGCACAGTGGATTCCACACCTATGCCCGAGCATCCTCCGTCGATGATATATTCAACTTTGCCGTCAAGGTCTGATAGAACTTCGTGAAACGAAGTGGGGCTTGGCCTTCCCGAAACATTGGCTGAAGGCGCCGCCAAAGGTATCCCCGCCAAATCCATCAAACGCTGGGCCACGGGATGTTCAGGCATTCTTATGGCCACATTGGGAAGCCCACCGGTGACCAAATCGGGAATCCGTTCAGACTTGGGAAAAAGCAAAGTTAAAGGGCCGGGCCAAAAGTGGTGCATGAGCTCAAGAGCTTTGGGGCTTATGCTTTTCACCAAAGGTTCCACTGATTCGACCCTGGGAACGTGAACTATAAGCGGGTTATCTTGGGGCCTTCCCTTTGCCTGAAAGATTTTTGCCACGGCCGTTTGATTTAGGGCGTTAGCTCCCAAGCCGTACACGGTTTCTGTGGGAAACGCCACCAGCCCACCCTCGCGCAACGCATGGGCGCATGGATTTAACAGCTCATCTGAAGGTTGAAGCGGGTCGACTTTTACTATTTTGGTTATCAGTGTTATCCCCCCAGCTCGGCAAAAGCTACCCTGTCCAGTCCGGCGTAATCAGAAAAAATACGAACATTGCGCCACCCAAAATCATCCAGAAGCCGTGTTGTGGCCCTACCCTGTTCCGCCCCTATTTCAATGCAAAGCATTCCCCCGGGTTTCAAAAGGTTTCGCGCGTCATCCGCCAGACGGTTTACAAAATCCAAACCCAGGGGCCCGCCATCTAAAGCATGGGGCGGCTCGCATTTTACTTCATCGGGAAGGAAGGCCATTTCGCCCGAAGGTATATAAGGTGGGTTTGACGCCAGAGCATCAAAACACCCTTGGTCCCCGGCCTCCCGCAATGGGGCCAAAAGATCCCCTTCCAAAAACGTTACTAAATCAGAGACGCCAAGGTTTTCCGCGTTGCGTCTGGCAACATCCAAAGCATTGGGGGAAATATCTGTGAGCACGACGCGGTGTCCGCCGATTTTGGCCAAAGACAACCCTATGGCGCCTGACCCGCAACCCACATCACACACCAAGGCCGGCGACGGGGTAAGGCTTAATTCCGCCAAAAGCTTTTCTACCAGCACTTCAGTTTCAGGGCGCGGAACCAAAACCCGGCTGTCAACGTAAAATCTCAGCCCCATGAACTCCTGATATCCCCTGAGATAAGCCACCGGCACGCCCATAAGCCGCTTTTTGATCAAAGCCCGGTACCGCTCTGTTTGAGGCCGGGTTAGATACTGCTCCGGATACATATAAGGATAATGGGACGGCGCATCCAAAACATGCGCCAAAAGCACAGAAGCATCTCTGGCGGCATACCTGTTTCGGCATTTCAATTCTTGTGCCGCCCAAAACATGGCCTGTTTCAGGTTCAGCTCGGCGTCATTCCCGTCGCCGCAGTTATCATTGCGCATCCCTAAGCTTTAGCCTTTCGTCTTCTGCCAAAAGCGCCTGTACTATTTCCTCCAAATCGCCGTTCATTATTTCAGTGAGCCTGTGGCCGGTAAAACCGATTCGGTGGTCGGTAACCCTACTTTGAGGGAAATTATATGTTCTGATTTTTTCCGACCTTTCGCCTGTGCCTACTTGTGATCGGCGGGTATCGGTCAATTCCTTGTTCTTTTCTTCCTGGGCAAAAGCCAAAAGTCTGGAGCGAAGAATTCTCATTGCCCTTTCCCTATTCTGAATCTGAGACCTTTCGTCTTGGCAAGTGACAACGGTTCCGGTGGGCAAGTGGGTTATGCGCACAGC
>CAYPVF010000029.1:2933-9592 GCA_964414105.1 uncultured Eubacteriales bacterium
AATAAGTGGTGTTTACACCCTGCCCACCTTTACCAGAAGAACAATAGGTGTCGATACGGAGCTCTTCTGGGTTTATGAAAACGTCTTCCACTTCGTCAGATTCGGGAAGCACTGCCACCGTAGCAGTGGAAGTATGAATTCTGCCTCCGGACTCAGTAAGGGGAATGCGCTGAACCCGGTGCACGCCGCCTTCATACTTCAATTTTCCGTAGACGCCGTCACCCTCCACCGCAAATATGACTTCCTTAAAACCACCCAAATCGGTGGGGTTCGATGTTAAGATTTCTGTTTTCCACTTGCTTTCTTCGGCGTATCTTCCGTACATCCGAAAAAGGTCCCCCGCGAAAAGGGCTGCTTCATTTCCGCCTGTGCCGGCCCGAATTTCTACGATAGCGTTTTTGTCATCGTTGGGATCTTTGGGAATCAAAGCCTTTTTGAGCTCTGACTCAAGAGTTTCTTTTTCGTTTTGAAGGATTTCTAAATCTTCCTGGGCTAAAATGAGCATTTCATCGTCTGTTTCTGTGTCCACGGCCTCTTGGTTTACGTCAATCTCTTGAAGCACTCTTTTGTACCGCATATATTTGGTAACGACTTGGTCCATTTGGCCACGTTCTTTGGCAAGCTTCTGATATTTTGAAGGGTCGGAGAATATTTCGGGCTCTTGTAGCATCGCGCCGATTTCCTCAAACCGTCTTTCCATTTCGTCTAGTTTGATTCTGAAACCACCAATATCGTGTGTGGTCATAATTTCAACTCACCTCTTTCGGCCTCTATGAGATGCGCTAGGCTCTCGGCCGCCACTTCCAGCTGATCATCATCGGGGTCTTTAGTGGTAAGCGCTTGAAGAGCCATTCCAGGCGCCCGTATAGCGCTCCAAAACCATCCTTCTCCCCGGGCGGACAATTTCAAAACTTCGTAAGATATGCCGGCTACTAACGGCAATAACAATATGCGCGCCAAAAACCTTATATAGAAAGCCCCGGGCGAAACAAATAGGAACACAACCCAGGAACAAAGAGCCACAAGAAACAAAAAACTCGTTCCGCACCTTGGATGAAGCCTGGACGTACCCTTGCCGCCGGACGCCAACGCGTGTACAGCTTCCGAATGAACCCAAGATTCTTTGGAAAGTGCGGCTCCGGTGCAGTTTTTCTCCCAAGCCCAAATAACTTTGTGTTCCGCGCCGTGGTACTGAAGCACCCTTTTTATATCATCCATCCTAGACACGGACACGATGTAGCCCACCAATACCAAAACCCTTATAACTAACTCTACCAGGCTGGTTATGGCCCGTCCTGAAAGCCCCATGGCCCCGAGAACTAGAGACGCCCCCCACGTGGGCAGCAGTACAAAAATGGCTACGGCAATAATTGCGCCCAAGGCCACAGAAATGTTAATAGCTGTTTTACTTGGGGTTTCTTCATCTGGCGTGGCAATTTCGGCCGATTTCATCAACATCTCCACACCCAAGGACAAAGTGTCCCAAAAAGACAAAGCGCCCCTTACCACGGGTAACGTGTACAACCCGCCCTTTTCTGAAGGCATGGGCGATTTTTTCACTTGAGATACGATTTCACCGGAAGGCGTTCTAACAGACATGGCCAGATATTTCGGGCCCCGCATGACAACGCCTTCGATTACGGCTTGGCCTCCGTAAGACGGAGCCTTTTTATCCATAGTGAGCCCCCCAGTGGTTATTCTACTACACCGCACCCAAAGCAAAAGGACAGAAACCCAAAAACTTCAGGTTATCTGTCCTTAAACTTCAGATAGCTATTTGCCGGTGTCTTGGGACTTTTTTTCTCCATCAATGTACCCGTATTTTTGACGGAATCTTTCCACACGGCCGCCAGAGTCGACTATCTTTTGCACGCCGGTGAAAAACGGGTGGCATTTGGCGCAAATGTCTACCCTGATATTTTTCTTTGTGGAACCGACATGATACACTGCGCCGCAAGCGCAGGTTACAGTAGTCATTTCATAATCCGGATGGATATTTTGCTTCAACTACATCACCCTCTTTATAGTAAACAGCAAGATTATAGCACCCTACCTTATCAATGACAATCTTCGCTTCAGAAGTGGAAGCGCTTCTTTGTTACTTTTTGTCTGAGTCATTGTTTGCATGAGGCCTTCAAGCACCTTGTCTAGCTCCAAATCGTTGGTCATCTTATGGAACAGCCACATAGCCTCCAGTTCTTCTTTGGGCTGCAGCAGTTCCTCTTTGCGGGTGCCTGAACGCTTGATGTCGATGGCAGGAAAGATTCTTCTCTCTGCGAGCTTACGGTCTAGGTGAATTTCCGAGTTGCCTGTACCTTTAAACTCTTCGTATATTACATCGTCCATGCGGCTGCCGGTGTCTATTAAGCTTGTGGCGACAATGGTGAGGCTGCCGCCTTCTTCGATGTTCCTGGCTGCGCCAAAGAACCTTTTGGGTTTGTGAAAAGCCCCGGGGTCCATTCCGCCTGACAGGGTTCGGCCCGAAGATGGCTCTATCAAGTTGTAAGCCCTGGTCATCCTGGTGATACTGTCAAGAAGTATTACTACGTCACGGTGGTTTTCCACCAGGCGTTTTGCCCTTTCCAAAGCCATTTCGGACACCCTTGTGTGATTTTCAGGCGGTTCGTCAAAAGTTGAGGCTATGACTTCACCCTTCACGGAGCGCTGCATATCTGTAACTTCCTCGGGTCTTTCATCGATAAGCAGCACCATAAGGTAGGTGTCCGGGTTGTTGGTTGTGATGGCGTTGGCGATGCGCTTCAAAAGGATGGTTTTACCCGCTTTAGGGGGCGATACGATTAAGGCTCGCTGCCCTTTGCCTAAAGGTGCTACCAAATCCAGAAGCCTTCCCGAGATTTCGTTTCGCGTTGTTTCGATCTGGAAACGCTCATCTGGAAATATGGGCGTGAGCCCCTCAAAGTTGGGCCTCTCCCGGGCTATTTCAGGGTCGTCGCCGTTGATGGCCTCTATTCTTAAAAGGCCATAGTACCTTTCGTTGTCTTTGGGCGGGCGAACCTGACCCGATACCAAATCACCTGTGCGAAGGTCGAACTTACGTATCTGGGATGGCGAAATGTAAATATCGTCTTTACTGGGAAAGTAAAAAGCAGGCCGCAAGAAACCGTAACCTTCCTGCAATATTTCAAGAAGCCCTTCGGCAAATATGAGCCCCCCGGCCTGGGTACGGGCTTTTAAAATCTCGAAAACCAACTCTTTTTTGCGTAAGGCAGAATATCCCGCTATGCCAAGCTCCCTTGCGACTTTTTGCAGCTCTACAAGGGTCATGACACCAAGTTCTTTCATGGAAGGGCCCGTTTCGGTTCTTGTACGCCCGGGACGCCTTTGGTGGTAGAACTCTGCTTGTTGTTGTATGGCCTCTTTTTGCGGCGCAATCTCGCGAGTAGGCATGCTTTCTTTTTGAACCCGGACCTGTACCGGCGCGCTTGGAACCTGCTCCGGAGCCTCGGGCGCTTTCATGGCTTTAGGCGCCGCAATAACCGGGCGTGGTTGTGAAACCGTTTCAGGTTTCTGAGACGGCGCGGTTTCGGCGCGCCCCGGCGATTGCCAATTGGGCGACAGGCCCGGAGTTATCCTGGTAAGGGAACGAGGGCCAGGCTGGGACTGTTCGGCTTGAACAGGCTCCACAGGCTTCTCGGATTTTTCTTCTACAAGAATAGGTGTTTCATTTTGCGCTGCTTGGGGTTCCTGCTGTTTTGGGCCTTCCATTGTCTCGGCTGTTTCATCCTTTGCGGTTTTGGTGCGGGAAGTGGCAGTTCTTCTTGTTCGTTTCTTTGGTTCCTCTTTAGGCGCTTCGGCCTGGGCATCTGTGGCTTCGGCTTCTGCCACGGGCTCAGGTTCTGGTTTAGGACTGTCTTCCGCGGCTTTCTTTCTTGTTGTTCTACGCGGTTTTTTTGGTTCCGGGGCGGTTTCCGCTTCTACCGGGGGTTCCGCTTTTTTTCGGGTGCGGCGCGTCTTGGGTTTTTCAACCTTGACGTCTTCACCCTCTTCGACCGGAACGACCTCCGGCCTTATTTCGTGATCAACTTGCATAACGTCACATCTCCTCGATTCTTTTGGCTGCAATAGGCATGAATATATGATGACGGATATGGATAAAGGCCCAAAAGCCTGAAATCATGAAAGGACTGGAATCACTTTACTCGAAAATCTGGAAGATTATCGCTGGTGAAGGCTTAATCGTTCAACTCCTACTTGAAACTATCATACGCAATAGACGTAGTCAAGATTCATTAAACCGTGTTTTACAGGGATTTTTGAAGATAATTCTCAAGCGGGAGCCTTTTTCTAAGAATTCTTAGGTTCCCGCTTTTTTGGCATACACGCTAATGGCCTTCTACTCGTCAAGCCCCTTTTGGACTTTATCCCAGTCGTCTTGAAACCTTTTTATGCCTATATCGGTAAGGGGGTGCAAAACCATGGCTTCAAGCACCTTGAAAGGCACAGTAGCTATGTGGGCACAGGCTTTGGCGGCCTCCAAAACGTGCATTGGGTGGCGAACGGATGCGGCAATTACCTGGGCTTTGAGCCCATAGTTCTCTATCATGGCGACCAGGTCTTGCACAATATCCATACCCTCGTGACCTATATCATCAAGACGTCCTACAAAAGGGCTTATGTATGTTGCCCCCGCTAAAGCCGCCAGAAGGCCCTGGGCTGCGGAAAATACCAGGGTGACGTTAGTTTTTACGCCATCTTTGGAAAGAGCGCTTACAGCCTTTAAGCCTTCTTTGGTCATGGGAATCTTTATTACTACGTTGGGCGCAATTTTGGCAAGTTGCTTCGCCTCGGGTATCATTTCCTCGGCGGTCACAGACAAGACTTCGGCAGATATGGGCCCCGGGACTATCTGCGTAATTTCCTTTACGACTTGTTTGAAATCCCTTTTTTCTTTGGCTATAAGGCTTGGGTTGGTGGTAACCCCGCTTATGACCCCCCAACCGGCGGCTTCCTTTATCTCTTGTATGTTTGCGGTGTCAAGAAAAAGCTGCATTTAGGTGCTCCTTTCCAAAACTCGGTATTAGGTTTCGCACAATTCTAACATAGCATGTATGTTGTACGGCAATTCCAAGGGAAAGTGGTGCTCAGTCACCCGATGGCCATTCCCCAAAGGCGAGTTTGGATTCAAGGACTTCCTTGCCCTTTAAAAGTACTTCGTCTTGGAAATCTTTAGCGTGCTCAACTACCAATAAATTGACTCTACCCACAAGCGTTTCTGTCACCCGCCCCTGGTAATGATACCCCGCGGCGTCACAAAAAAGATCAACAGCCGCTGCAGTTTTGGGCCCGAAAATACCATCGCACTCCCCAATAGGATACCCAAGGAATGTCAGTGCTTCTTGTAGCGCAAGAATATCCAAACCAACCGCCCCGGATGCCATATCTCTAGTAAAAACAACCCTTGGTGGTACGATGATGCCTTGATTGTTTACCAATACATCCGGCGTCAAACCAGAGCCCGCCAAAGATATTCCATTGGGGGTGTAATAATCAGCTGTTGTAAGACGTATCCCGCCCATACCATCATTGAGCTCAACTATACTTTGCACACATGCTTTGCCAAAAGTCTGTTCACCAACCAAAATACCCACACCGCGGTCACGAATGGCTCCCGCAAGAATCTCCGCACAACTGGCACTAGCCCCGTTTACTAGAACGACTGTAGGTACAGGGCTAATATCAGTTTCTACAGTTAACGCCTCCTTAAGCTCCTTTCGGCGAAGTTCGACCACTGTTCCAGATGGAACAAGCTCTGAAGCTACCTGTAAACAACTGTCTAGAAGCCCCCCGGGGTTGTCGCGCAAGTCTAGGACAAGACCTTTCAAGTTTTTTTCCCTAAGATGCTTCATAATTACGGGAAAATTGCGCCCAGTGTCACTAGTAAACTGACTAATGCCAACATAGTGTATACCGCCACCTAAGTCGTCAATCTCGATGGTCGGTTCCAGAATCACTTGCCGTGTTACAGTAAACGCTAACACTTCATCAACGCCCGGCCTTACAACCTCGAAAGCGACAGGAACACCTGGTTCACCTCGTAATAGTAAGGAAGCGTCTGCCGAAGTTTTTCCAACAAGGCTTGTACCGGCCGCGGAAATCAGAACGTCGCCAACTTTTACACCGGCATTCTCAGCAGGACTGCCATTAAAGACCCCCACGATGGTGACAAAACCGTTTAGGTAGTCGATTGTTACCCCTATACCCGAGTATTCCCCCTCAAGTGACGATGACAGAGAAGTCAGATCTTCCGGGGTAAGGTACTGGGAATAAGGGTCGTCCAAGGCCTCTAGCATGCCCCTTAGCGCAGCCTGCTGTAAGGTAGTGAGCGATACGTCTTTGGTGTGGTAGTTTTCAATGAAGCCTTCTAAATCCTCAACGGTTTGAAAGAACACCTGCCACTGGGCAGTCTGGTCGGAAAGCTGCGAAGCGGCCCAAGCGCTCTGAGTGCTTAAGAGGGATATAAGCACGACACAGAAGACCAGTTTTAGCCTACGTCCCCTTGACCCAAATACATCGAATAAGCGGCCCACGATATTACCTCCATTGCAAATAGGGATTGGTGGAACTAAGGTGTGGCTTCTACACAATAGCGAATACCGCTGCCCGGCAGATTGTACGACACCACATCTACATCATTTATC
>CAYPVF010000029.1:9602-16463 GCA_964414105.1 uncultured Eubacteriales bacterium
GAGCTGATATGAGGCGCCCCCCACATTCACCACAACATCAAGACCGTAACGGCCGTCAGATGTAGAGGCTCTGATAGTGCGAACCGCGGGTTTTCCTACTTCACTGCCGCCCTGTATTTGTATTAACGGAATATTTTGTGGTACCATTAGTGCTCGCTCTACGACTCCAACAACGCCCCTTCCTGACTGGGACTGTATCAACACATATTTTGGCGCATCGGTGCTATAGCGTGGGGTCAAAGAACAGGTAGCAAACCTGTCGGAGCCTACCGCCGTGGGTAAGGAAGTCCCTTTTGAGGTGGGTGCGAGAAGCACGTTTCCCTTGCTGGGAACAAGAACTATATCCATTTCACTGTAAATTCGGGGCCTTGGTCCGCTAGCCTCCATAAATACCATATAGTCGCCCTTTTCGGGTTCAGGGTAGTACAAGTTCCCCAAGCCACTGCTTAGCGTTTCTGCACTTGCCACCTCGACCCACTTAGATTGATTATCTTTGTAGTGGTAAAGGAAAATTTTCAATTTGTTCTGGCTAACAGTCCCAAATCGGACACAAATGCCACCTAGTTTCTCCTGAATTTTGGGAATTGCTACTGTGGAAGCAGAGTTTACTGTTAAGTTTCCTGATTTTCGGTATCTCCACTCGGCATCGAATGAGCCCGCTGTTAAAACATACTGTACTTTTTCAGAGGATTGAGAAGTCATTAAATAAGTGTGCGAACTTAAATTTGAGCCGGCATCTATTGCGGCGAATCCCTGCAGACGCGCCTCTACAGGCACTGATGTCATAGTAATGCTGTTGTTAAGAACGTCACCATATACAACTATTTGCCAAAGACCGCTTGTGGGTAAACCAACGAAAACTGGTTGACCATCACAAACGCCTTCGGCGACCAGCAACGAATCCGGGTTATATAGGGCCCACAAAACTCCCTGTCTGGTCGGGCCAAAAGACAGGTTTAAACCCTCAACACTTGCAGGCACTTCGATGAAATGCCGAACAATCGGATTACCTTTGTCAACAACTGCTTGAAAACGGATTCTATCCTTGGGAGATGTGCCCAGGTCATAGAAACAGTGTGGAATACTTGCACTTACACACAAGCTTGCGTCTATGTTAGGGGTATCTGGGTCATCCGCAACCACATTTCCGCAGTAAAAACCGGGCGACAGGCCCGGCGTGCCCCGAACCCACGTTTCATATTGCCCCGCTCCACGCAAAGCTGCGTCTTTGGCCTGCACCTGCAACCATGGAGTTGAAGTCGAAAAAGTCACGTTCCTCGAAAAAGGACCGAAGTTGTCGATCCATATTGGTAGAATGCCAAGACCCGTACCTTTCACCCACAACCCGTTCCGGGTCACCGTACCCTCCCATTTTCTTGCCAGTTGTAACGAATCATCGAAGCCGTGTTGTTGGTAACAACGCCAAGCACCGGGGAGATCAACCCTTCCATTGCCCTGCTCGACAGGGAAAGAGTTAGGGATTACTTGAGCGCCACCAACAAGAGCAGCCAGAACCTCATTGCCTTTAGGATCTGGGCTATTAACATTGGCCGCTTGACGCAATACCGCTAACGCGCCCGCCGCATAGGCTGCTGAAACAGAAGTGCCATCAATAGAACTAAAGCGCACTTCTGAGGAGTGCCCACAGGTTGGTACAGACGACAAAGCGGGGGACACAAGGTCAATGCCTAGGTTACCGTTCGGATCCGGCCCGATAGATGACCAAGGATATATTACGTCCTCGGTAAGCGTTTTTGAAGAGACTAGGGCTGAAGGGTGAATAAAACCACCAACAACCAACAATGAATCATATGGCTTGTCAACCGTGACAGTACCTAACCCAGGTCCTGAGTTGCCAACAGGCATGACAACATTGATGCCCTTGCATCGTGCTTGTAGTAGCACATCCCGCCATTCCCTGTCTTCACTGTACTCGTGGGGGACAGCTCCTACCAAAACCACATCAACATCCAAAGCTAAAGCGTGCTTAACAGCCTCGAGTACCTTTTGCCACGAGCCGTCACCAGTAAATGTAATGGCCTTTATGGCTATCAGTTGGCTTCCAGTGGCCACACCTCTGTAATTACCCGGGCCGCCACTTGCGCTAAGATACGCAAGAGACGTCCCATGACCATTTAGGTCAAATCCAAAGCGAACCAAGGCGCCGTTATTCTCTATACCTGTGACTACTAGCCCAACGCTTTTGTCCGTTGTGAGGTGAAAGGACGTTGCAGTAGGGTTGGTGTCATACGAATACAAAACAGTCTCGTTTTGGAAATCAAAATCCTGATTGGTGTCTACGACCACCGCTTGGTAAACACCTTTCACGTGCGGGTCACAAACAACGTAATAAGAGGGAGCGGGTTTTCCAAGGGAGTTTCTAAGCACGGGGGGAAGTCTTCCTACTAGAAATGTTCCGCTTTGGCTAACTAAACCTTTTACTGTCAGCACATCATCGCCGAGGTGGATTTGGTCCTTGGCCGCCGTATACTTCCCGATCGTTTGTCCCATACCTTCATCGGTAACATCATACCACCCAACAATCCTATTGACTCCGCCCGCGGACCTAAAACCTGGCATTACGGGATCGATTCCGCTGTCAACGATGGCAATCAACTGGCCTTTACCTGACACTCCGTAACGCTGCTCCATCCAAGTCGTGCCAAGCTTCGCCACATTTGCCAGAGCCGAGTCTATGGCCACCGCTGCCCCGAGGTCAGGCGTTGGTGTAGCAGCAATCGTGACAGTTCTGTCGGCTGCGCTGTCATGCCCGCCAGACAAAAGGGGCCTTTGAAACCCAACAAGAAAACTCATGAGTAGTACTAGGCAGCTTATGCGCCTCAGCGTAACGCGCGCCACACTTTTGCCCCCCAAATGCTTATTCCACTGATAGCAGATTACATTCACCCGTGGCCGATATGATAACGCCGACCCTCTCACCAAATTGTAAAAGATCCTTCGCTTGTTCGTGCCCTTTGTATAGAACAACTGCATCCTCGGCAAAATCGATGGAAACAAGCCGATCATTCACCAAAACCTCTATGTGTCCTACTTCAACCGAAGCGACTGTGCCTTCCATGTCGTACAACAGGCCACAGTCTTTGATCGCTTGATACAGCAAGGCGCCTGCCCAAGCCCGGGTGGCCGGGGCCTCCAGTGACACACTGCTTGGACCCGCCAGGTCGAGCGCCTTTACTAAAAACGGCACCCCGCTTATTTCGTCAACACTCCACGTTGGGCTAAATCTAACGTTTGGTGTGGGAGGCAATTGAACACATGCTAGTTGTTTATAAAACCTTGCAATCATTACGGCGAACTCAGCTTGAGACACCATCGCGTTGGGCCTAAACATACCGTCCGGATAGCCTTGAACATAGCCATTACCCACTGCCGCACTTATGTAAGCCGCGCCCCAGTGTCCTGATACATCAGAAAATGGAGTTCCCACAGCCTCGTTGGCCGGAACAAGCCCTGCCATGACGATAATAGTCTTCACTGCCTCGGCCCTGGTGAGGGTATCTTCCCAGCGCATATCACCGCCGGGGTCACCCACCATGATCTTACGAAACCAAAGTGCAACGGTAACTTCACGTTCTGGGGTTTGAGCCCGACACATCGAAGGTGGCAAACAACTCAGAATCAAGAGAAGAGAAAGGCAAAAGACGGGACCCCTGTTCCGTAGATACACTTGGCCCAGCCCCCTTCTGAAGATAGACGTCAGATCTTTAGGTAATGTTCCAGTTGGCGAGCTACTGACAAACAGTGCACAATGCCTGCCGTCAGAGCATACCACTATTTGGCTGCAGATGGATTCTTTCCGGTGCACTGTATGCCATTACAGGGTTGTATAAGGCATACTTGCCTCCAAGGGTTCGCCTCCAGGTTGGATATAAGCCACGACAAGGGGTTGGCAGCGAGCCAACCCCTTGTCGTCAGTGCCAACATAACCCTACCGATATTAGGGTCTTTAGGGAACGGTAACAGTAAATACCAACGGAGTAGCGGCGTTACCAGCATAGTCCTTTACGGCCAAGACTACAGTATAATCGCCCGCTGGTGCGTCAGCCCCAGCATCAGTTTTGCCAGTCCAGGTAACGCTAAGCTCATCGCCACTTGGCATCTCTACTGACGGGCCTGAGAAAACCTTCACTCCAGTATTGTAATTGTACACCGTGTAAGAAGCTATATGAGCTTCATTAGCTTTGTATTTAACCTGAAGCCCTGTACCACCGGCGACTTTCTCAACAGTCGGAGCAGTTGAATCGCCCGTAGCGCTCAGGTAGGAAGTCCTCCACGCTTTTTCAATGGATAGACCATCATCACCGGTGACGACAACAATCTTAACAAATTCCACTTTGTCGCCCACAACTAGGGCCGTTTCACTAACGGCTACGTCGGCCTTGTGTATGATGGCGCCCGGAGTAACCTCGATGAAGAAATCAGATGTCCCTTTTCTTAGTACCAAATAGGACTTAAGCGAACCTCCGACAAGCGAAGCCTGAATTCCCTTGAAGACATACCCGGTTTCGTCCGTATTACGGGTTAGGAAGTTCCCGTAAGGTGCACTTGGGGTAGCAAAATTCCAGCTTAGGACCTTCACTTCTTTGCCAGCTGCAAAATCTGTGCCGGCTGTAACTATAGTCTGGACCCCATTTTTAAGAAGGGTGGAGTAGTTTACCATGAAGGGTACTACCGCAATATCCACATCTTTACTATCCTTTATTGTAACGTCAGTACCAGCGACCGACTTCACATAGCCAGAAACAGGAGCATATGCTTTGACCAAAGACGCTTTCCCGGCGGTGTATTCAATGACTAGTGTGTCGCCAGTTTTCAGATCAGCAAATGTCTTGGAAATCCCGTTGCGAGTGAAGGTGCATGAGGACCCAATAGTGATTATGCTTCCATCCGAAAGAGTCAGTGTCTGCACTGGACCGGTTGAAGTCCAGCTCTCGTTTTTAGCCTGCAATGTTGTAGTGGTACTTGAAGAAGACTGACGAGCCACAGCAGTAATATTACCCTCAAGGTCTAGGGTGAGCAGAACTGCATCCCCTGCTTTAACGCCGCCATCGCCCTCATCTCCGGTAGTGACATCAGTACCATTTGGATTGAGCGCGACATGGTATATAACATCGTTGACCTTATAGGTTGCGTGGTTATCCGTAATGCTCTTTTCCTGCAAGATGCCCTTAATCTCGTTGCGAGAAGCATCGACGTAGGAAAGCGTTGTAAGGCCTGCGTCTGAATAAGCAACCCTTACGCTATCCCCAATTTGCAGATCAGCATAGGCAACATCCACACCATTGCGTTTTATCGTTGTGCCAGCAACGACTTTCTTTTCGCCTGCTGGAGAACTGAGGGTTAGATAATTGACTGTGCCAGTAGCCTCATACTTAGTTACTTTGCCAGTTATGGTTACAGCATTCCCCAACAAAGTACCAACGATTGAGGTAACTTTTCCTTTGTTATCCAGAACAAGCGACACGTCCGCACCTTTGAGACCAGTGATCTTGGCAACAGCGTCGCCCAATTTTGGTTGAGCATTGATCTGTACGGCAGCGTTGTCGTTAACAGTATAAACTACACCGCCAACGGTAATGGTCTTGTTCACAAGATCCACAGCCGTAATGCTGCCGGAAATTCCCACTGTGCTTGAACCGATGTATATGACTTCATCATCTTTGTTAAGCAGTAGGTCTACCCTATGTCCAGTAAATCCTGCAAGGGTTGAGAACCCGGCAAGAGTGGCCCCGTCCGCAACAGTATAGGTCACTCCGTCAGAAGCCTTAAACTTGCTTCCGGAAACGCTGTTAACGATAACAGGTGGAACTGTTGAGGCAGAATTCCTGGCCAAGAAAGACTGATTTGTTTGCTTCTGCCATTGACCATCAGAATCCTTGAATTCAAACGGAACGTTCAAAGCATTACCTACTAGCTGAGATACGTTCGCCCTAGTGGCAGGGACATTTACGGCGGGTAGGTCATTGGGAAGGATGCTTAACTCAGAAGCAACCATGATGTGACCCATTGGCCATGTGCCTTGCGCCTTTCCATCCATGCCCAAAGCCCTAACTATCATGGTGATAGCTTCAGCAATGGTGACATTGTTGCCGGGTTTGAATGTTCCATCTGGGTACCCATCAACAATGCGTTGCGCATGAGCTACATTGATATAACCCCAAGCCCACTCGGCGTTCTTACAATCAGGAAAAACCGGGTTGGTCTTGAGTAGATTTGCGCTTGACGCATAACCCAAAGCTCTAACGATAACTGCTGCAAATTCCGCACGGGTAATAGGATTCTCAGGCTTGAAAGTCCCGTCAGGATACCCGTCTAGAATCTTAAGGGCAGCCAACTTTGCAATTGCCTTTTCGTTGGCTGTGCCGGGAGTGTCGCTGAAAGCAAACGCAACACCTGCCAGCCCAAGTATCATTGCCATCGCTAACGCAACAGCAAGGATTCTTTTGTACACGCTTGTATCCTCCTTTGTCGTGTTAGGTACCATTTAAAGTACTTAACCGGTCAACTTCGTTGACTCTGGATCTGGATTGAACCAACCTAGAGCCTACTACTAGTTGTTGGTTTGCCCGAGACCCCCCCTTCCAAAAATTCCTCTACAGCCTTCCACCTTGCCCGGATTAAGCCCTCTTCCTAGAGGGCGACTCCCGTCTGTCTATAAAAAGGAGTCCGTATAATGTGATGGGTTGGGAGCCTATGTAAATCCGGGTGGTATTTTCTCTATTTGCCTTCCTAACTGGCCGTTTTATGGGTAACTTCCCAAGCTATGGCCGATTATAGCACCCGCCGCCAAGGTTGGTCAATCTATGTTGTCAAGGTAATCGCAGGTAAAAATGACTTTTC
>CAYPVF010000030.1:0-7550 GCA_964414105.1 uncultured Eubacteriales bacterium
ATGGCGCCCGCGCTGGCGCCGTTTGAGATGAACACGGGAACATGGAATCTGCGCTCAAACAATGACCGAAGGTCTAGGTTGCTCCAGCCTGGGTTAGGGAAGCTGGCGGCGTTTAGCATGATTCCCCGTTCCAAATCCAAAGGCCCAACAGAACCAATGCCAATTCCCAACAGCCGCTTATTGTCTTGAATTATAGAGCTCAGGTTCTTTTCAAGGGCTTCAAAAAGCCGGGGGAAGACTTCTTCAGGCGTACTTCTGTCCATAATGGCAAAATCGGCGATCCACAAAGGATCTAAAAGCGCGTCGCATATAAGAACGTGGATATTGGCGTGGGAAAGCTCGATACCCACAGTGTAAAACGCTTCGGTATTCATGCTGAAAATAGCCGACGGACGGCCTCCTGTGGAGGTTTCATAGCCCTCTTGCTTGATTAGCTCCCGATCGGCTAACTCCCTTATGCAGCGATTCAGAGTTGTTCGGGGAATTTGGGTAAGCCCCATAAGGCTAGTGATGGTCATGGGGCCATTTTTTTGAATGTGCCCCAGTACCCACAAGGTATTGTCGTCTAAATCACTCAGTATTGTGTCTATTTTGGTTCCTTCAATTGGCAAATCCAACGGTTTTGCCTCCCTACAATCTTACCTTATTGCCATTATGGTTATATCTTATGGGAAAATCAAGGGTTTGGTTGTCCGTTTTTGGCTAAAACGCTAGTGGTATGGTCATAAAAGGAGCCATTTCAATCTCCAAAGCGCGGCAAATTGGAGTTATCGACTTATACCCGAAACGTTATATAATAGTGAAGATAAGGCAGTGACTATAGCGGATGCGGCCGAAAGGAAGGATTCATTTGAAAATTGCAGTTCCATCAGACGACAAAAACATGGACTCGGCAGTTTGCTTGTCTTTTGGGCGGGCACCTTATTTTGTGTTTTACGATACCGACACAAAAAAGGTTGAATATGTAGAAAACGATGCTGCCGCAAAAAGGGGCGGGGCAGGGATTAGGGCTGCCCAGATGGTGGCGGATAGCGGCGCTGACGTCATTATTACCCCCCGCTGCGGCGAAAACGCCGAGGAAGTTCTCAGGGAGTCAAATGTCGCTGTATACAAATCCATAACGGCCAGTGTTAAAGAAAACATAGATGCTTTAGCCCAGGGTAGACTTGAGCCACTACAGGACATTCATCCGGGGTTTCACGGGCATGGGGGATAGCGGTACCAAGATTGCTATATTAAGTGGAAAAGGCGGTACCGGTAAGACATTACTATCGGTCAACTTGGCGGCTGTATCCGGGGAATGTACGTACGTGGATTGCGACGTTGAGGAGCCCAACGGCCACCTTTATTTCGCGCCTGACATAGTGCGAGAAGAGAACGTTACCGTTAAGGTGCCGTTTCCTGAAACGGATTTGTGCACAGGGTGCAGGGTTTGCGTGGATTTCTGCAAATTCAACGCGCTAGCTTTTCTTAAGGGAAAACCCCACGTTTTTGAGCAAGTATGCCACTCTTGCGGCGGGTGCGTTTTGCTTTGTCCCATAAAAGCTATGAAAGAAAAGGACAAACCCGTTGGTAAGATACAAAAAGGCTTTTCCAACGATGTTATGGTTCTGACGGGCATATTAAATGAAGGCGAAGCTTCAAGCATTCCCATCATAAACAGGCTTTTGGCCCTTGGTGATTCGCACAATAGATACCCCATATTCATAGATTCGCCTCCGGGCAGCGCTTGTATCGTTATGGAGACTATAAAGGACGCGGACTTTTGCGTACTCGTGGCTGAACCTACTGTTTTCGGAGTCCACAACCTGAATATGGTTTTTGAGCTGGTGCGGCTTTTTCATAAACCTTTTGGGGTTGTGTTGAACAAATGCGCTACCAAGGAAGAAGAAAGGAATCTCGCGCACGGGTTTTGCGTTGAAAAAGGCATACCAATTTTGGGACGGATACCTTTTGACGAGGAACTGGGAAGGCTTAATTCAGACGCTAAAATAGTGGCCATCGAGCGCGAAAGATACCATGAGCTGTTTTCTTCTCTTTTAGGAAGTATCACGCAAAGGGTAAGGGAGGCAGGCCATGAAAAAGCTACTTATACTAAGCGGTAAGGGCGGTACAGGAAAAACCACTGTCGCGAGCGCTTTTATCAGGCTTCTAAAGGCGAAAGCCTATGCCGATTGCGACGTGGATGCCCCCAACCTTCACCTAGTGATGGCTTCCCAAGGTAAGCCTCTAAAAAAAGACTATTTTGGTTTACCTATAGCGCATATTCACCCAGAAGCTTGTACTGAGTGCGGTTTATGCCAAAGCCAATGCAGGTTTGACGCCATTTTTTACGACGGCGGCTTTAAGGTCGACCCTTTTTCGTGTGAGGGATGTAGTGTGTGTGAGGCGCTATGCCCGGATGATGCCATTTCTATGAGGCCCCATGTGGCCGGCGAACTAATGTTGTACTTAGAAGACAACGCAGTGTTTTCCACCGCTCAACTGAAAATGGGGAGCGGCACTTCCGGCCTTTTGGTGACAGAGGTAAAAAAGCAAATGTATTCTTGGGTAAAAGACGATGTACCCATTGCGATTATCGATGGCTCGCCGGGCATTGGCTGCCCCGTAATCGCGTCTTTAACCGGTGTGGATATGGTGCTTATTGTCACCGAGCCTTCCATTTCGGGAATTAGCGACATGGAGCGCATTATTAAGACTGCCAGGACGTTTCAAACGAAGATTGGCGTGTGTGTTAACAAGTACGACACCAACCCGGGAAATAGCCATAAAATTGAGGAGTACTGCCGCACAAACAGGCTTAGGTTTGTGGGCAGAATACCTTTTGATTTCCAGGCTGTAAATGCCATAAACCAAGGGCTTACTGTGGTTGAAGTGGATTGCCCGTCAGGCGGCGCCATACGGCAAGTTTTTCATAACTCGTTGGCGCTTCTACTTGAAAATGAAAGCGACCCTGTTGCATAATCGGTAATTGCACAGGCTGAAAGGAGCGCGTTAGTGAACCATGAAGATAGCTGTTGCCGCCGAAGGCACAAACGTTACCGAGCATTTCGGGTATTGTGTAAATTTCCAGGTTTATGACGTTTTGGACGGGAAGATAGTGAAAGAGGAATCAGTGTCTAACCCGGGGCACAAACCAGGTTTTTTGCCCAATTTTCTGGCTGATTTGGGCGTGAACGTCATCATCAGCGGGGGAATGGGCGTAGGAGCCGTTGACATTTTTAATGACAGAGATGTTGAAGTTGTAGTGGGCGCTTCGGGCGACGCCAGAGTGGCCGCGGAAAGCTACCTAAAAGGCGAGCTGAAGACTACAGGCACCGTTTGTCATCAGCATCAACACCACGAATAGCAAGCTTTTTGGTCAGGCAAAATGCCCTCGACACGTGTTCGGACAGTCGAGGGCATTTGAAATTTTCTTCAATACTTACATCAAACCAAGCCAGTTGCCCCATATTTTCTGAAGTTCTCCCAGTAATACCGATATTCGGCCTGCCACCACGTTACCAAAAGAAACCCCGAAAGTGACCATCATAACCCAGCGTCCAACTTGGGATGTGACCCTTAGTGTTTCTGTTTGTTTAACTGTAAACAAGAAATACGCCAACACGGCGATTAATCCCAAAAGAGATATGAGCGAGTTTAGGGTAATACCCAAAGTGCTCCCAGGGAATTTGGCCATAGCAGGTACAATTTGGTTTATCACTTGGGTGCGAAGCGATGTGAAAATGGTCTGACCGGTGCCCACACCCACTAGAAACGCGACAGGCCACCGACTTAGCCATTGCACGCTTGGAAAAAACCTTGTGTACAGCAAAAGCCCCAAAGTTATAGGTATAAGAAGTGATATCTGTCCTTTTTGAACAAGCGGATTGTAAGCGTACCTTACGATGTTGCCTACCGCCATGCCTATGGCGTGCCCTGCGGTTGAGGCCACAAAAACGTGTTCGGCCACATGATACACAGGGTTTTCTTTATATAAGAAAGACCAGATGGATAAAATGCACAAAACCGCCACCCAGTCCCAAACGTTCGTTGATAAATGCATTTGATCACCTCCTGCTGTTCTTTATGGCGAGGCGCGCTTTTTGCCCTTATCCACGAAATAGGCGATGTTGCCTATGGCAATGAAGCCCAATATGAGCAAATGTGCCATTGACTGGGCATCCATCATGGCGGCGCCTTGACCCGGTTTGCTGTTGAGCACCTCGTATTCAGCCGAAGCTTTCAGGCCCCCCAAAAGCCCTTTGATCTGACCTGAGTCGTAATATGGAAGCGCCGAAGGCACGCAAACGGTAACAGTGCCAAGCGCGTACAATACTTTCATGGGGTCAACCACCTGCCGCACCCAAACTTCCGGCCCTACGGCGTTAAACTGCATAACAAACGCGAAATCGTTGACAGTCTGTTTCCCTTTCATAATGGGTAGGCCTTGAGTATTGTTGCCTCGGGTGTCGGTTGGGATGATCGTGCAATCCAAAGCGAACAAACGCACAGCATTTTCGTCGCCTGCGATGTAACCCAGGTTCACGAAATCAGTGCCATACACAAACCCCCTTCCCTCCAAATCGCTCCCGGCGATAAGCCTGTCGCACATGAGCGGGCCTTCCGGCGCAAAAGACACGGCTACCCACTTAATGTCCCGGGAAACCAAATGCTCAACTATAGCCACGGGAACCACGTGCGCGTCCAAACCCGTGCCCGGACTATAGTCGAAAACCAGAAGAACCGTGTCAGTTTGGGGGTCCAAATTTTCAATAATGTTGTAAACCGCCCTGGTGGTAGGGCTTATGGGAACGGGAATGCCCAAAGGCCAAATAAGGGGTATAGTGCAGCAGATTAGCAGGAGGAGGTAGATGATTCTGCGGTCGACGGTCTGCAGTCTTGTGGTCCAGTCCATGATTTACGCCCCTCCTCCCAGATGTCCTCGTTCAAGGCCCAAAAGCACTCGTAACCCAGTGACGAAGCTGCCTATGGCCGCGCCTATGACGATCCCCCGTTGCCCTGTCATGTTGGGCACGTTTAAAAGCCATTGCTGGATGTTGGGGAACTGTTTCCAAATTACAGCCCCTACAGGCGCGGCGCCCAGCATTACCAAAACCGCCGAGATTAGGAGAACAGTAGCATCCAAATTCCTGGCGCGAAAAGCCCTGTAAGACGCGGACGCCACATAAAAACCTAGGAACGCCCATTGTCCCGCCATAAGGGGCGAAAGAATGTAGGTGTACATTCTTTCGTACACCAAAGACGCGCCCTCTTGAGCCGTAAGCTCTACAAATGCCCGAATCCCGCCAAAAAGGATCAAGGTAACGATTAATACCACGCTGTAAACCCAGTTATCTCGTTTTCTTTGCACGTTTCTTGAATGGACAACCAAAAGGTTTATGGACGCCAGCCCCAAAGCAAACGCCGACACTATAGTCATCCAGGGGCTGACGTAATCTTTGAACAAACCGGGGAAGGAAATGCCCAAACCCGGAATGTTCCCCGTGGTGATGCCGCTTAGCATACAAATAATGCCCACAACAAGCGTTATGGCCAATGGAATCTCTTTGCGCATTTTTACACCTCCCGCGCGCCTATTGGGTTATTAAGGTTTGGACAACATTCGTGCCCAAAGAGGTGGCCAGAGTTCCAAGAACTATTAAGCCTATAAGTGAGAGCTTAAAATAGTCCTGGGCGGCGATAGCGCCAAGTTTGACCTTGTTTTGGGACAAATAGGCGCCGGCGGCGAACAGCTCTTCGCCTATAACCACATAGTCACACGTGGCCACGAAGAATGGAAGCTGAGTGATTGAAGCGGTTATAGCCACCTGCATTGCGCCTATTCTGGACCCCGCCTCGGCGATGAGAAGGGATTCCCCCAAGTAGACCCCGGTCATGATGTTTGCCGCCGCTTTTTCCCGGGTCATAAACCCCACAACTCCGCCGGCGTAGCCATCTTGGTCGCTTGTGATAAAGCGGACAGTATCATCCTTGTAGGATTCAGGTTTTCCCGCGGCCAGATAGTTCTGCCTTGTGATTTCCTGGGCCATGGGGAAAAGGTTGGGCATACGGATGGTTACTACCAGCCTGGCATCGTATTGGGCTGATTTACGCGCCACATACCCCAGAATTTCCAAGGCGGCCAGAGTTTGCGCCGCGTCTGTGGTAACGATGTCGCCAAGCCCGGGGCTGAAGTGTACAGGCGAACCCATTTCGGTAGCCCTGCCAACAGCCTCGTCAATAGAATTGAGCCCGATTATTGTGCGGATTTGTACTTTGAACTTTTCAATGTTTGAAAGATTGATTATATAAAGTGCCGTGGCAGACGCCGCCATCATCATCCAAAAACAAAACACATTGCCTGGTACCAAATGCATATATGTTCACCCCCTTTTTGCATGAATTGTAGGTTCTACGAGCGTTGGTGTATTCCTGCAAATAAACGGAAAATACAGGAATTATTGGTAGAGGTGATGCGGCAGGTAATGAAGAATGACTTCTACGTTACCGATTATTAACTGTTAAGGGGGCATCCAATGTGATACATGAGACTTTAGGGCTTGTAAAACGGGAGTTTAGACCCCACGCGGCATTTGACAATGTCGCCAAGGTATCTTCCCACCATCGTATACAATGCAGCCCGGGAATTGGGGACGCTGTTGAGTACATCAATTCGTATCTTGGAAAAGAAGGGCTCATGGTTGAAACGTTTCGTTACCCTGCCAAAAAGGGGGTTAACTGGTGGGCGCAAGACAGCTTTCCCCAGTGGGAGGCCAAAAGCGCGGAGCTGCTTCTTTTGGAAGACGGCAAATCGGAACGTTTGTGCTCTTTTGCCGAGGTAAAGTGTTCCCTCATTCAAAGAAGTGCGGCGACGCCGCCCGGTGGCATCAGCACAACTATGGTGTTGGTAGAAAAAGGCGACGACCCCCAAGCCTATGATGGGCTTGATGTCAAGGGAAAGTTTGTGTTTTCACGTGGAAGTGTGGCTGACATAGCGAAAGTGGCGGTTGACCGGTTCGGCGCCGCGGGCATCGTGGTAGATACCATGATGGAGCAGCCCCTCATAAGAGATCGCTTCAGTATTCCCGACGCGCGTCAGTACCTATCTTTTTGGCCCAGCGATTTTGAAAAACACAATGCCCGAGGTTTTGTTTTGAGCACAAGGCAAGGAGCGGCACTGCGGGCCAAGTTTGCCCACAAGAAAGAACTTCGGATTTTTGCGAGCATCGATAGCCGCCATTTTGACGGAACCCTTGAAGTGATGAGCGCGGTAATCCCAGGGGAAACCGATGAAGAAGTGGTTGGGATGGCCCACGTTTGCCACCCGGAACCTTCCGCCAACGATAACGCGTCCGGGTGCGGCGCCCTCATGGAGGCGGCTGCCACCCTCAGGCGCCTTATAGACGCGGATAAGCTTCCGAAACCTAAGCGTACCATAAGATTTTTATGGCTACCGGAAATGACCGGTTCTTACGCTTATTTGGCCAACAACCAAGAGTCGCTGGGGAAAATCATCGCGGGCATAAACCTGGATATGGTGGGCGAGAACCAAGCGCTTTGCGGCAGCA
>CAYPVF010000030.1:7560-16330 GCA_964414105.1 uncultured Eubacteriales bacterium
TGGAAAAGCCGATCAAAGCGCTGCCCGGGTTCGGCGGCGATTTGGCGGAAGCAATCATGTATCTTTTGAGTAAAGAGGTAAAGAATTTGGGCGGCACCGGGGCGTATCCTATGTTCAGATGGGCGGTGAGCCCTTATTCCGGCGGCAGTGACCACAATATTTGGGGAGACCCAACAGTAGGGGTTACCTGCCCAATGCTCATCCAGTGGCCCGATAAGTTTTACCACACAAGCCAAGATACCTTGGATAAGGTAGACCCCCATATGCTTGGTGTGGCGGGCATTCTTACGGCTTCGTACCTGTATGTCGCCGCTTCAAAAGATTCTGAAGACGCCACGTTTTTAGCCCGCGAAATGGCCTTGCGTTTTCCCGGCGAGGCGGACGCAAGCCTATCCATGATAATCCAGGATGTTTTAGACAAACTGGATAACCCGGGGGAGAATGGCGTTGAGCCTATCCTGGCAAAAGCCAGGCGGACCATTGAGAAAAGATTGGAATTTCTGGTGGATAGGAAGCACTTGGATGTGGATAGCCTTTTGGGCTTAGCCCAAGATTCTGCCTCGTTTCAAAAAGCAAGGCTGGCAGCTCACGACTGTATCAGCGGCACCGGCAAATTTTTGACAGAGAAAGCCCTGGGGGACTTGGCGTTTGTAGCGGGGTTGTCCGGTGTGGAGAAACTTCCCCAAGCTTGGCAGCCCGAGAGGACAGAGTCTGATTTGGAAGCCAAAAGCTATGTGCCTAAAAGGGTGTTCCGCGGGCCCTTTAGGACCTCGGCTAAAGAAAGCTCTCCCGAGTATGAGCAAAAACTAAAAGTGCTGATGAAAAAGGCAGGGGGAATGAACGCGCCGGTAGGTCATTTGGAATACTGGGCTGATGGGAAAAGAACCTTAGCGGAAATCGCGGACATAATCGAAGGACAAACCGGGTTTCACGACACAAGCCTATTGGTTGAGTATTTCCGCCTCATGCTTGAAAGAGGTGTGTTTACCGTATAAGAATCACGCTACAGCAAGGTGTGAATTTCGGGGCTCCTTCATTAGGCGCCCCGGTTTTATATCTCTACCAGGTCTATATCTCCGCATACCGCAAGTTTGTCGCCTAAAATCACAAGGGCGCCCTTAACGCCCGGTATTTGCGAAACAAAAGATACAGCCTGCTCAATAACTTCGGCCGATTTAGCCAGATTTCCCAAGGCAGTGGCGGCGGCGTCCGCCAAGGCTGTGTCCTGCGCTAACACCACCGCCGCGTCTGCCTTCCCAAAGCTTAGAGAATGCCCGACAGTCCCCGAAGACGTGCAAATGCCCAACCCAAAAGGGGACGGCGGAACCCGAAGTGCGATGTTTTCGCTAAGCGGGGAATTGCCGGCGTAAACTGCCACCTTTGTTTCGGATTTGGTTTTTAAGAAAATGTCGCCGCCGTTTTCAACGATAACTTCGGGAGTGTATCCAAGCAAATCCATTCCCACAAACTCGCTAATGGCGCCTGCAACAGCGGCCATAGGGCCTACTTTCGCCAGTTTCGCCGCCTGGCACATTCGCTTTATGATGGTAGACGCGTCCGAGTGGGCTTCAACGGGAAGTAAAGATTTGAGAAATTCCGGGTGCTCTAACGCGTAGGTTTGCACCGATCGCCTATGACGGCTGAGTGACAAAAGCGCCAGTTCCCGCACATCTTTTGTGGAAGCGCCAATTTGAAGGTCGCTTTCTCCAATTGCACAGTTGAAGAAAACTATGCCTTCACTTCGGAACAGGTTTCTGTAAGTTCTGGGTTCAAACAATTGATATGGCCATGGCGCCTACGGGGCAGGCTTTCACACAAGCGTTACACACCAGGCATTTCGTTTTGTCGAAAACCAGGGTCCAAGTTTCTTTATCCATAGTAAGACATTTCGCGGGACAGATTGCGGTACAAGCCCCGCAGTTAACACATTTGGCGTCGTCCAAAGTTACGCTTCCGTTTAAGAGCTCGAATTCTACCCCTTGTCCCTCCAGAAAAGAAGCCGCCGAAGAAAGGTTATCTTCGGTACCGTATATATCCACCACAAGCGTGCCAACACTGCTTGGTGAGATTTGGGCGTGTAGGATGTTGATTTGAAGGTCATAGTCTTTGACCAAATAATATGTTACAGGCGTCGCAACATGGCTTGGGGGAAAACGCAGAAGCGCCTTCATTTTCTTGCGAACACTCATTATTTGTTCACCCCGGTTTCTGCGATGGATTTGGGATCAGCCGTTTCCGGCAACGGTTGGCCTGGCTTTTGTAGCAGGAAGTTTCCTTCCTGGATAGACGTTTTCAAGGCGGCTGCGATTTGTCTCGCAGTCTTAAGGCTTGACAAGGGCGCCGTGGGGATGCGTTTGTCGCCAACGCTTATCTCACCGCTTCTGAGCTCTTCATAATTCACCTTGGCCAACACGGGCTTGGTACGTTTCTGAATTCCATAGTCGAACACATATGTTTCTATGTCTTTGTTTCGTATGGACACAAATTCCATCATCTCTTGATCCAAGATTGGGATAGGAATGCCTATGCCCACAAACATAGTGACGCCGTAGTTGTGGAATATGGCAGCCCGGACAAACTCGGTGGACATTCGCTTCAGGTCGCCCACCAAAGAAAGGGTACCTGCGCCTCCAATGGGCACACCTTTTTCATTTCTTTCCTGGCTTGGGTTGTGCTGCGTGCCTTCCCACGCCACATAGCCTTGTGCGCCGCCCAGAAATATGCGGCTGCCAATTCCTATAGTCCTGTAGCATGGGTCGTTCAAAAGGGGGCTCAATTCTCCGGAAGTGCTGTAGTTCACGTTGCCCATGCGCGGCAAAAGTGTCCCCATGTACGTATAAATCATGGAGTCAGTGGAATTGGTGGCTGCGCCGTAATTTTGGTAGCAGTTGCGAGGGTTGAACATGAAAGCCTGGTTTATCGAGTCTTTGGTAATGTCGGTTTCAACTTGCTTTCGTGGGTAACAGTCCGTACCGTAACCTATGGCCCTAAGACGCACGCTTTTTCCCGCGATGAGGTCTTCCAAAACGTGGGCGCCGCCGTATTCAAGCCCTTTGGTTTCGGACAATTCCGCCGCGCCTATAAAGGCATCCACCGCCGCCAATCCGGCGTAGGCGGGAACGTCATTAAGCCACACCTTGCTCATTTTTATAGGGGGTTCCGTGTGGCCGAAATTCAAAAACGCTCCTGTGGAACACATAGGCCCGAAGGTGCCGGTAGTCACAACGTCCACCTCTTGGGTTGCCTTGGATATGCCTTTTTCCTGGATAATACCCAAGATCTCTTCGGCGGTTACTACCACAGCTTTTTTCTTCCGTATTTTCTCGTTTATTTCTTCAAAAGACCTGTAGGTCAACAGTAGGACCCCTTCCTCAAGTTGTTTTTTGGTTGCCAAAAGAAAGAGATGAAAGGAATTTTTCTTGAAACCCTGCAAGCGACACAAGATCAATGAGCTTAATAGTTTTTGATAGTTCCTCAGCCAAACGTTTTGCGGTTTTTGAGAGCAACACGGCTTTTGCGCCTACCAGTGCCGCGTTTCCCAGTTGATACACGTTCTGGGGTTTTACATCCGGTATTAAGCCCAAAGCCGACACATTTTCCACGTTCAAAGAGGAACCGAAGGCGCCTGCAAGGTACACCTTCTGGATTTGCGCCATGGTGATGCCCGCTTGCTCCGCCAAAGAGTTAAAGGCGCTTTCCAGCGCGCCTTTGGCCAATTGCACTGCTCTTACGTCTTTTTGAGTGATGAACACACCGTCCGCAAGAGTAAACCTAAGGGAACCGTCTGGTTCTTCACTGATGCGGTCCTTGTAAGCAGCCTTTTGAATCATAAGCCCGCTTTGGTTTAGAAGGCCCGCGGTGATAAGTTCTTTCAAAGCATCCAAGATGCCCGAGCCGCAGATGCCAATAGGCTTTCCTCCGTCCAGAATCTTGAGGCCAAATCCGGGGGTTACTCCGTATACAGCGCCCGGCAGTGCCTGCATACCGCAGGAAATACCTTTACCTTCAAAAGCGGGGCCCGCAGGCGCTGAGCAGGCGTACATACTCCCTCTGTGGCTTAGAAGTACCTCACTGTTGGTACCCACGTCTATCAGTAAACAGGTTTCGCGGCTTTCTTGGATGTTTGAAGCTATAAGCGCCGCCACTAAATCCGACCCCACAAAACTTCCTATAACCGGAGGAAAGTAACAGGCAGGCAGGCCGGGCCAGGCCATACATCCAGGCTCCAATGTGGCGGGGGCGTATGGGTGGGATATCAATCCTTTTGTGGGTAAACCCAAGGCTATGTGGTGCATCACGGTGTTACCCACAAGAACGGCCTCGATGGTATCGGTAGGATCCGCCATAGGGGGCGTGAGCATTTGGCGGAATTCATCTGCAACAGAATCTAGAACAACCCGTTGAAGCTCCCGGCCATTTACGGGGTTATTACTGGCATAAGAAAGCCTGGAGATAATGTCTTTCCCAAAACCGTTTTGGGGGTTTGGGAAAAAGTGAGACGCCAATTCTTCGCCGGTATCAAGCCTTACCCACGAAAGACAAACCGCGCTGGTTCCCAAATCTATGGCAAGCCCCGCCTGGGCCCGGGTATTGGCCGGTATCATATGGTTCTGCCCCTCTTATTGGCCATGATGGCCTTGGCCACAAAAATCGCCTCTTGGGCGTCTCGTCCATATCCCGAAGCGCCTATTTCATCGGCGAAGGATTTGGTGGTGGCAGCGCCGCCAACCATCACGGGGCAGTCCAAGCCTTCTTCACGGAACAGGTCGATGACTTCTTTCATCTTGGGCATGGTGGTCGTCATAAGAGCGCTAAGACATACGATGTCAGCTTTGAGCCTCCGAGCTTCTTCCAACAAGGTTTCAGGTTTAACGTCTTTTCCAAGGTCGCGGACGTCAAAACCGTGATTTTCCAACAGAACAGACACGAGATTTTTCCCTATATCGTGGATATCCCCCTGAACAGTCGCCACTATGATGACGCCGCTTGAGGGCTGGCCTTCCTTAGCTTTGGCAAGCTCGGGTTTTAGAATGTCGAAAGCCAGTTTCATGGCGCCCGACGATTGGATAAGCTGCGGCAGGAAATATATGCCCGCCCCAAAAAGCCTGCCGGTTTCTTCAATGGCGGGTATAAGGAAGCGGTTAAGGATTTCCATGGGCGACAAACCCCTTGACAGTGAAGCCCCCACTAAATGGGCTATTTCTGAGCTGTCCCCTTCAAGCACAGCTTGGTAAAGCCTTTGTCCCAAATCTTTTTCTTGGGAAGGTTTATTGTTTTCACGGGATGGGGGCTCATCAGTTTTGCGGCCGGCCGCAAAAATATAAGCCTTGGCGTTTTCATCCCTATTCAGAAAGACTCGTGCCGCCCTGACAGTATCCATAATAGCTTCATCCAAAGGGTTTATTATGGCCATATCTAAACCCGCGCCCAAAGCCATAGCCAAAAAGGCCGCGTTAAGAAAACTGCGGTTGGGCAAACCAAATGATATATTGGATACCCCCAAAGAAGTGACAAACCCCAACTCATGCCTAAGAACGCTAATGGCCTTCAGTGTTTCAATGGCTTGGGCTTGCTGTGCACCCGCCGTAAGCGCCAATGGGTCGATTATTAAATCGGTGGGGGGGATGCCGTATTGTTTCACCGCTTCCACTAGTCGTTTTGCGATTAGTACCCGCTCTTTTACTGTGTGGGGCACGCCGCGATTGTCGATGGTTAGGCCGATGACGGCGGCCCCATAGCGTTTGACCAAAGGTAAAATAGCTTCGGCGCGGCCTTCTTCAAGGCTAAAGGAGTTTACAACTGCTTTTCCCACGCAAGACAAAAGGCCGGCCTCGATGGCTTTTGGCGACGCGGAATCAATGCAAATGGGGACGGTTACCGCTTCTTGCACGGCTAGCACTGTTTGGGCCATGGCGGTTTCCTCGTCAATCAAGGGAACGCCCACATTTACGTCAAGGACTGTCGCGCCCGCGTTAACTTGTTTCTTTGCTTCCCGGCGCACCAAAGAATAAGTGCCTGCTAGAATATCTTTGGCCAGCGCTTTTTTGCCAGTGGGATTAAGCCGTTCGCCTACCACAATGGGCAGGTTTTTTTCTGTGAATATCAAAGGCGCGGTCCTGGAGGTAAGGGATAAAGCGCCCGACACATCCCCCCGGCCCCAATTTGGCTTCATGCCCTGAACAGCGTTTCGAAGCAGTTTTATATGTTGGGGCGTTGTGCCGCAGCATCCGCCTATTACAGACGCTCCGGCCTCTATAAGCCTAGGCCCGTACCCGGCAAACTCTTCTGCTCCCATAGGGAATACCGTCTTCCCGTTTATGAGCTGGGGCATTCCCGCGTTTGGCTGCACAGAAATTGGGATTCGCGCTACTTTGGATACGCGTTTGACGGCGTCAACTAGCTGGGCTGGCCCCACAGAGCAATTAAACCCCATAATGTCCGCGCCCAAAGATTGCATGACGATTCCAGCCGTCTTGGGCCCGGTTCCCGTAAAGGATCTTGCCGTAGAATCTAGCGTCATCTGAGCGATTATCTTAATCCCCGGGGCGTGGTCTTTGCATGCCAGTAAGGCGGCTCTCATCTCGTTTAGGTCGGCAATGGTTTCTATAATAATAAAGTCGGGTTTGGCTTCATAAAACGCTTTTGCTTGTTGGGAAAACTGGTTATAGGCCTCCCGGAAGGGTAAAGGGCCCAAAGGTTGCACCAAAACGCCCAATGGACCCATAGATGCCGCCACTAGCGCTTTTCCTTGGGAAGCCTCCCGGGCCAGGGCTACGGCTGAAAGGTTTATCTCCCGGGCCCTACAATCTAAACCATAATGGGAAAGCCGTATGGGGGTCGCGCCAAAAGTATTGGTCTCCAGCACTTGCGCGCCGGCGTCCACAAACTGAGCGTGGACTTTTCGTACCAGTTCCGGCTTTTCCAAACACCAAACTTCGGGCGCGCTCCCTGCCGGAAGGCCCAAAGATTGCAGCATTGTACCTGTAGCGCCGTCAAATATGAGAGGACCTTGGGTTAATCGCTGTGCAAGTTTCATTGACGAACCCCGCCTTGAGAGTACTGAGACGTTTTCGGCTCGCGCTCCAGTAAATTAAGCCCATCTAGCACCTCTAAAACATCAATCACTCGTGAAGGCCTGTTCATGGGGAATATGTGAACTCCCGCCATGTATGGTTTAATCTCTGACAGCAAATCGAACACCAGGCGTGAGCCTTCTTTTGGGCCGCCGGTACGAAGGCGCTCCACTGCCCACTGGGGTACGTTTATGCCGGGTATGTCGCGATTTAGGTGTGAAGCAAAATTGTAATCTGAAAGTGGCAATATGCCATAAAGTATTGGAACCTTTATCCGGCCTTCAATTTTCCTCAGCCACCTGTAAAACAAATCCGGATCAAAAATCGGCTGCGTTTGAACGAAGCTTGCCCCGGACTCAGTTTTCTGCTCAAGCCTGGATACCTCTTTCTCCAAATCTTCAGCGCCGGGGTTTGCAACGCATCCAATGGCAAAATCTGTGCCTTTAGCAAGCTTACCGCCAGAAACAACCTTTCCTGTGTTTAGGGTGGAAGCGAGTTTTATGAGGTTCATTACATCAAGCTCGAAAACACCTTGAGCACCGGGGTGGTCGCCTCTTTGGGGGGTGTCGCCTGTAAGCGCCAAAATGTTTCTTACCCCTAAACCCGCCGCGCCCAAAAGCTCCGCCTGCAAGCCTATGACATTTCTATCCCTGCATGTGAGGTGAAAAATGGCTTCTACACCGGCGTCTCTTTGGATGAGGTGAGCCAAAGTGATTGGGCTCATGCGTACATTGGCCATGGGGCAGTCGGCTACGTTCACGGCGTCAACTTTGTCGGCGAACTTTCGTACTTTTGCCAAAGTGTTTTGCACATCGGAACCTTTGGGTGGGTCAATTTCCGCTGTGACGGTAAAATGCTTTTGCTTGAGTTTGTGCGACAATCTTGCCATGCATATCCCTCCAAAAATCTGAAAAGATCCGGAAAGATAGACACAAGGCAAGGCCTTCGCTCTCATCTTCCGGACAATTTTCTATGTGTCCGCAGGAGTTGGCACCGTTATCCTTTTGCCAGGAGTGGTTGCCGTGGCATCATAGGGCCTGTCCCTCCGCCGCCTCTGGATGAAAGAAGAAAGATTATGAACTAAATATGCTTCATTTTAGTTGAAATAGCAACTTTTCTAAGCTTTTTTGCCCCAAAGAATAGCCCAATTCCTACGGAAACCCCCAATAACGCCAAGTGAAGAGTATAAGATTGGCTTTTTTCAGTTACGTAAAACGTTACGAGATTGTCATGGCTTGTGAAAAGTATATACTTGCCATCCCATTTGGATTCAGCTTCAACAAGTTTTCCTTTTTCCTGTATGTACAAAACTGTGGATTTGCTGTTCTTCGGGGGAATGAAACGAATCACGTGACTTGAGCGCGCGCTTCCGGGAATCTCTATTTGCCATGCTTCAGTGAACTGATCCTCGCCGCCCAAGTCAACAGGGGTTAAGCATAGACTATCTTCGTCTGTAAACTGCCCTTCAACCACAACGAGGGGGAGGGGGCCGCTTCTTTTTTGTGTGCTTTCCAAAGTGGTTATGTAAGGGTGATATTTTACTTGAATGTCCACATCAAAAATGAGGTTGGTCAATTCTGTGTTCTCCCATCTACCGTAATGCCCGGGTCTTTGCGGCGCCATGGGTATGGCTTCGGGCGGGATGGTATCACCGTAGTCAAACCTGATGGTTTTAACCAGGACGCCTTCTAGATCGG
>CAYPVF010000031.1:0-7802 GCA_964414105.1 uncultured Eubacteriales bacterium
GGCAAGGAGAGATTGGTGCCCATCTCTAAGGGTAGTGTCAGTAATCCCGACCATTGAGTTCACCTCACAATTCTGTGGTAGCTTGTTTTCTACATGCTCAATTTGGTTCCCTTTTACCTGGGAGATCTATTTTCAATGGCCGCCGCCACAAATGCTTTGAAAAGGGGATGCGGCCTGTACGGCCTGGATAAAAACTCAGGATGAAACTGAACGCCCACAAACCACGGGTGGCCCTGTAGTTCCATAACCTCCACAAGCCCCCTGGCAGGCCATAGCCCCGTGGTCATCAGACCCGCCTTATTTAGCTCATTCACATACCTAGGGTTAACTTCAAAACGATGACGGTGGCGCTCTTTTATTGAGTCCGAATTATACGCCTGCGCCGCGAGAGACGGGCGTTTCAGCCTGCTTTGGCAAAGGCCCAGGCGCATGGTACCACCGGAGCGGCCCGCGTCCTTTTGCTCAGGCATAAGATCAACTACTGGGTTTAGAGTGTCAGGCTCAAATTCTGTGGAATTGGCATCGGCCATGCCCAAAACGTTTCTGGCTACTTCTATCACAGCGCATTGCAGGCCCAGACAAATTCCGAAAAAAGGAACGTTGTTTTCCCTGGCATATTTTACGGCCTTTATCTTCCCTGTAACGCCCCTGCCTCCAAACCCGCCGGGAACCATGATGCCGTCCACATTTTTTAACGCTTCCTCAGTTTCTTGCCACGAAGCGCAGTCTAGCATTTCTGAATCTACCCACTCAATTTCCACTTTCGCGTCGTTTGCCAGGCCGCCGTGGCAAAGCGCCTCGGTAACACTTTTGTAGGCGTCGTGTAGAGCCACATACTTCCCTACTATGGCGATTCGGCATTCCTTGACAGTGGTCATAACTTTCTGGGCAATTTTTTCCCATTCAGATAAATCAGGGCGGCGCCTTTCCAGGGCCAGCTTGTCCTCGATAATAAGGCCAAGGCCTTCGCCTTCTAAAAGCGTGGGCAATTGGTAGATGCTATCGGTATCAAGATTCTGAATCACCGCCGAAATGTCTACACTGCAGAAAAGCGCGAGCTTTTCCCGGGTTTCGCTAGTTAGCGGCAGGTTTGATCGGCACACGATGATGTCCGGGGCTATTCCTATAGACCGAAGTTCGGCCACGCTGTGCTGAGTAGGTTTGGTTTTCAGCTCGCCGCTGCTTGCGATGTAGGGAATCAAGGTAACATGCAAGTATAGTGTGTTTTTTGCCCCTACGTCTGCCCTCATCTGCCTTATAGCTTCCAAAAAAGGAAGGCTTTCGATATCACCAACAGTGCCGCCTACTTCAGCAATGACAAATTGTGCTGAGGATTTGTCGGCAACCCTCTTGAGCCTATCTTTGATCTCGTTGGTGACGTGGGGGATAACCTGGACGGTGCTTCCCAAAAAGTCCCCCCGCCGTTCTTTGGCTATGACCGAACCGTAAACTTGCCCGGTGGTAACGTTATTGGCCGTGGTAAGGGGCCTATCTATGAAGCGCTCGTAGTGGCCTAAGTCGAGATCTGTTTCAGCCCCGTCATCGGTTACAAACACCTCGCCATGTTGCAGGGGGCTCATGGTGCCCGCGTCTACATTTACATATGGATCCATCTTCATTATTGTGACTGAGTATCCTCTGGCGCGTAAGAGAGCGCCTATGGTGGCGGCGGTGATACCTTTACCGATGCCGGAAACAACTCCCCCTGTAACAAAAATGAACTTAGGCAAAACAAATGACCTCCTTAAAAGGGGAGGGAGCCCTATCCCTCCTCGGGTTCTTCGGGCTCCCCCAGTGGTTCTTCTTCTTCCTCCTCAACCGGTGCCTTCTCGTAGTCCTCATCGATTGCCACCAGTTCTCGCCTTAGCCTCTCTCCCGGTTTCGGTCTGTCGGCGGAAGAGACCTCAACCACCTTGTACTTAGGAGGTTTAATGGTCCACTCCTTCAAACCGCACAAACCGCCGCCGCGATTTAAAAACCTGTTATCCAAGCTTATTTGAGTGTGGGTTTTGGCCAAGAGTTTGGGAACTTGGTCTTCTGCCAAAACACCCTGCAGCTTAAGCGCTTCCGAAATCAGGTCCTTATATTTCATAGGCTCCCGACGCTCTTTTAAGATAGCGTAGGCGAAGTCGCATACCGAATAGGGCATGCGGTGGCCATGGGTCAAAATCGCGTCGCTCACACTATCACCCCCAAACTTTTCTTGTTGGAACATAAATACCTCAAGTTATTCTACTCATGGGTCGGCATGTGTCAATATGAGGTTCCAAAACTAACTTCATAAACACTTCTGACAGCCAATATTAACCCCAATGGACCTCAAATATGCATGCTTTGGCGTCTTTTAAGCCTTCCCGTGCCGTCCGGAACCAAACACACCTTGTCCCCCGACAATAATGAAGCCACGCCTTCTGTGTCGTTGTGAAATCCTCCGCAAATGCGGCACCTTCCCAAAGAGTCTACTCTGTCCTGCGGGTTGTAAGCCGGCTCCCTATAGGCGGATATGACTCCTTCGAAGTTCCTGACAATTACAGTGTCGGCGCTGGCTGACAAAATATATTGGGGGCTTAAGGGAATTTTGCCTCCGCCTCCCGGGGCGTCCACCACGTAGGTGGGTACAGCAAAACCGGTTGTGTGCCCTCTAAGTGATTCCATTATCTCCAAACCCTGGCCTATGGGGGTCCTAAAATGCTCCAGGCCCCAAGTTAGGTCGCATTGATAGATATAATATGGTTTGACGCGTATCTTCACCAACTGCCTTACCAAATCTCCCATTATTACCGGGCAGTTGTTGACGCCTCTTAAAAGCACACTTTGATTTCCCAAAGGAATGCCGTGATCAGCCAATATGGCGCAAGCCCCGGCTGCCTCGGCGGTTATCTCTTTGGGATGGTTAAACTGGGTGTTCAAATACACAGGCTGGTATTTTGCCACGATTTTGGCCAGCTTCTTGGTGATTCTTTGGGGCATGACCACGGGTATTCGGCTTCCAATTCTTATAATCTCAACGCTTGGAATATCCCTTATGGATTTTAAGATAAAATCCAGCCTTTCATCAGAAAGGGTCAGAGGGTCTCCGCCTGAAACCAAAACATCCCTAATCTCTTTGTGACAGCGGATGTACTCCAAGGCCGCCGCGAACCGGCTTTGCGAGAACGCTTTGTCGGTTACACCTACAACCCTTCGCCTGGTGCAATGCCTGCAATACATGGAACATAGCTCCGTTACTAATAGCAAAACCCTGTCAGGATAACGATGCACCAACCCCTCAACCGGCGAGTCGGCTTCTTCAGCCAAAGGGTCTTGGTGCTCCCAAGGTTTCACCAAGATTTCATCGCCCCTGGGCACAGCCTGAAGTCGTATAGGGCAAGTCTCTGAATAGGGGTCCATTAAGCTTGCATAGTAAGGGGTAATTGCCATGCGCACACGGGTTAAAGCCTGTTGGATTCCTAGTATAGCCTCAGGACTCAAAGAAACCACATGAGATAAAGACTCGATACTGTCGATACGGTGTTTCCACTGCCAACGCCAATCGGACCAATCGGCTTCCGACACATCTTTAAATAGCGGAATCTCTTTCCAGCACCGCAATGTCGCGATTTCCCCCTCGTACCGGAATATCCGGAAACTCTTATCAGAGTATACTCCCGAAGGCGAGATTCCTACATAGATTCGGGCGCTGAAATTCCAAGAATTCGTAGGGCGTTGGCGATAACTATTTGAGTCAATTTAGCCAGGTAAAGCCTGGCCTCAGACAACGGGCGATCTTCTCCCAGCACCCGGCATTTTGTGTAAAAGGTGTGGAAAAGGGCAGCTGTATCCATGATGTATTTGACCAGACGATTGGGCTCGCGAGCCTTTGCGATTTCACCGATTTCCTCGGGAAAAGCAGCCAAGGCTTTCATTAAGGCAAGCTCTGATTGGTCGCGGAGCAAGGAGAACTTGACTTCGTTTGGGCCAATGGCCCTGTTGAAACCTTCTTGTTTTGCTTGCCTAAATATGGATGCTATGCGAGCGTGGGCGTATTGCACATAATACACAGGGTTTTCGTTGGTCTGCAGCTTAGCCAAGTCGATATCGAAATCTAGGTGACTGCCGGGCGAGCGCATGAGGAAGAAAAACCTGGCCGCGTCTTTACCCACTTCCTCTAAAAGCTCATCCATGGAAATGAAATCGCCGCCGCGTTTTGACATTTTCACAAGCTGTTTGCCTTTTACCAGCCTTACGGTTTGGGTGATCAAAATCTCCAAACATTCTTTGGGATACCCGAGCCCCATGAGCCCCGCGGAAAGCCTTCCTATGTAACCGTGGTGGTCCGGACCCAAGATGTCGATAAGGCGGTCAAAACCGCGCTCCATCTTGTTCTTGTGGTAAGCCAAGTCGGGAACCACATAGGTAGCCGAAGCGTTGGCATCGGATTTCACCAGGACCCTGTCTTTGTCATCGCCAAATTCTGTAGACTTGAACCACAGGGCGCCGTCTTTTTCGTAAGTTAACCCCTTAATACGCAGCAACTCCACAACCGCGTCGTGCGCGCCGGCGTCACGGAGGCTTTTTTCTGAAAACCACGTGTCAAACTGCAAGCCGTAATTTAGGAGAGAACGTTTCTGTCCGGCAATTATGTGTTCAAGGGCATATTTCTTAAGCATGGCGTGACGCTCTTGGGGCTCAAGCTCGCCTAAAAGGGGGCCTTTTTCATCTAAAAGTTGTTTTGCCAGATCTTTAACATAGTCGCCAAGGTAACCATTCTGGGGCATTTGAGTTTTTTCACCCAAGGCCTGCAGATAGCGGGCTTCGAGAGAGTCAGCCAAAAGGTCCACTTGGTTCCCGGCGTCGTTAATATAGAACTCTTTCGATACCTGGCATCCTGACATTTCCAGCAAAGAGGCCAAAGAATCGCCTACAGCCGCCGCCCTTGCGTTTACCACGTTTAAGGGGCCTGTGGGGTTAGCGCTAACAAACTCCAAAAGCACCTTTTTGTCTTGGCAACTGTCGGTTCTTCCGTAACTAGGCCCTTCAGCCCAAATCCTGGCCATGGCTTTTTCAAGCCAACTGGTATCCAAGAAGAAATTTAAGAACCCAGGCCCCGCAATATCTACGCGGACAACTGGCGAGTCGTCTATGTTCAGGTGCTTCACAATAATTCCCGCTACTACCCTGCCATTGGACTTTACTTCCCTTGCCAAGGCCATGGCGATGCCTGTGGCGAAATCTCCAAGCTCGGGTCTCGCCGGTATCTCAAGCTTAAGTTCTATGGATAGTTCCTGGGGCAATTCACCCTTCATTTGGGCCTTATGAATTGCCTTTACAATACGATTTTCTATGTCTTTCTTCACTTCGCCCAATACACTAGGCGCGCTATGCAAGAAAAACATCTCCTTTCAAACGCTAAGCTTAAGAACACCTTTTCTATTACGAAAGCCCCACGTCTTTACGCATTTTGGGGCCGAGCACAAATGCGCTGCGATGAGTTTCGGGAGTGTAATACTTAAGCTTCCAGTCAGAAGGCGGAACCCTTTGGGGCTCTTCCGGATTGGGCCCTTTGGAACCGCAGGTGTAGCTCCAAAACCCTCCGGGGTACGTTGTCATAGGCGAAGTGTACAACCTCGTTGTGGGGAAAACGTCTTTGGCCCTATCCAGAATCAGCTTTACAAGCTCGGGTTCGGCAATGGGCGCTTCTGTTTGCGCCGACATAAGTCCGTCAGACTTAAGGGCATCTTTGACGGATTGGTAAAACTCGGAGGTGAACAAAACTTCACCGGGCCCTACGGGGTCAGTGGCGTCAACGATTATCACATCAAATTCGTTTTTGGCTTTGGCGACATAATCTAGACCGTCGCCTATTATCACCTTGGCCCGAGGGTCGTGAAACCCTGCACTCCATGAGGGCATAAACCGTTTGGACGCTTCAATTACGTCTTCGTCAATATCCACCAAAACCGCTTCTTTAACGCTTTTGTGCCTAAGCGCCTCTCTCAAAGACCCCCCGTCGCCGCCGCCGATTACAAGCACCTTTTCGGGGTTTGGGTGGGCAAACATTGGAACGTGAACTATTGACTCGTGATATATGTATTCATCTTTTTCTGACGTTTGGATGATGTCGTCTAGGACAAGAGTTCTTCCAAATTGAACAGTATCGTATATAGCCAAGTTTTGATACTTGGTCTTTTTTGTAAACACTACGGAATCTATTTTAAGGGATACCCTCATACCTGTAAGCCATTCCTCAGTAAACCAGAGCTCCAAATGTTTTCGCCTCCATTCGCAAGTCAACGCATTATATCAAATATGGGTATTGGACAAAACATTAGGGTATGGATGAACAACGCACCAGGGTATATCGAAAAGAAACGCAATTTCGGCGCCGTCTCAAAAAGCTTGCCATTTTGCTTGCGAAAGGGACGGTCTTAGCCGGTTTGTCTGTTACCGCCGTATTTTTGGGGCTTGTTCTGTTTCTGCCGATGCCCGCTCCGAAGACTCCCCAAGCCACTAGGGTTTATGACGCCAACGGTGAGTTGATTTCATCCCTATTTGTGGAAAACCGGGTAGCTGTGGAATTTTCGGGGTTTTCCCCCGAGCTGAGGCAAGCTGTGGTAGCGGTGGAAGATAAACGTTTTTACCGCCACCATGGTTTGGACTTTCAGTCATTGGGGAGAGCGCTGCTTAGAAACATCAAAGCAAGGGGAATCGTCGAAGGCGGAAGTACCATAACACAGCAGGCTGCCAGGAATTTGTTTTTGACTTTGGATGTTACACCCCAAAGAAAATTCATGGAAATGGTTTATACCTTAAAACTTGAGATGCGCTATACCAAGGAAGAGATTCTTACCATGTACCTAAACCAGTTATATATGGGACACGGAACATGGGGTATGGAGGTGGCCTCCAACACTTATTTCGGGAAAAGCGCTAACCAGCTAAGCCTGTCTGAATCGGCCCTTTTGGCGGGCATAATCCGGGGCCCCGAGTTCTATTCGCCTTACAATGACATCGAGGCGGGGCTAAGACGACGGAACTTGGTGCTTGGCCTAATGGTTGACCAAGGCATGATTGCACCCCAGGAAGCCGATAGCGCTAAAGATGAAGCCATTGTTCTGGCGGGTCTTCCCCAAAACTCGGCTCCTTATTTTATAAGCTTCGTACTGTCAACTGTAAGAGAGCGCCACCCTGAAATTGGAGACCAGATTTACAGAGGCGGTTATGAGATTCACACAACTCTGGATTTGGAGACCCAAGAAGCAGCGGAGAAGGCCTTCGCTGATTATATTCAAGAAGGCTCCAAAGACTCCCGCGGGATAACGCAGCCGCAAGGCGCTTTGATAGCCATAGAACCCCAAACCGGGTACATAAAAGCTATGGTGGGAGGGCGAAACTGGCAGGAGACACAACTCAACCGAACGTACCAAGTAAAAAGGCAGCCGGGCTCGGCTTTTAAGATGTTCCTATATGCGGCAGTTATCGATCAAGGACACCCTTTAACGGAAACCAAGATTTGTGAGCCCATATCATTCCCTGGCAGACAAGCGGGGGAAACGTATGAACCTATAGATTTCGGAACGCATCCGTACCATTACGCGCCCCTTACAATAAGGCAAGCCATAGCAATATCTGATAACGTGGTGGCGGCAAAGTGGGCCCAAGAAATAACCCCCAACACGATTATCGATTATGCCAGACGCTTGGGGATACAAAGTGAGCTTGCCCCCAACATCCCATTGGCATTGGGAGCATCCGAGGTGACACCCTTAGAAATGACTGTGGCGGCGGCCACACTGTCAGCCGGGGGTATCAGGCCCGAACCC
>CAYPVF010000031.1:7812-15922 GCA_964414105.1 uncultured Eubacteriales bacterium
TTGAAAATCCTTGACCACAAGGGCCAAATCATAGAAGAAAACCGGATCAAGCGAACGTATGCCATATCTCCGGGCACAGCGTATGTGCTTACCAGCGCTTTGCGGTCGGTTCTTCAAGAATGGGGCACCGCGAAAGGCATAGGGCCAATTTTGGGCGGGCGTCCCGCCGCGGGTAAAACAGGCACTACAGACGACCAGTTGGAAGGCTGGTTTGTAGGTTATACAGAGCAGTTGGCATGTTGCGTATATGTGGGGTGGGACAACAGGGAAGAATCACTTCCGGGCACAGGCGCCGTGGTGGCCGGGCCCATATGGGCACACTTTATGGCCGAAGCACTTAAAGGCCAAGACTTTTTGGAGTGGAGCGTGCCTGATGATGTTTTGTGGACTGAGGTTTGCGCTGATACAGGCACATTGGCGTGGCCGGGCTGTAGGGAAACATATTTTGAAGTGTTTCTACGACGCGCGCTTCCCGGAAGGAGATTCCAAATAGGAAGCATGGCAGAGATTGTTGAGCTTCCCGCGGGAACAGAGGTTGATGAAGTGCCGCCTATTTGGGCACAAGAGCCGGTTTCCCAAGATGAAATAGTTCGGGCCGAATCTCTTCTGCCCGAACTAAGTTTGCCTTACGACATCGATCTCGATGATTTTTTGCGCCAGTTTGAACCTACGAGTCCGCTTCTTCCAGCACCGCGTTAATTTCCATTTGCCTGTTGCCGCGCATTACAGTAAGGGTGACAGTATCCCCCGGAGATCTCTCAGACAAAATCGCCTGAAAAGTTGAGAATGAATTAGTCACCTTACCATCCACCTGCAGAATAATGTCGGCTTGCTGTACGCCCGCTTTACTGGCCGGCAGTCCTTGTATGGCTTCCACCACATAAAGGCCTTTTTCAAGTTTCAGGTCGGTTGCGTACAAATTGGCTGTTTCAGGATCCAGAAGCCTCAAGCCTATCTGAGCACGCTTCACTTCGCCGGTTTTCATAATTTCGTTGGCGATGCGTTTGACCTGGTTGGAAGGGATAGCAAAACCCATGCCCTCAACGCCGGTTCTGGAAATCTTGGCGGAATTCAGACCGATAACTTCCCCTTGGGCATTAACCAAAGGGCCGCCGCTATTGCCCGGGTTTATGACGGCGCTTGTCTGGATTAAACGCATCGACGTTTCGCCCATGCTTAGGACTCTATCCAGACCGGACACGACACCTTCTGTTACTGTGCGGTTAAACTCCACCCCCAAAGGGTTACCTATAGCCACTGCCAATTCCCCGGGACGAAGTTCATCCGAGTCGCCGAAAACGCCGACGGGCAAACCAGTGGCATCGATTTTGAGGACAGCCAAATCCGTGGCTTGGTCGGAACCTATCAAAGTCGCCGCAAGGGTTCTTCCATCGGCCAAAGAAACCGTAAGACCCCGACTGTTTTCCACCACATGGTGGTTGGTTACGATGTACCCGTCTTCGGTTATTATAAGACCCGACCCAGAAGTATCTGTGAGGTATTGCCTCCCAAAGAAATCAGCTGTTGTGGACTTGTTGACGATTGCCACCACGGCCGGGCTTACCTTTTCCGCCGCGTAGGTCACGATTTCCCACGGATTGCCGCTGACTTTAAGAAGCACAGGCTGTTGTGTCGAATCCGACGAGGGGGCGGTCGTTTCCGATGTCTGCTGTTCAGGAAAATACAAGCCTGCCCTGTGCATAAGTATTTGAGGGGCTATTCCTAAAACCAAAAAACCCCCTATTACGGCGCCTACTAAACCCACCACAAGAAAACTAAAAAATAGAGAAGTCTGTTTTCTCGGGCTCTTAGTGCCGGCTTCAGAAACGTTAAATTCTTGCATAGACACACCTTCTCCATTGGGAATAAATCTTATATATTTGTACGATTTGGGCAGGGAAAGGTATGGCCATTGGGAACAAAAGTGCTTGGGTTTTGGAGTAAACCGCTTGCTAGTCTAGGGTTTTTACGTCGGCTCCTAGAGCTGTGAGTTTTTCTTCTATTAATTCGTAACCCCGGGAAATAATCTCCAAGCCGGAAACATCGGTGGTGCCCTCTGCTGAAAGACCAGCTATAACAAGGCTTGCCCCGGCGCGTAGATCGTTTGCTTGAACAGGGCCCCCGATTAGCCTTGACCGCCCCTCTACAATGGCCGACCTGCCTTCCACTTTTATGGAAGCCCCCATTTTGACAAGCTCGCCCACATAGCCCAAACGATTGTCATACATAGATTCCTGTACCACGCTTACCCCTTTACCCCTAGTTAACACAGCCACAAGCGGTTGCTGAGCATCTGTGGGAAACCCCGGGTACGGCAAAGTTTTTACGCTAAGGGGGGCAGGGCGCTCAGGCCCCACCACGTGAACATAGTCGCCGTTTTCTTCTATAATCGCGCCGGATTCCCTTAGCTTGGCGGTTATAGGTTCCAAGTGCTTTGTAATCACGTTTCTAACCATGACGTCGCCGCCGGTTCCTACCGCTGCCATCATGTAAGTTGCCGCTTCCATATCGTCGGGGATAACAGAATGCGCCGCACCTTTGAGGCGGTCTACCCCGCGCACCCTCACCACATCGGTACCGGCTCCCAAAACTCGCCCGCCCATGGCGTTTAGAAAGTTAGCCAAATCCACCACATGCGGCTCTTTAGCCGCATTTTCGATGGTAGTGATGCCTTCAGCCCCGGAAGCCGCGAGCATGATGTTGATAGTGGCCCCTACGCTTGGGATATCCAGGTATATAGACGCCCCTTTCAGTTTCGGGGCGCTGACTCTCACCACTCCGCCTTCCACAGACACCTTTGCGCCCATGGCCCGGAAACCTTTAAGATGCTGATCTATAGGCCGGGGGCCGATGTCGCACCCGCCGGGCAGCCCCACTTCAGCCCTGCCGAACTTTGCCAGCAACACACCAATAAGGTAATAAGAAGCACGCAATTTCTTCACCAAATCGTAAGGGGCTATATGGGAGGAAAACCCGTTAGGTTTTATTTGCATCACATTGCCATGTAACGACACCACAGCGCCCAAATCGGAAAGTATTTGGGCAAAAACCTGCACATCGCGTATAAGAGGAACACCCTCAACTATACATTCATCATCAGCCAAAAGGGCGGCCGGAATTAATGCCACAGAAGAATTTTTTGAACCGCCTATTGTCACTTCCCCTACTAGCCTTTTGTTGCCGTTTATGATGAGTCTCGACATGGGTTCGGTTCCCCTTAATTACTGCTCATAATAGGCCACGGGATCTACAGCAGAACCGTCAATCCTAATCTCAAAGTGAAGGTGCGGGCCGGTGGAATTACCCGTGGAACCCACATAACCGATAACTTGCCCTTTTTCTACCCTATCACCCTTTGAGACAGCGAATTTGCTTAAATGCCCGTAAACTGTTACTATCCCGTTTCCGTGATCAACCCTTATACAATATCCGTAACCGCCATCCCACGCGGCCATACTTACCATCCCGGAATCGGCTACATAAATATTGGTCCCGACTGGGGCGCCAATGTCGACACCCTGGTGGAAAGCCCCCCACCGATAACCGAAACGAGACGTAATGGTGCCTTGGAGCGGCCAAAGCATGCTTCCTGAACTCATATCAGGCACCTGTTTAGTGCCCTTTAGCACTTTTTGGGGCACTGGCTGAGACAAAATATTCTCGTACAAAATGACCCTCGAGACTATCTGACCGTTTTCCCGCACTATCTCTTCAGTAACTTCCTTTTGCCCAAGTCTACCGGCTTGTGTCACCTTTTCTTCCCAAGGCCACATACCGGAATCCCCAGTTGAGTGCACCGGGTAAGGTATGGAGATTGTGCTCACAACCAATTCCTTGGAAATAAGTGTGACATACGGCTCGGGAACTACAAGGTTCAAATTTTGGCCGATTTGGATTAGATCGGGTTGAACCTGAGGGTTAGCCTTTACCAGGTCGTCCACTGAGAGGTGGTTACTTTCGGCGATTGCCCAAAGCGAATCGCCGCTTTTGACCGAATAGTTTAGGGTTCTGTCGGTTCCCCTAGAAAGCACTTTTACCGCGTCTTCCCTGTCGCGAAACATTTTGGTGGGTATGTCTTTTTCCTGAAAATCCACTTGCTCTTTGATGGCGATTTCTTCGACAGTGGCCGACGTTCCGATTACGGTGTTTATGTATTCTTCCCTTAAATCAGATAACACGCCTATGGCGTCTTCCTCTGTTTTGAGGGCCACAATATCTTCACCGTTTACGTTAACGACAAAACCTCTGGCGGCCAAAAGCACATGTTCCCTTAGGGCTTCCTCAAGCTCTTCGGAAGTTAGAGTTTTAGCGTCTTTGTCGGGTTTCGATTTTATCAGTTGGATGTCTTGTTTGACGCAAATTTCACAGCCAGTTCTTGCAGCTTCCTCTTCAACGATTCTGTTGAGAATTTCTTCTTTAAGAGATTCGTCAGACACCTGCCCCAGGACAGTGTCGCCGACCTTAACCAGATAGACACTTTTGCTTCCCGACATTACCGAGAAAATAGCGGCTGCAATAAGCGCCGCGCCCAAAACTATATATTTTATCCGGCCAATGGCCACACCAGGCTGAGGTCTTTGGGGCCTGTCCCGTTTCAATTGTGCTAACTGCTCTTCGACTCCTAGATCTGCCATGGCGAAAGCCACTCCTTTAACCCAGACTGGTGTTCTGCCGCGTCCTTTTTGACTATTGTTACCATATAGAGTTGACCTGAATCAAAACATGCTATTCTATCCGGAACATAAAATTTCCTGCCGAGAAAACCCCAAGAAACAAACTGAGGCAGAAACACTGCCTCGTAAGTGCCTTTTTAGCCAGTGTAAGGAACTAATAGCCAAAAGGCAAGGATTTTTAAGGCATGTATAATCCCGCTACTCCCATAAATATGATCAGTGTAGAAATCAACAATTGGGAGAGATCATGAAAACTTTCAAGGTAGTAGACTTGGGGCCAGGTAGAGCTTCGCCCCGAAAGTGGAATGCAAACGCACCGCCTTTCTATTTCTGTGTCATACTTATTGTATTGGGCATCGCAGCAGGCGTTTTGGGAACACCCCGGCTACCGGTAAAGCCCGACGCGTACGCAAGCGCCCAGTGGAGCAGCCACACCTCAAGGCCAAAAACAGACGGTGTTTTGGAGAAAATGGAACTTGTAACCTACACAGTTGAAAAGGGGGATACGCTCACATCTATCGCTCAAAAGTTTTCGACTACCGCCGAATCTATTTCCGCCATAAACAATTTGGCCAGCCCTGATGCCATTGACGCCGGCGCCAGCATTTCACTTCTTAGAAACGGTTCGGGAACCGTAAGGCGGGTAGCCCAAGGGGATACAATATGGAACATCTCCAGATCCTATGATGTGACCGTGGAGGCCATCCTTGGGGCCAATCAACTCGAAAACGAAAACCAGTTGGTGGTAGGGGAGCTCCTCATATTGCCGGGAGCAAAAGTGGCGCCCCAAGCTCAGATAGCCAGCGCGTCATGGCGTGACACCCTGACCTGGCCCGTCACTGGAGCCATCACCAGCGGATATGGCTGGCGGATACACCCCATTACCGGCAAACGGGACTTTCACGAGGGACTAGACATCGCGGCGCCTTTGGGCACGCCGGTAAAGGCCGCGTTGCCGGGAAAAGTGACACATGTTGGGTGGACCGGCGGGTACGGAAGGCTAGTGGTGGTTAGCCATGATAACGGAATAGAGACAAGGTACGGGCACCTGTCAGAGTACGCGGTTGAAGTGGGCCGACGTGTCAGCATTGGCGATACCTTGGGCTACGCGGGGCAATCGGGAAACGCCACGGGGCCCCACTGCCATTTTGAAATTAGAATATGGGACGTTCCCAAAAACCCTATAGACTATCTTCCGGAGGTTACCACGACTGATTAGCCCTTGATAAAGTATTTTACCGCGAGCAGTAAAGCCGCGCCCGGGACACCCAGAAAACCTACGGTAAGAACTGAAGCCAAGTTCAGGCCAATATGAAACCCGATAAAGCCCCCCAGTACATTAACCGCCCACATGAAGAAAAAAGCCACGCCGGAACGTGCGGCGGTTTTGCCCAGACTTTGTAACGGTTTTGACAAAGCCCTTAAAACGTAAAACGCGACCATGAGCGCAATAGCTATGCCAAAGAAAACGTTAAGATCCATAACCAGCCCCCCGGCAAAAATTATGTAGGCGGCGGGCAGTATATTACGATAAAGCCGAGGATTGTTTTTCAGCCGTGCGGATTGTGACCTAGCATGTGGTTACTTCGCTTCTAAATAAGTTTTTTCGTTCTCTGAACGGTACATGCGAAGGAAATAAGAATATTTCTTGCGGGCTGCTTTCATCCGGAAGATGGCTTCGTCAATTATTTCCGGTTCCGTGGCCTCGTCAAAATGGCACATAGCCATCTCGTACTCCCTTTGCGCTTGCTTCAGCGCCTGCAGATAAACATCTTCTTCTGAAGTTTTGACTTTGGACGCAAACAGATGCATCAACGCAAGTCGCCTCCAACCGGACCCCAAGTGTAGTAAATTATATGCTTTGACAGGAAGTATAGCCTTCCGGAGGCAAACCTATGCAAGTAAGACAGATTTATGTAAATCCCTAAGTCACCTCGCGGCGGCTTTCAAGGGATCTGGCAAGCGTAACCTCGTCGGCGTAGTCTAGATCCGCACCGAAAGGCAGCCCTCGGGCAAGCCTGGTTACCCGCAGCCCTAAGGGTTTCAACTGCCGCGCCAAATACAGAGCTGTGGTTTCCCCGTCTACGTCCGGGTTGGTGGCCAAAATGACCTCCTTGACGCTTTTTCCCGGTCCGATCCTGGCCATAAGGTCTTTTATCCTTAGATCCTCGGGGCCTATACCCTTAAGGGGTTCTATGTACCCGTGGAGGACATGGTACAAGCCTGAGTAACCCCCGGCACGTTCTATGGCTAAGACGTCTTTGGGATATCCCACAACGCAGATAACGCTGTTGTCACGTTTTGAATCCTGGCATATAGAGCATGGATCGCGGTCGGTAATATGTCCGCAAACCGAACAGTATCCCACCTGGTCTCTGGCTTCTTCTAGGTGACGAACCAACTGGCTTATACGGGCCTTGCCCGACACTATCAGGTGAAAAGCCAGCCTTTGCGCCGATTTTGGACCAATACCCGGCAGCTTGCGAAGCTCATCTATTAAGCCGTCAAGAGCCTCGGGAAGATGAGCCACGGCTAAAACTTAAGGGGCATATTGGCCATCCCTGTGACCTTGGCCATTTGCTGTTTTCGCAGTTCATCTGCTTGGCCCACGGCAGAGTTGATCGCAGCAAGAATAAGATCTTGCAGCATTTCCACATCATCCGGATCCACGGCATCTTGTTGGATCTCTACGTCTTTAAACTCCATACCACAAGTCATGGTGACTTTCACCATGCCGCCACCCGAAGTGCCTGTTACGATTTTCTGGTTTAGCTCCTCTTCTGTTTTGGCCATCTCGGCCTGCAGCTTCTGAGCCTCTTTCATGAGTTTCCCTATATCCATACCGCCTGAACCCGGAAATCGCGGCATTTATATCTCCCCCTGGCTAACTATTTTTCCACCTACAAGGTTTACGGCCGCCTCAACCAATGGGTGCAAGCGACCTTCTCTTGAACCACCATTAGAATCTGTCACCCGCGATGAGGTTTCTCCTGCACCGTCGCCCGGAAGGCTTGCGTCATTTCCGTCGGAACCAAATTCCTCTTCCTGGCGCACCTCTGCGGTGATGGTTATCTTATGGCCAATTATATCGGAAAGACACAGCTCAACAACATCTTTGTGAGCCGGTGTCATTATCTGCTCCATATGAGTTATGTAACCTTTCGGGTAGCCCAAAACCACTTCCTTATCTTCCAGCCGCCAAGGTTCAGCAGGCAAAAGATAAGCGCGTGTGAGCGCTTTCTTGGATTTTTGAAGCTGAACCAATAACTTGTGCCACAAAGCCCTAATGGTCTCAATTGATACGTCTTCGGGATCAACTATCACAGGCACTTGCGGCAATTCCACAGGGTCAGGCTTACTTTTCTTGACGGGCCCGGGTTTTGGCGCGGGCGCCGAAACCGCGGCGTCAGGTTTTTGCGGCTCAGTGGGCGCCGGGG
>CAYPVF010000032.1:0-12686 GCA_964414105.1 uncultured Eubacteriales bacterium
CCCCTTTCTACTGACTTCCCGCCAAGGATTCTTTTAACAACTGTACGGCTTTAGCCATTTGCTCATCATCACCTTGGATACTAACATCAGGCGTTAACCCTTCGCCGTGAATCTTCCTGCCGTTTGGTGTCAAATACTCGGCGGTGGTGATCTTAACCACTGATTGATCAGGAAGGTAAAATATGCTTTGGACTAACCCTTTGCCAAAAGTTTGCGTGCCTACCAAAGTGCCCGCCCGCCTGTCTTGTATGGCTCCTCCCAATATCTCAGAAGCGCTGGCTGTACCGCCATTTACCAATACAACCAAAGGCATTTCCAGCCCTTCACCGCTAGACGAACTAACTTGTTCGGGCCTATCTTTATACCGCAAACTGACCACGGTACCTTTAGGTACAAACAGCTCTGCGATACCCAAACATTGGTCTACAAAGCCGCCGCCATTGTACCGCATATCCAGTATCATTGCTTCCGCGCCTTGAGCACGCAAGGTATCCAGGGCGGACTTGGTCTCTGAATAAGAGTGTTCGTTAAAACTCATGAGCTGTATCAGTCCGATATGATTCTCCAACAGCTGTGAGCTAACAGCCGGAACCATTATAGGCTTTCTCACAATGGTCGTTTCAAAGGTCTCGTTTTCCCGCAGTATCACCAAAGTGACGGGTGTGTCCGCGGGCCCTCTGATTTTGCTTGCCACGTCGTCACTGTTCTTAACCGGTTCCCCGTCGACTTTTAAGATAACATCGTTTGCTTTCAAACCTGCCTTTTCCGCGGGGGTGCCTATCATGGGTTCCGCAATCCGCACCAAGTCTTCCCTGACATCGATAGTTATACCTATCCCGGTGTATTCTCCGGATGTTCGAATAAGGTATTCCTTCCATTCGTCGGCATTCATGTAGACCGAATAGGGGTCCCCCAAGGAGCTTACGGCGCCTTGAAAAGCCCCTTCAAAAGCTTCTTCCCTGTCCACGGGCTCGTAAAATGTCTTATCAATGAGATTTACGATGCTCCATACTTTACCAAGCGGGGTCGCCCGAGAGGCCCAGTAAAGACTAAGGCCGCCCCCTAATAGGGCAGCCAGAACGGCAGAAGCAAGGCATGTCACCCAAAGTCTTTTTTTGGATATCATAAATCAAAAGCCCCCTTTTAGGGCATCCAAGGCAATTGGAAATAAGCCTTCTATGTTGTATTCAGTCTAGCATACAGGCATACCGGACACCAAGAAGGGCGTCCGGCATGAAAAGGTATGTCCTTCGGTTTTAGGGAAGCCAATCAAGAGGATTTTGTGTTGCGCCGTTAACCCTTACCTCGAAGTGTAGATGAGGGCCTGTAGACACGCCGGTAGAACCAACTTTGGCGATTACTTGCCCTTGGACCACTACCTGGCCAACTTTCACCAGCAGCTTATCGGCGTGGCCGTATAAAGTAGATATCCCGCCGCCGTGGTCGATAACCACACACAAACCGTACCCGCCGTTGGTCCCCGACAAAATGACTGTGCCGTCTTCGGCGGCTTTTATATCAGAACCTCTGTTGGCGGCGTAATCGATACCTGAGTGAAACCTAGTACCCCCCAGAATTGGGTGTTCACGATTGCCGTACACATCGCTGATCCAGCCGCCGCTTGCGGGCCAAATGAACGACAAATTTTCTTTCTTTTCCCTGGGGTTTTGTGCCTGCAAATCGGCAATTATTTTTTCAAGAGCCTTTGATTCCGCCTCCAAAGCGTCTACTGCTTGTTCCATCCTTTTTCGGTCTTTTTGCAGTTGTGTCAAATACGCTTCGCGATCCTTGCTTCTGGAAGCGACTTCCACCCGTTTCGATTCTTGTTCGCTTTTAAGGGAAAGCATTTGCGCTAAATTGTTCTCTAAGGTTTCCTGTTGCGACACAAGCTGGGCTTGATCTGCTTTGTATTCGGCCATAATGTCATTGTCGTGGAGGGCCACCGCGCGAAGATAGCGCACCCTAGACAAAAAGTCTGACAGATTTTCAGATTGCAGCAAAACTTCTATGTACGATACATTACGTGATTTATACATACTCACCAAGCGGGCATCGTAGGCTGTCTTCTGAGCGGCAAGCCGTTCTTTCACTTCATCTATGGCCCTTTTGGTATCATCTATTTCGCCGTTCAAATAACCCATTCTTGTAACTATGTAATTCAGTTCGGTCTCGGCCAAAGCCAGTTCCCTATCGAGCTTTTGAATCTCGGCTGTCACTGAAGTCTCGTTTTTCTTTTGGGACGCTATTTGCGATTTGTATCCCTCAATCTCTTGCTGAAGGTTTTGCAGTTCCCTAAACTTGTCGTCCAGGGGGTCGGCTCGGACAAAACCGCCGGGGATACATACAAAGGAAATCAGAATAGCCGCGCACACAATTCCGCGAAAACACCGGTAAACCTTTGGCATCAACACAATAACCCCCACTCACACTTTTAGATGCCGTCTTAAAGAAATCGACGATCCCAGCACGCCCACTAAACAACCGGTACCTACCATTATGAAAAGCATCCTGGTAGCGGTAGCCGCTTTGAGTTCCAGTAATGGTATAAACGGCAAAACGGTTACCATAGTTGAAAATAACCACGCGTAAAGACCCATTGCAATTGCGGCGCCTGCCAACGCGCCCAGAGTTCCCAAAACCACTCCCACCAGAAGAAACGGCCCCGCAATAAACTCATCGGTTGCCCCTACCATTTTCATTATGGCAATCTCGTGGCGCCTGGCATCTATTGAAAGCCGAATAGAATTTCCAATGACCATGACGGCCACAAGGCCCACCACGAGCATTCCGCCTAAAGAAACCATCTGTGATACTTTTCCGATGGAAGCTACCCTGTTGGCGGCTTCCTCCTGGAAGATGACATCATCCACGATATCTATTGCTTTTATGGCCTCCGCCACCCCCGCTATAAGCTCGGCGCCGTTTGTGGTAATCCGCAAACTGGCAGGCAGTGGGTTGTCCTCCCCGAGCCCCTCAATGACCTGGGGGTTGTCTTGGAACATTATCCTGAATTCGGCCAGCGCTTCTTCTTTTGTTACCAGCTTTGCCTCGCAAACATCGGGGTAAGCTTTTACTTCCTCAAACGCCGCCACACACGCTTCCTCAGTCGCGTCGTTCTGAAAATACGCCTGTATTTCCATTTGTTCCTGAACTACACCAAGCATAAAGCCAAGGTTCATGCTGATAAGAAAAGCCACACCCAACAGAAACAAGGCTAAAGCAGTGGTAGCGCATGACAGAAAAGATGACATTTTGTTGCGCCAAATACTTTTGCCAGTCTCATAAAGCAGATAACCCCCGGCAGAATATCTCAACGGTCGTAGGCTCCCCTCAAGGCATCCCGCACGACGGAACCCGCATCCAATTCGATTACTCTTTTCCGCATGGAATCCACGATACTGCTGGCGTGAGTCGCCACCACAACCGTCATGCCAAAAACGTTAGCCCGCTCGAATATTTTGAAAATGTCCAAAGCAGTTTTGGGATCCAAATTGCCCGAAGGCTCGTCCGCTAAAAGGATATCAGGATTCCTCACAAGGGCTCTGGCAATAGCTACCCTTTGCTGTTCGCCCCCGGACAGTTCGTGGGGACGGGCAGCATGCCTATGCCTGAGGCCAACCATGGAAAGAACCCGGATCACTCTTTTTGCCGCGTCACGGCCGCCGGCGCCGGTAACCTGTAGAGCAAAAGCCACATTTTCCGCTACAGTCCTGTCGGGAAGCAACCGAAAATCCTGAAATACAACCCCGATTCGCCTTCTCAAAAAGGGAACGTCCCTTCGCCGCATCTTACCCAGCTCTCTGCCGGCGACAAAAACTTGGCCTTGGGACGCGATTTCTTCCCGATAAAGTAATTTTATAAGGGTTGACTTACCCGCGCCGCTTGCGCCCACTACAAAGACGAATTCGCCTTTTTCTATATCCAGCGACACTTGATCCAATGCGGGAATACCCGTCGTATATACCTTGCATACCTCTCTGAGGAAAATCAAATCCATCACCTGTCGAATCTGTGCTGAAGCTTGGCTTCGCCTCATCATGTATTCGACAGCCTGCGACCCATTCCTGTTCCATCCAGATTTTTCTTAAACGAATAGTGCCGCGTAGCTGCCTAGGAAGATAGAGCTTTTTTCGCTTCCAAAACCAGATCTTCGGACGTTAAACCGTATGCCCGCAGCAGTTCCCCGGCCTTCCCCGACTCACCGAACACGTCTTTAACACCAACACGTTTGACTAAGGTAGGGTATGTTCCGCCTAAACACTCGCAAACGGCACTGCCAAATCCTCCGATAATACTGTGTTCCTCGGCCGCGACTACAACCCTGCTTGCTTTGGCCGCCGCGACCAGGAGTTCAGAATCTAGTGGTTTAACCGAGGCAAAATCCGCCACCAAGCACCGTATGCCCGAATCCTCCAGAATATTGGCCGCTTCCACGCCGGCTTTTACCATAATTCCGCAGCAAGCGAACAACACGTCAAAAGCTCTGCCGTTCCCTCCCAAAATGTCAGAACGGGAAATCCGCGGGTGGACCGGTATAGCTTTACCCAGTTCAAAACGAGCATCTGGAGGCATAACCTCAGGCACAGCCTCGCGTCCAAGCCTAAGGTACACAGGGCCCTCAGTCCCAACCGAAGCTTTGACTGCATCCATGGTCTGCCGGGCGTCGCTGGGCACTATGACCGACATGTTGGGGAGCACCCTCATAAGCGCAATGTCTTCAAGAGCCTGGTGAGACGCCCCATCGGGCCCAACTGTAAGCCCCGCGTGGGTGGCTACTATCTTGACGTTTGCCTTGGGGTAGGCTATGGATTGCCGTATTTGATCATAAGCCCTGCCCGCGGCAAACACAGCGAAGCTCGAGGCAAACACTGTTTTCCCGGAGCGTGCCAACCCGGCCGCGATACCCATCATGTTGGATTCGGCAATACCCACGTTGAAAAACCTGTCAGGAAACTCCTTAGCAAACATGCCCGTTTTGGTCGACGACGAAAGGTCACAATCTAAAACCACTACATCGGGATTCTCCCGGCCTATGCTCACTAAAGCCTCACCATAGGCATCTCTTGTAGCCATAAGTTTTGGCACTATAGACACTCCCATGTAATAAAATGTTAGATTATCTGAGCTCTGTAAGCGCTTGCTCAAGCTCGTGGCCCTTGGGCGCCTTACCGTGCCAACCCGCCACATTTTCCATGAAAGAAACGCCCTTACCTTTTGTCGTTCTGGCTATTACGGCCGTGGGCTTTTCCTTACGGCTGTCAATAGCCGAAAACGTGTTGAGTAGCATGGGTATGTCGTGGCCATCCACATCCAAAACTTCCCACCCAAAAGCTCTGAATTTAGCGCCAATGGGTTCCACACACATAACCTTTCCCACTGGCCCGTCTATCTGCAAGCCATTATGGTCCACAACAGCCACAAGGTTGCCTAGTTTGTAGTGGCTTGCCGACATGGCGGCCTCCCAAATCTGCCCCTCTTGACACTCGCCGTCGCCCAATATGGCCCACACGGTAAAATCCTTTTCATCTAGCTTGCCTGAAAGAGCCATGCCAACTGCCTGGGACAATCCTTGACCCAAAGAACCTGTTGAAGCGTCAACACCGGGGACTCTCAAACAATCGGGGTGGCCTTGAAGAATGGAACCGCGTTGCCTCAACGTCAACAGCTCTTTGGTGTCGAAAAACCCCCTCTCCGCCAAGACGGCGTACAAAGCGGGTGCAGCATGCCCCTTGGAAAGTACCAGCCTATCCCGATCAGGCCAGTTAGGGTCATCGGGCTTGACCTTTATTATGCCGCCGAAATATAGGGCGGCCAATATATCTGTGCAAGAAAGGGAACCCCCTGGGTGTCCCGAACCTGCTTTACCCACCATCTCAATTATGTGACGGCGGATCTTAAGAGCCTTGGATTGTACCAATGTCTCCGTCATGGTCTTCGTCTCCCTTGTCAACCTTGTTCCCACGCCTAAAAGCACTGGCTTGTACCCGTATGGCAAAATCCAAAAGAGCGAGATCGGCTTTTAGTCTCCCGGGCTCCCTCGCCAACCTATAAAGCCATTCCAATCCCAACCGTTGGAAAATTTCCGGAGCCCTAGGAACACTCCCCGAAAGCACATCAAACACGCCGCCCACACCTATCGCCACTTTTGCGCCTAAATGTGATCTATTGCGCCATATAAATTTCTCCTGTTTTGGGGAACCCATACCAACCAGCAAAACATCAGGCGCGCATTTATTAATGGCCGCGACTACTCGATTCTCCTGCGGGGTATCGTAAAACCCATGCTGCGTACCCACGACTTCCACCGTGGGATAACGCAGCTTTATGGCGTCTTTGGCGGCTTCAGCGGTATTGGGTTTCCCGCCCAAAAGAAAAACCCTCAAGGGGGTTTCCCCGGAAAATAGGTTTTGTACTATGTCGACGCCTGTCACCCGCCCAGGCAAGGCTTTTCCCAAGCGTCTTGAAGCCCAAATAATGCCGACTCCATCAGGGGTTATGAGGTCGGCGCCGTTAAGTATTTCCATAAACTCGGCATCTTTTCGGGCATTTATCACCATTATGGGGTTAGCCGTAACAACCACACGGGTGACTCCGTCGTTTCTTGATAGCATCCATTCGATGGCTTTTTCCGCCCCGGAAAGGGTAATCGAATAGAATTCAACGCCCAAAATGTCTAGATGAGCCACACAATCACCATTTCTCGCTTTCTTCAGCTCGGATGGACATATCCCAATACAGTGTGCCACACTTCTACATCAAAAACGAGATTCCCTGCCGACCCATGTCGTCAAATCTGTATGGCATTTTTACAGGGTTGGCCTTTTCTGCTATGATTTCATGGAACAGTCCTTGTCTACGTTGTGTCACCGGGGAAGAGGTGCCAAAAATCAAAAAGATCCTCATTTCCGGATACTACGGTTTTGGAAACATAGGCGATGAGGCCATATTGGCTTCCACTGTGGCGGCGTTTCGGTCAAAAGACCCGAATGTACAAATCATTGCTTTGTCTGAATGTCCCAAAACTACCGAGAAATCTTACAACATCACTGCATTACCCAGAATGTCAGTATTGACCGTGGTAAAAGCCGTGGGAACGTCGCATATGGTGTTGTTTGGCGGGGGAAGCCTTCTGCAAGATTCCACTTCTTTCAGATCTTTAATGTACTATCTGTCTATTCTGTTTTTGAGTCGCCTGCAGAGAAAACCCGTTGTTGTTTACGCTAACGGCATAGGACCGGTGACATCCTGGATAGGCAGACGCCTAACCAAACTGGCTTTGTCAAACGTGGCCGAAATTACGGTAAGAGATCAAGAATCTTTGGATGCCCTTCGCAAGATGGGGGTATCCCGCCCAGTCAAAGTCACCGCAGACCCTGCTTTCTTGCTGGACGCGGTTTCAGGTGCCAGGGTAGACGAAATTCTGAAAAGTTCCGGGTGCGCCGGTAAGCTTGTGTGGTTCGCGCTTCGGCCAAATAAGGCGCCGGAAGCCTTCTACCTGGATTTAGCCAGGTCAGCCGCGAACCTTAGGCGCAGGGGGTTTGAACCGTGCCTAATGGTAATGCAAGATCGGGATTTAGAACTTGTGCACGTTTTTAATCGGTTGTTGGGAGAATTAGGCGAAAAACCGGCCCCGTATGTGTCGGACCTTTCGCCTTCAGAAGCTCTTGGAGTGCTTGAACGCGGTGAGTTCTGCGTGGGTATGAGACTGCACACCCTTATACTTTCAGCCCAGGCTGGTGTACCTTTTTTGGGCGTGGATATAGACCCTAAGATTGGCGCGTTCTGCAGGATGACAAAATGCCCGGTGTTACCGAACCCGGCTGTCACTCCCCATAATCCCGAAAACGCTGTATACGACCTAGCCGGCCGCGCAACAGCTTTGGGTAACCAGCTGCGGTCGATGCTGCCGAGCTTGCGGTCACGGGCGGCCCAAAGCGTAGACATCGCCCTTGCGGTTCTGTATTCAACCTACTGAACCGTATAACGTCCCCGCACCATGACAATTACATCGTTAACTGCCAAAATACCACGACCATCGTCCCTGGGGATTATAAGAAGATGGTTGGCCGGAATGTTTTGTCCGCTCCTTAAATCCGTACCCGAAGTGACATCGCACAAGCCGCCGCTTTGAGAGTCCACGGCTTTGGCCGTGCCGCCCCGCAAGATGATTTCCGCGCCTGCAAAACCAATAAGGCTTTTACCCGCAGGCACGTCAACTACAACCAAATCGGATTGGGGCATGGATGAGGCAATTTGCGCGTCCACATAAGATTTGGTCACCAACGGGTCATTCTCGCTTCCCGGAAGCGCACTTTCAGGCGCCGCCAACCCTCTGCCATACCACCCTAGGGCCAAGCTTAACCCCAGTACGCAGAGTCCCAGAACAATCGTTTTGCAGTTTTTCATCTTATTTCCCCATTCCTTTGGTGAGACTAATTGTCCGTAGAAGCGCTGGCATCCTTTTGCAGCTTGGCGTATATGAACCCATCAATATCGCCATCCATGACCCTCTCTACGCTTCCCATTTCCGCGCTTGTCCTGTGGTCTTTAACTAACGTGTACGGTTGGAACACATAAGAACGAATCTGACTGCCCCACGCAATCTCCTTCTGAGGACCGCGGAGCGTGTCTATTTCTTTGCGGCGTTCTTCTTCTCTAAGCGCCAGTAATTTAGCGGACAACAATCGCATAGCCACAATTTTGTTGTTGTATTGAGATCGCTCGTTCTGGCAGGAGATAACTGTACCGGTGGGAAGGTGGGTTATTCTTACAGCCGAATCTACTTTTTGCACGTTTTGGCCGCCTGCGCCGGAAGAGCGAAAAGTGTCGATTTTGAGATCCTCGGGCTTTATGAGCATGTCGTCCTCCTCGTCCATTTCCGGCAAAACGTCCACGGAGGCAAAAGACGTGTGTCTTCTGGCGTTTGAGTCAAAAGGGGATATTCGTACCAGGCGATGAACGCCTTTCTCACTTCTTAAAAACCCGTAGGAGAAATCTCCTTTTACCGACAAAGTGACGCTCTTCAGACCTGCTTCCTCGCCCGGTAAAAGGTCGATTGTCTCTGTTTTGAAACCGCGCCGCTCAGCCCACCGGGTATACATTCGATATAACATCTCAACCCAGTCCATGGCCTCCGTTCCACCGGCGCCCGCGTGAAGCGACATAATGGCGTCGCGAGAATCGTAAGGCCCGGACAAAAGCGTTGTAAGCTCCAACTCTCGGATTCTGTCCGTCAAATCCGATGCTGTTTCCTCTAGATCACCTGTAAGAGAAAAATCGTCTTCCTCCTTGGCCAAATCAGCGATGCCTAAGGTGTCGTCAACCTCGTTTTTCAAAGCCTCCCATGACTTAATCTTTGACTCAAGCCTGACAGCCTTTCTACCCACTTCCTGCGCCCTTTTTGGTTCCTCCCAAATAGATGGGTCCTCCATCTGTTCCCTAGCCGCGGCCAGTTCATCTTTCAGCTTTGGTAGGTCAAAGAGACCTCCCGATGTTATCCAATTTGTCTTCCAAGGAATGCAATAAACGAATAATGTCTTCGTACACGATTTTTCCCCCTACATAATCTCGAATCTAGGTAAGTTTTCCACAACAGTTCTTGTATTTCAGCCCGCTGCCGCAAGGGCAAGGGTCGTTTCTTCCCACCTTGCCGCCAGCTTTCGCCCGCGCCTTAACAGGGGCAGGTTTTGTGTGAGCCGGTCTTGGTTTTTGAGATTCCTCGTCCTTCGCAACGGCCACCCTGTAGACATAACGAGCCGTGTCTTCCTCGATGTTTTGTATCCTTGCCTGGAACATTTCGTAACCTTGCCTGGTGTATTCCACTAGCGGATTCTTTTGGCCGTAAGCCACCAAACCTATACCCTCACGTAAATCGGTCATTGCGCCCAGTTGTTCCACCCATTGGCGGTCGACTACCCTTAACAGAATGATTCTCAAGAAATCTTTCGCCTGCAGGCCCAAAGGCCCCAGTTTCTCCAAAAATGCCTTGTGAAAAACATCTGTCAAACCCTGGTCTAGAGCATATTTGTCAACAGCGCCTTTAACAATCTCCAAAGGGCAATCGGGGAAAATGTCTCTCACATAAGCAGCCAGCGCATCCAAATCAACCTCTTCTTTGTTGGATGCGTCGGGCCAATGCAAATCTATGGCCCTGTCAAGAACGCGCGCCACCATGTCCCAAACAATTGGGGTAAGATCCTCTTCAAACATGGCCTGGCGCCTTTCACCGTAAATGACCTCGCGCTGCTTGTTAAGAACGTTGTCGTACTCTAACACGTCCCGCCTGATGGAAAAGTTGTGAGATTCTATCCTCTTTTGCGCCGTTTCCACAGATTTCGATACAAGTTGGTGTTCAATGGGCTCGTCTTCAGAAAACCCTATGCGATCCATAAGCGTCGACAGCATATCGCCGCCGAAAAGCCTCATGAGCTCATCCTCCAAAGACAGATAAAACCTTGATGATCCCGGGTCGCCTTGTCTTCCGGCCCGTCCCAGAAGCTGATTGTCAATACGCCGGGCCTCGTGCCGTTCAGTACCTAAAACGTGCAAACCGCCCAATTGTACAACCTCATCGTGTTCTTGGTCGGTGGTAGCTTTGAATTTGGCAAACAATTCAGGGTACTTTGCCCGGGCCGCAACAACTTGTTCTAAAAACTCATCAAGCTGACCGCTCTGCACTTGTTGCGCTACATCTTGGGGCAAAACCTTCTCGGCGGCCATTTCCACTACTGCCGTATCGTAACCCTCCTGGCGAAGAGCTTTTCTGGCCAGAAAATCGGGATTCCCCCCCAACAGTATGTCGGTTCCCCGTCCCGCCATATTTGTGGCAATTGTGACGCTGGCTTTTCGCCCCGCCTGAGCCACAATTTCCGCCTCTTTTTCGTGGTGTTTGGCGTTTAGAACCTGGTGGGGTATGCCGCGCCTTTTGAGAAGTGACGAAACCAGCTCGGATTTTTCTATAGACCTGGTCCCCACCAAAACCGGTCGGCCTTGTTCGTGACATTGTACGATTTCATCAACCGCGGCCCTGTATTTTGCTTCCTCTGTTTTCCATACGGAATCGGCCATGGTATCCCTTATAAGGGTTTGGTTGGTGGGAATTGAGACAACATCAAGCCCGTAGATTTCTCTGAATTCTGGTTCTTCAGTCAAGGCTGTGCCCGTCATACCCGAAAGCTTTTTGTACATTCTGAAATAGTTTTGCACCGTAATAGTGGCCAACGTGTCGCTTTCCTCTTTAACTTGTACGCCCTCTTTGGCCTCTATGGCCTGGTGAAGCCCGTCGGAATATCGGCGTCCCGGCAGAATTCTACCGGTAAACTCGTCGACAATAAGGATTTCACCGTCTTTAACAACATAATCCACGTCGCGCTGCATGAGCTCTTTGGCCCTCAAGGCTTGACGTATATAAGCGTGCAAACCGATATTCTCTTGCGAGTCAAGCCTACCTTCACCCAGCCAATCTTCAGCCCGCCTGTCTCCCTCATCTGTCATAACCACAATGCGGGCTTTTTCGTCAACGGTGTAGTCCATGTCGCGTTTTAGCGCCGCCGCCAGGCTCATGAATCTCTGGTACTTGTCGGTAGAACCTTCGCTGGGCCCCGAAATAATAAGGGGGGTCCTAGCCTCGTCTATTAGAATCGAGTCTACTTCGTCGATGATGGCGTAATCCAACGCGCTTTGGACTACGTCCTGTTTGCTCCACGCCATATTATCCCTAAGGTAATCAAAACCGAATTCAGAGTTCGTGCCATAGATTATGGGGCACGAATAAGAGCGCCGTTTTGCGGCACTATCCATACCGGGCACAACAAGCCCAACTTCCAGCCCAAGGAAACGATGAACTTGCCCCATCCACTCTCTGTCTCTTCTGGCCAAATAATCGTTAACAGTGATTACATGCACGGTTTTGCCGCCGATGGCATTTAAGTACGAAGGCAAAGTAGCCACCAAAGTTTTTCCTTCACCGGTTTGCATCTCCGCGATGCGCCCCTGGTGTAACACAGCCGCCCCTATGATTTGAACGTCAAACGGCCTCATATCCAAAACCCTTAAAGCAACTTCCCTCACAACGGCAAAAGCCTCCGGCAAAATTTTGTCCATAGTTTCGCCGTTTTCCAGCCGCCGGCGAAATTCCGCTGTTTTCTGAGCCAGATCACCGTCGCCTAGGGCTTTCACAGCTTGCTCTTGCGCGGATACTGCTTCAAGGATGGGTTTTATTTTGGTAAGCTCGCGTTCATTGGGGTTAAACAGTTTCTTGAAAAATGACACGTCAATACCCCCTGTCCCTTAGCTAATATTAGCATCAACTTCGGACGCAGGAAAACCGCGCAGCATGACACTGATTATGAAAATGGCTACACCCAAGCCCAGGACAAAGTCGCCCACACTTGCCACGCAAGGTTTCAAACCGGGAAGGCTGAACCTGTAGTTATCCGCTAAAAAAACGACCCTGGTATGGGGGCCCAGCGCCTGGTGAGTCAGGCTGGATGCAAGTTTCTCGCTTTGTGCCTGCAATATTTCATGGGGCAGGCCTTCTAAGCGGACAGGCATGCGGCCTTGGTTAAAGGCTTCTGCCAAAAGGTTCAAAAATGAGCCTAAGCCTATGGCTTTGAAGCCTGGCAAGCGCAACCCGGGGAACAGGGAGTAAAAAAGAAACCCATAGGCAAGTAAGGAAATTCCAAAAG
>CAYPVF010000032.1:12696-15095 GCA_964414105.1 uncultured Eubacteriales bacterium
ATTTGTAGGCCCCAAAAAATGAGAACCGGGGGTATGTTGGCAGAACACTCAAAACGAAAGATGCCATAAGAAACCAAAACCGGGGAATTTGAATATCCCGTAAGCGAGTAAATTTGCCGCCCAAACAGGTCCCAACGAGAAACCCCAATATCAAAAACATACCAAACACGCTCATTTATCGCGTTCGGCAATAAGTTGGTCAATGACTTTCATCATGGGCGGCACCAAGCCCGGGTCAAACTGTGTGCCGCTACAGCGGGCAATCTCTTCTTTGGCGTCTTCGAAAGACATCCTTTTCTTGTACGGGCGATCGGTGGTCATAGCATCAAAGGAATCAGCCAAGGCTAGCACCCGGGCTTCTATAGGAATTTCCTCTTCGGACAGCCCGTCAGGAAACCCCTTGCCATCCCATCGCTCGTGGTGATATTTCACCCAATCCTGACCTTTACCCAAAGACTTCATGCCGGCCAGCATTTCGGCCCCCATTCTTGAATGCTTTTTCATCTCTTGATACTCTTCGTAGGTAAAAGCCCCAGGTTTTTTCATGATGGCGTCGCGTATACCTACCTTGCCAACGTCGTGCAGTAAACCCACATATTTTATCAAGTCTATTTTATCGTCGGTCATTTTGAGTTCCTTTGCCAGCATAGCGGCGTACTCCGACACTCTTTCCGAATGACCCCTTGTGTACGAATCTCTTACGTCAATGGCGTTACTGAGCGCGCCGGCCATCTCATCGTAAGCTTCCCTAAGCTCGTTATACTTTTCTAAAGAAAACTTGGCCACCAAAAGCGGCACCCAAAACAGCAACAGATACCAAGGTTCACCCTGTACAGTTACTACAGTCATGAGCACGCCTACAGGAATTAGGGCAAAAATGTTGGGAAGGCTCCAAGTGATGTTTTGCCTCCATACGCTAAGAAACGAAGTTCCTAGCATCAAAGCAAAACCCGAAGAAACGATAACCGAGTTAGCGACGTTAAAGACGACGGCGCCCACCACCAAAGCGATAAGGTCCTTCCACCCGCGAAATGCCCCTATTCCGCCGCCTAAAGCCCCGTAGACCAAAGAAAAGGCGTATGCCGACAACACCAGCATCCCGCGGTTGAACAAAACGATATGCGGGGGTACCTGGCCTAACAAATCTCTTTTTCTAAGTGTGGCTACGCTTGCTATCCAGACCACGTATTCGGGTCCTAAAAACACGGCAATAGTGAAAAGCAGAGGTGTCGTCACGGAAACGCTGCCTTTTCCCCGAGGGACAGGAACCGGAGAAAATTCGCCCATCACTACCAGAAAAGCCAAAAACGCGGCATCAAATAGCCGCCAAGAGAAATCAGGAACATTGGTGGCCAGTACATAAAACCCTAGTACGGCCACTGCATAGCAGTATGCTTTGAACATACCCTGTCTCTGTTCCATTCGTGGGCCCCCAAAAATCAACCGGCAGCGCCCGCTTACACTATCAGCCCAACTGCCACACAGAAGCTCCCGCAAAAATCATAGCGAAAATAGCGAGAAGAACTTTCACGAGCTTGTTCACGAGCGAAACCTCCGGAGTTAAACATCTCCGAACCGCTAGCCCGGATATTGGCCTCCGCTTCTGTAAACAGCCACTGCCGGTTGTGCAATGTTTTCTACGTCTTTTGGCTTTTCCCTTTTTTCGACACTGCCCATTAGAAATCGTCTTCTAATAGCTGCGAGAACCTGCGATTGAGTGCGTCTAGGGTCGCTTTAACAACCGCCTCCCTGTCATCTAGAGACACAGGGCAAGACCCGGTAAGAACCTCGTCTTTGCCCCCTTTTGTAACAAGTAAAGATACCAAACCAACTCTTAAATCCTTAATTGAGGTGACGGTGACATCCAATAAACAAAAGCACACTTCCTGCTTCATAAACTCAGATAAGGCATCCAAAGTCGCGCATGACGCCATCTCCAGCCAGTTTCTATGTGTGGGTTGTCCTTGCCTTACGCCTTGGGCTTTTTGGTCGGCCAATTTAAGGTGAACCGCAACTTCAGCGCCGTCCGGTTGGGACACGATTTCGATTTTCTCAAGTTGCACCCTGTTTTGAGCATAAGGCATTGAGCCCTCGCCTATCTGGGCTACAGAGATTTTGCGCCGATCCAAATTGACGCCAAAGGCTACCATAATTGCGGACTCGACGTCTCTAATTATGTATCGTACCGCTCTTCCCGAACTGGCAAGTATGTGAACTTCCTCGATTGAGCCAGTTTCTCCACTCACAACCCTTGCGCCTATGACATCTTTAATACGCTTTAAGACGGTCTCGCAATCTGAGACCGGAAAAAACTGGCCCGCCTCTGACACGACATCACCTTCTTACCTAGACAAAACAAAGGTATTATGACGGTAACCCGAGTCTTCTCTTTCTTTGGC
>CAYPVF010000032.1:15105-15845 GCA_964414105.1 uncultured Eubacteriales bacterium
ATAAGTTCCGCCATGACCCAAAGCCCCGCCGCAACGAGGCTATGACCCCCGAGAACAACCGGTATATCGCATTCCATTGCGCACCTGGTGAATTCTCTCGTCCAGGGATCTTCTATAAGCCAATAATGGCCCAAATCTGACTGAAACCTATCCCAATCAGACAAATGCTTTCTGAGGTGGCTGAATATGACCCTGCTGTCTATGAAAGCCACATCTGACACTGTGCTTAGATACTTGAAAAATCTATCCGGCCCTACTTGGTCAAGGAAAAAGCCAAGAAGTGACAATACTTCTCCTCGTTCTTCCCGCCCCAAAGCCTTCATACCTCTTTCTTCGGAAAAAACCCGCATCCTATGAACCATATTGGCGTTTATATACTGGATAACAGAAGGACCAACCCGTCCCACAACACTAACTTCTTTGGAGGGCTCTTTTAGAAGCGCGAAAGCCTTCTCTATCCTGTCATAGGGCCAGTCCAACGCGCTTATAGCCGTTTTCGTTCTGGGGCCGCAATCTGGGTGCATACCCAAGATCAAAATATCGGTTGGGGTATCCAAATCGAAATTGACACGCCCTGAATTGGGAACCAAAACCCGCCGCATCCCGATGTCCCGCAAAAAGTTCCCCAGCGGATTATCTTTATCGGGGAGCTCGATTTCATCGATAGCACGTGCCGGAGAAAAAGCGACCAGGTCAGCAGACTGCACGTTGTTCATTATGACAAGATTTCGTTCGCGCTT
>CAYPVF010000033.1:0-11647 GCA_964414105.1 uncultured Eubacteriales bacterium
GGATGGATATTGTGGCGAGAACCGTGCAGCCCCAAACTCGCGGCGGCCTTTTCGGCACAATGCAGGCACTGGGCGGAATAGGCGCGTTCTTGTCGGGCTTTGTTGTACGAAGCTTGCTTCAGAACTGTGAACGCTACCCTTCGAATTATTTTACCGTCATGGCATTGGGCGCCCTCTTTCTTATGGTGTCGCTGGTCGCTATGCATTTCATAATAGACCCGGGCGGAAACAAGCAAAGTCATCACACCTCTATGTCCGAATATTTGAGGCGTCTTCCCGAATCGGTAAAACAAAACCCCACTTTCAGCCGTGTCCTTACTGTAAGGATTCTCGTTGGCGGATTATACTTGGCATTACCCTTCTTTGCAATACACGCGCAAAGCGATCTTGGCTTTCCCAAAAGCATAGTCGGACTTTTCATATCCGCACAGATGATGGGTACCGTGGTGGGGGGGCCCCTTTGGGGTTATCTCGGCGACAAGCACGGGCCGTTTTGGGTAGTGAGAATAGTCGCCTTGGCCACAGGACTTACGGGTGTTATGGCCTTGTTGTCACGCGTCACCTTCTTGATGAACTGGGCGTACCTCACCTATACGATATACTTCCTGCTGTATTTCTTTTTGGGGACTTCCTTAGGCGGCACTTGGATAGGGTTCAGTAACTACGTTATCGATATCGCCAGTGACAACCAAACTGCTTCCTTTCTTGGAATTCTCAACACCGTTGCGGGCCCCCTCACTTTACTAACCCTAGTAGGCGGGTGGATTCTGAAAACCGTAGGTTACGGTTACCTGTTTGGGGTGATGGTAAGTATTTCGGGCATAGCCTGCGTTACCGCCTGGAGACTCCCTGATTCAAGAACATGCCGCCCAAACCCCATGGAATTTTCGCCTAAAGCATAACGTATAGGGGAGGGGTGCTCTATGCCGCACAAAAAATGGGGTCTGGCCTTGGGCGGAGGGGGAATTTTCGGGTTTGCCCACATCGGGGTTCTCGGTGGACTTGAATCCCACGGACTGTACGCGAACATGCTGACGGGAACAAGTGCCGGAGCGCTCGTGGCGGGGCTGTACGCTGCCGGAATAAACCTAACGGAAATTGAGGCAAATACACTTGCCCTTCTTGAACCCGCAAATAGGGCCCGGATTTTAGGTTTGGATGACGACATCCTTTTCATCCGTGGAAACACAGTCTCTGCGTCAGGGGTGCACGGGATAATTGGCGGAAAACTGTTTGAAACGTACCTGCAAGACATAACAAAAGGTAAGCATTTGTCACAAGTGACTACACCCCTTTCCATAATTGCGGTTGATATTGAAACAGGAGAAGAAGTTGTGTTCACCAACGAACCGCCGCACCCAAAATCGAAAATACAGCAAAAAAAGTATGTGACCGATGCTACACTGGCAGAAGCCATACGCGCAAGTGTTTCTTTGCCGGGAATTTTCATCCCGAAACATTTTCAGGAAAAGCTTTTAGTAGACGGCGGTATAAAAAATATGGTGCCTGTTGACGAGCTTAAAAGGGCAGATTTGGAGGAAATCGTGGCAGTTGACTTGGGGCTTCGCTTGGAACAACCGGAAAACGTAAGGAATCTCTGGAGCATCGTGGCCAGAAGTTTTGCCTTGGCATGCAGGCCAGAAACCAGGCGCAGCATCAACCTGTACGCCACTGTCACTCTGCAACCGAAAGTCTATGACATCGGCATCCCAACACCCACCAAAATTCGGACCTTAATCCAAGCTGGAAGAGAATGCGTTGAACAAAACGCGAACCGGTTGAAATCGATTTTGCTGTAGGGCCCACAGGCTATGCCCCAAATTTGGGCAGCCAGGTAGGTGTTTTCAATAAAGCGTCGAATTCATAATTACTACAAAACTTGCATTGACCGCGGTCGATTGGAAGGGGTTTATTTCGTGGAAAAGCCAACTGGTATCACTACTGAAGAACTCATGGAAATAGCTATAGAGCTTGCAGGTCAAACTCAATGGCCCGCCGATTCGGCCATTTATGTTCCCGGCAAAAGCATCAAAAAGATATTGTTCGGTATAGACATTAGCGTGGCAGAGCTTTTGGTGGGAAAGCAGTTGGGGGTCGATTGCGTGGTAGCCCACCACCCTGACCCAAGCGTTATGAGCTTTCCCGATGTTCTGGATCTACACGCGAATCTGATGATAGCAAACGGTATCCCGGAAAAAGAGGCGTGGGAGGGTGTGAATACCATCAAGGCCGCAAGCGCCTTTTCAAGGCATTCGGCCAACTACGACCACGCGCCGTCATTCGCCCGCCTTTTGGGGATTCCTTTTATGAACATACACAACCCGTTAGATGAAATAGGTCGGCAACTGCTGCAAAAAGCTATCGACGAACACACCAACGCCAGTTCTACAGTGGCAGATGTGGTTTCGGCTCTGGAAACTGTGCCGGAAATAGCGGGGGCACCCACTAAAGTCGTGGTCCGCTTGGGCGACGAGGGTAACAAGGCGGGAAAAACTGTAGTAGTTCACGGAGCAGGCACAAACGGCGGCGCCACTTTGGCTAGGCTTTATTTCAACCACGGCACAGATACAGTTGTGTACATACACATTGCCCCGGGTGAAATGCCCAAGCTTAAACAAGAGTTTCCCCAGGGCAAAAACTTGGTTATCTCGGGACACATCGCATCCGACGTTGCCGGGATCAACCCATATATCGACAAACTTGAACAACTGGGAATTGAGGTTATAAAAGTTAGCGGGTTATAGAAAGTAACCTGCTTGGTAATGATACGTTGACACCGATTGGGCTCTGGAGTAATATGATCATTGCTGGTTTATTGTGTCGGGGTGGCGGAATCGGCAGACGCGTACGTTTGAGGGGCGTATGGTGTACACCGTGGGGGTTCAAGTCCCCCTCCCGACACCATAAATTCCTTTAACCCGCATGAGTCCACTTTCTCGTGCCACGAAGCCGCCTTCTGGCGCTACGAAGCCACCGTCTGGTGCCGTAAATTTACCCGTAGGTTAAAGAAATTCGGTGAATGTCATAATGCGTGAAAGGAGCGCAAACGACATGAAAGTTGCATTGGCGGTCCCCAATATATCAGCGGATGCGTGTGCCAATTATGAGTTAATCCAACACATGATCACAGAATCCTCGCGTAATGGGGCAGAACTCATTTTATTCCCCGAAGCTGTTTTTTCCGGGCTCACCAATAACGATGTGTACCAGCATGACATAGAACTCGCAATGTCAGTTCACGATAGTCGTGTCAAAAAGCTATGCGTAACGGCGCGCGACGCAAAGATGTGGCTTTGTTTTGGCTTTCTCGAAAATCATGAAGGATGCATCTATGACAGCGCGTTACTAGTGAGCCCCGCCGGTGAAAAAGTCATTCACTACAGGCGCATGAATCCCCAATGGCGGGGCGAGAATCTGCCTTCCTGGCAATATGCGGAGGGAAAAATAATACCCACCGTCGTCACCCCGTTGGGTAATACCGCCATCCTCATTTGTGGCGACTTGTTCGATACCAACGTGGTTACCTCGTTGCGCCAACAAAAACCGCGATTGCTGCTCTTTCCATTTGCGCGTTGTTTTCCCGACCATATTGAAGATGAACAAGCGGAATGGGATACCGTGGAAGTACACGCCTACGCGAATCAAGTCAGACTCACAACGGCTGATATGACAATGATGACAAATTACATAGCCGACAGAAGTGCGAACGGGGGAGCCTTCGGCGGGGCCTTTGTAATGGACAAGCACGGAACCGTTCTGGCGTCACTTCCGCTAAGGCAAGAAGGTATATTGTATTTTGGGGCGGCAGGCGGATCTCCACATATTGTGTAGCAGCTTCTTAGGCACCAATTCCAAATCCCCGCCACTTAAGGCGAGTGGACCATTACCCCATGATGTGGAATGTATTTTATTATTGTGTGCTAAGACAACTGCTGGCAATATCGCTACCCTGCCGTCACCCACTGCCACCCAAGCCAGGGGGAAAACCCCTAGGCGGCGGCTTGTATTCGGGGAAAACCCCCTAGGCGGCGGCCCGGGTTCGGGGAAAAACCCCTAGGTAGCTGCCCGCGGTCGGGGAAAAACCCCTAGGCGGCGGCCCGGGTTCGGGGAAAACCCCCTAGGCGGCGGCCCGGGTTCGGGGAAAAACCCCTAGGTGGCGACCCGTGTTCGGGGGAAAACCCCTAGGCGGCGACCCAGGTTCCGCGAAAAACCCCCAAGTAGCCCCGTAGCCCGCAGGGCCGACCCATACAGTCACCGCTTGGCGGCCCACCCGCGATGAAGAATCGCCCTTTCGTTCCGCCTGTGCTTAAAACCAACTTGGTTTGAGGAAACAGGTTTTGACGCGCTTACCGTAGAAATATTGGAGAAGAATGTTTGGGAAAAAACTGCACGTTGACATGCTTGATGATTTAGCCGGGATGGTGTTCAACAGCAAAAGGCATGTCGCGGTTTTGCCCAAGGAACGTATGCCGTCTGCCACTGGGGCAGACGCCATTTTCAGATAGTAATCAGACATTAATGAGCAACCAGTTCAGGAGGAACCGCAATGTGTGACACTTTATGTGCACTGCCCGCTTGGTCGGTCTCGGGACACACCTTGATTGCGAAAAACAGCGACCGCGACCCAAACGAGCCCCATGTGATACGCCATGTCGGCCCGAAGGTACATGACAAAGGCCAGACTGTCTTTTGTACCTATATGGAGATTCCCCAGGTTTTGCGAACCCATGAAGTGTTACTTCTAAAACCCGATTGGATATGGGGCGCCGAGATGGGTGTAAACGAGTACGGTGTCGCCATCGGCAATGAGGCGGTTTTCACCAAAGCCAAAAAACAACAATCAGGCCTTACGGGTATGGACCTTTTGCGTCTTGCTCTAGAACGTGCCGATACTGCGGAAATGGCTGTGGAGGTTATTACTGAGTTGCTTGTATCCTACGGCCAAGGAGGAAATTGTGGTTATTCCAAAGATTTTCGGTACGACAACGGTTTTCTTATAGCCGATCCTAAAAGCGCTTTCATCCTTGAAACGGCGGGACGTTCTTTCGCCGCAAAGCCTGTGTCCGACGCGGCGGCAATTTCCAACAGACTTAGTATTGGTGTCGAGCACAGTATTAGAGGCGGCATAAGCGCCGGCACGGATTTCGCAAAGACTATGACCGAGCCTGTTTTCAGCTATTTTGCCCAAGGAGCCAATCGCCGCGCCCAATCTTTGGGCGAGCTGCGAAAACAGCCAATGACGGCTAAAGGAATGATTGATATTCTAAGACATCATAGCCCGAAACTTGAGGGCCGAGAGTTTAGGCGCAGTGATGTTGGTAGCGTGTGCATGCATGCCGGGGGCATGATCGGCGATCACACCACAGGTAGTTTTGTGGCTGTATTGCGCCGGGGCGCGCCTGTTACCGTATGGGCGACAGGGGCCTCAACGCCTTGCATTGCCGCCTTCAAACCAGTGTTTTTGGGAAGCGCCGGACCGGTGCGGGAGGACGACGAAAATGGCCGTTTGTATTGGCTAAAGCGAGAGCGATTGCACCGGGCTGTCTTGGCCGGGCTTGTGGACGTGGAGTCGCTTCGCACCCGTCGCGATGAGTTGGAAAAAGCGTGGCAAGATGAAGAAGACAACCTGTTCGCCAAAGGCATAGCGAATCCGGAAGAATTGCGCGCCTTTTCTGATAAAGCACATACCCAAGAAGAACAGATGGTTGATGAGTTTTCAAGTAACGACTGGGCCCGTATACTGGGGCGGGGATACTTTGCGAACTACTGGCGCAAAAGGAACTCGACTCTTGGAAGCAGACCCCAGTTTTAGACCACCTTAAGAGCATCTTAGGAATATCACGGGTAGTACCCGCCCGCGCGGTTTCCATGTCCAAACGTGCAAATTATCCGCGTATGGTTGACACAGTATCAGTTCAAAATTAGACTGTGATTGTAATCGTAACAGATATGTAACAATTACATATAGCAGAAGAGGGGGGCTACGGAAACGGAAAGTGGAACCGAGTCAGTGCAAGGCAAGCTAAAAGAGGCGGGTATCAGGCCTTCGTACTACCGTATGCTGGTTCTGGGCTACCTTCTTTCCAAGAAGACTCACCCTACAGCCGACGAAGTGTTTAGCAGTCTGGCAAAAGACTTGCCCACCTTATCCAAAACAACTGTCTACAACACCCTTAATCTGCTGGTTGATTCGGGTTTAGCCATAGCAATCAACATCGAAGGTCACGAGACAAGGTACGACGCCACGACAAAATATCATGGGCACTTCAAATGCAAAAACTGTGGGACCATTTACGATTTCGAGGTTGACCCAAATCATGAGTTTTGGACAGGGTTGGAAGGTTTTCGAATAGACGAAAAGGAGGTAAATTTCAAAGGAATTTGTCGCACGTGTCAAAAGGCACAGAAACATAGGAAACCAGGAGGAAAGCATAACAATGGAAAATGAAAACACCGTAAGAATGCCTCTAATTGGCGACGCCGCGCCGGCTTTTAAAGCGGTCACCACTCAAGGAAACATATCGTTTCCCGAGGATTACAAAGGTAAATGGGTAATTCTGTTCAGCCACCCGGCAGACTTTACCCCTGTTTGTACCACCGAGTTCATGACGTTTGCCAAAATGAATAACGAGTTTAAGGAGCTCAACGTCGAACTCATCGGACTGTCAGTGGATTCCCTATACGCGCACATAGCATGGCTTCGTACCATTAAAGAGAAGATTAGCTGGAAAGGCATGGAAAACATAGAAGTTACTTTCCCCCTAATTGAAGATATTACCATGGAAGTAGCTAACAAGTTCGGTATGGTGCAGCCCAGCGTATCCAACACGCAGGCAGTTAGAGCTGTTTTCATCATCGACCCCGATGCCAAGATTCGCTGCATCTTGTACTATCCGCTGTCACTTGGAAGGAATTTCGACGAGATCAAGAGGATTATAATCGCGCTGCAAAAAGCCGACGCCGAAGGAATTGCCACTCCTGCTGATTGGAGACCCGGTGACGACGTAATCGTACCTGCGCCCGGGACTTGCGGCACAGCTCAGGAAGTAATGGATAGCCAAGACGATGACAAGTACTGCCTTGACTGGTTCATGTGCTTTAGGAAAGAAAAGAAATAGGACGGTTTTAGCTGACGAATAGGGCGGTCGTTGTGCGGCCGCCCCAAAGGCGGGAGGCAATAGCATGACAAAACTTAACGAAGTGTATAAGTGCACCATTTGCGGCAATGTCGTCGAGGTGGTTCACACAGGCAAAGGAACGCTGGTTTGTTGCGGCGAGCCCATGAAACTTCTCCACGAGAACACCACAGAAAGCGAATACAATGAAAAACACGTCCCAGTAGTAACCAAAGAGGGCGAAAGCGTTGTAGTCACTGTGGGCTCAGTTTTGCACCCCATGCTCGACGCCCACTATATTGAATGGGTGGAAGTCCTTTGCGGCGATAATGTCTATCGAAAGAACCTTAAGCCAGGAGACGAACCCATAGCCCGCTTCGATAACGTGCCAAAAGCCGATGCGGTCAGAGCCTACTGCAATTTGCACGGATTGTGGAAAGCTCATCTGTAAGGACCAAACTTCCGAACTGTTTTATTTAGGCGTATTCGGGATTCGGTACTGATACCGAATTCCGGCGCCTTTTTTAGCGATGTGTTACGGTCCGGCTTTTTGTTTACGAAAGAATCTGGGTAAAGCTTTTTTTATGCGCTTTTTTTCTGATAATATACTTGAGATTGGGAAGTCCCAGATGGCAAAAGGCAAGGTTTAAGGAGGACCATATTGTGAAAGCAAGCATTTTGAAAAAGGAAGGCTCAACAGTAACTCTTGAGGTTGAGGCATCGGCAACAGGGGTAGAAGAAGCATACAACAAGGCTTACAGACAAGTGGTAAATCGCGTCAACATTCCGGGTTTTCGTAAAGGGAAAGCGCCGCGACATATTTTGGAGCGCTTTTATGGCGCGGAAATCATAAAAGAAGAAGCCATAAGGGAAGTCCTCCCTAAACACTACATGCAGGCCGTGGAAGACACGGGTATAGAACCTGTGGACGACCCCGAGTTTGATGACATTGAGTTTGATTTGGGTCAACCCCTTAAATTCAAAGCGGCAGTGCAAGTGCGCCCCGATGTGGAACTGGGTGATTACAATACTATTTCAGTAGCTTTCAATGATCCAACTGTTACAGACGAAGAGGTGGATCAACAGTTCAACATGCTTTTGGACAGAATGGCGGAGCTACGGCCGTTGGAAGAAGGGGCGGCTATGGAAGCGGGCAACTACGCCAACTGCCACGTGAAAGGGTTGGGAGGAAGCGACAACCCCTTGGCAAATATGGATGACGATTTAACCTACATTGAAGCCGGCAAGCCCGTTGGCCTGCTACCGGGCCTTTCCCAGGCTCTTGTGGGTATGAAAATTGGCGACAGCAAAAAGTTTTCGGCTGAATTTTCGGTGCCTGTCAAAGAAGCACCCGAAGAGCCCAAAGAGGCTGAGGAACCTAAGGCCGAACCTGCCAAGGTTGAGTTTATGGTCACTTTGAATGAGGCGTATGAGAAACAGTTGCCCGAGATGGAAGAGTTTTTAAAAACTATAGGGCACGAAAGCCAAGAGAATGCCAAAAAAGACCTTGAAGAGCGCATTCTAAAAATGAGGATGGACACTGCGCGCCGGTTGCATACTGATGAAGTAGAGGCCAAACTGGTCGAAATGTCTTCTGTCGATATCCCCAAGGCCATGATAGACCATAAGGCGCAAACGATTTTGGAGCGTTTTGCGGCTAGGCTCAAAGACCAGGGGACAGACGTTGACAGCTATATGCAGTCTAGCGGCAGGACGCCCGAAAACATGAGAACAGAAATTGAAACCCAAGCCGAAAAGGAAGTCAAATCCGAACTGGTGCTTGACGCAGTCGCCTCAAAAGAGGGGATAACAGTTCCGGAAGAAATGGTTGATTCGGTCATAGAGTCTTTGGCACGCGAGGCCAATACCGAAGTAGGGGCGATGAAGACCACCTTGGATGTAAGGGGCGCTCTTGAGGGGTTACGAAAAGATTTGCTGAGGTCCCAAACTTTGCAAAAGCTGGTTGTGGATGCTGCTTCTCGCGCCGGAACTCCTCTCCCGGAAGAACCGAAATCGGGCGACACGCAACAGGAGGGGAACGAAGAGGAGAACAAAGCTGCCACAGACGAGCAAATGTTATAATGTGAATAAGACACCGGCATAACTGACAGAAGTGGAGGATACGTTCATGAGTTACCTGGTGCCCATGGTTGTAGAGCAAACGGGTAGGGGCGAGCGGGCCTACGACATCTATTCCCGGCTTTTGAAAGACCGTATAGTGTTTGTGGGCACGCCGGTTGACGATCAGATGGCTAACCTTGTTGTGGCTCAGCTTTTGTTTCTGCAGGCTGAGGATCCCGACAAAGAAGTCTCGATTTATGTCAATTCACCCGGTGGTTCGGTGACGGCGGGGTTAGCGATATATGACACTATGCAGCATATAAAACCCCCGGTATCTACAATTTGCGTAGGATTGGCTGCCAGCATCGCGGCAGTTATTCTTACAGGCGGAACAAAAGGCAGAAGGTATTGTTTGCCCAACGCCAAAACCTTAATCCACCAGCCTTTAGGCGGCGTCCAAGGGCAAGCCACGGAAGTGGAAATTGCCGCTAGGGAGATTTTGCGCACTAAAGATTTGCTGAACAAAATTCTTGGTAAGCATACCGGCCAGTCGGCCGACAGGATCGTCAAGGATACGGAGAGAGATTTTTGGATGTCCGCGGAAGAATCTAAGGCTTACGGGCTTATCGACGAAATTTTGGTTCCGGGCGCCAAAGCTCTGAAATAATTGGGGTGAAAGGATGTTCAAATTCGAGGAACAAAAGGGATTGAAGTGCTCTTTCTGCGGAAAATACCAGGACCAGGTCAAGCGTCTTATCGCGGGCCCCGGCGTTTATATCTGCGATGAGTGTATCGAGCTTTGTAACGAGATAATCTCGGAGGAGCTCGACGAAGAGTCAGAACAGAGTCTGAAAGATGTGCCAAAGCCCAAAGAGATAAAGGCGTTCCTCGATCAGTACGTAATAGGCCAAGAAAGGGCCAAGAAGACGCTATCGGTTGCGGTATACAATCATTACAAAAGAATTGGGCACAGGCGGAAGCCCGACGAAGTCGAGCTTCAAAAATCAAATATCGTTATGCTTGGACCCACCGGGTGCGGCAAAACCTACCTGGCTCAGTCGCTTGCCCGATTTCTTGATGTGCCGTTTGCCATAGCTGATGCTACGACCCTTACAGAGGCAGGGTACGTCGGGGAGGACGTTGAGAATATCCTTCTGAGGTTGGTTCAAGCAGCGGATTACGATATAGAAAAAGCCCAGAAGGGCATCGTGTATGTGGATGAAATCGACAAGATTGCCAGGAAGTCCGAGAACCCATCGATAACAAGAGACGTCTCGGGCGAAGGCGTGCAGCAAGCCCTTTTGAAAATACTTGAGGGGACTGTGGCCAACGTACCGCCTATGGGCGGCAGGAAGCATCCCCATCAAGAGTTCATACAGGTGGATACCAAAGATATTTTGTTCATCTGCGGCGGGGCTTTCGATGGGATCGATAAGATCATCCAAAATCGTATAGGGCAGAAAGTCTTGGGTTTCCGATCAGAAGTGAAATCCAGAGAAGACGGCAACATAGGCGATTTGTTGGCCCAAATACTGCCGCAGGATCTGCTCAAATTCGGCATGATTCCCGAGTTTGTGGGAAGGATTCCTGTAATCGTTGGGCTTGACGCCCTTGATGAAACAGACTTGGTGAGAATTCTGGTAGAACCCAAAAACGCGCTGGTAAGACAGTATCAAAAGGTATTTGCGATGGATGGCGTCACTTTGGAGTTTCAGGATGACGGTATCAGGGCTATAGCAAAAGAGGCCGTGAAAAGGAACACAGGCGCCAGGGGCCTTAGAGCCATATTGGAAGAGCGCATGCTGGACGTGATGTACGATCTTCCGTCGAGAAACGACGTGACTAAGTGCATAGTCACAAAAGAGTTGATACTGGGCGGTTCTCCCATATTGGTTACTTCCGAGCGCGGCAAAAAGAAAAGAGAAGAGACTGCGTGAGGGTTTTGTAACCGGATATATGTTTTACGCGACCTGTGAAGCCCTTTCTAGGTTAATAGCCTGGAAAGGGCTTTTCTGTGCCTCATAATCCCCGGGGAAAATGTTCACTCTATCAGTGTAATCGTTTCTCTTATCACAAGGGGATTGGCCAAATTGCTAGACTCGGGAGCGCTAATTTACATCCAATTATTCTTGGCGGTAGTGATGGGGCTTTATTTTTGGAACCTATTAAAAACCCAGGAAACCCAAAAGGTGGCTGTGTTTAAAGAGTCAAAAAAAGAATTGGAACATCTGAGAAAGATGAGGGATATCAAGTTAACCGAACCTCTTTCAGAAAAGACCAGGCCGGCCATGATCGACGAAATAGTGGGCCAAGCAGACGGGGTTACGGCATTAAAAGCGGCGTTGTGCGGCCCCAACCCCCAACATGTGCTGATATACGGCCCTCCGGGGGTGGGTAAAACTGCCGCGGCCAGGCTTGTTCTGGGAGAAGCCAAAAGATCGGGTTTGTCGCCTTTTACAGACGGGGCGGAA
>CAYPVF010000033.1:11657-15642 GCA_964414105.1 uncultured Eubacteriales bacterium
GATTCAACCACCGCCAGGTTTGACGAACGGGGCATTGCGGACCCGCTTATCGGTTCAGTTCACGACCCCATATATCAAGGAGCCGGGGCAATGGGCGTTGCGGGAATTCCCCAACCAAAGCCTGGCGCCGTCACGAAGGCCCATGGCGGCATATTGTTTTTGGATGAGATTGGGGAGCTTCACCCGGTGCAAATGAACAAACTGCTTAAAGTGTTAGAAGACAGGAAAGTGTTCCTAGAAAGCGCTTATTATGCCAAGGAGAACAGCAGCATACCCGAGCACATCCACGATATCTTCCAAAACGGTTTTCCGGCGGATTTTAGATTGGTAGGCGCGACCACAAAGTCACCCCAGGATATTCCACCCGCTTTGCGATCCCGGTGTTTGGAAGTGTTTTTCCGTAGCCTGACTTCCAGGGAAATCGGCATTATAGCCGAAAACGCCGCCGGAAAGGCCGGGGTAAAGATTCAAGACCAAGCCGTAGAATTGATTCAACAGTATGCCGACAATGGCAGGGATGCGGTGAACCTGGTACAACTTGCGACTGGGCTGGCGCTTATTGACGGGGGCAGACCCATTTGTCTGAAAGACATAGAGTGGATAGTGTCGCAAGGCCAACATTCGCCCAGATACAAATTCACGCCTCGCGCCGACGCGTCTATAGGGGCAGCTTTGGGTTTGGCAGTATCAGGCCCGGGATTGGCGTATGTCATTGAGGTTGAAGTTGAAGTTATGGAACCCATAAAGAGCCGAAGGGGCCAAATAATCATAACCGGAATAATCGAAGAGGAAGAGCTTGGCAAAGGTTCGCACGTTCTCAGGCGAAAAAGCATGGTCATGTCGTCAATTGAAAATGTACGTACCGCTTTATCCACCCAAACAGACCTAAGGCCTTACGAGCTTGACATACATGTAAACTTTCCAGGAGGTACGCCTATAGACGGGCCGTCAGCCGGCTTGGCAATAGCCGTAAGCATGTTTTCCGCAATCACCAAGCGACCTGTCTCATCCAAAACGGCTTTTACAGGTGAAATGTCTATCCACGGCGAAATCCGCCCCGTTGGGGGAGTCGAGCAAAAACTGAACGCCGCTCAAGAGGCCAATCTGAGCCATGTATATATTCCTGAAGGTAATTGGCAAGACAGGTTTTCTGATCGGGCTTTCAAAGTGACCCCGGTATCACACTTGAAAGACGTGCTGCAAGGACTATAGTCCGGCGGCGCCCGCCGCTAATATAGGCCCCTACCTGCGTGTTTCCATCCTCACCATAGGTTACCAATCCGGTATGAAGGACTTAGCTAAACGCGACTAGAATACATATTTTGCGTTCTTCTAAGCTATGTCACTTTGCCCGGCGGAACTAATAAGATGTAGCTGGAACCTTGAGAGGAGAATGCGGGAGGTGGGTTTATTGAGCACAACGAAAACAGAAATGAAGTCCTACCCGCTCTTACCCCTAAGAAACCAACTGGTGTTTCCCGGCACTACTCATACCCTTGAAGTAGGCCGCGCCAGATCCATAAGAGCCACGGAGATAGCCCAAAAAGGGTCAATGCACATGATGATGTGCCCGCAAAAGGACGATAACGTGGCTGAACCTTCCCCAGAGCAGATCAATACAATGGGTACTCTTTGCGTAATAAAGGAAGTTGTCAAAGCGTCCCGCGATCGTTTGAGGATGGTGGTCCAAGGAGTTTCAAGAGGGCGCGTAATGGGTTACGTTACTACCGAACCATGCTATGTGGTGTCGGTGGAGGAAATCAAGGAAGAGACTCTTTCGCCCCACGAGGCCGAGCGAGCTATAAAACCTCTCATGGGCCAATACGAAGAATACGTCAGGGCCACAAAGAAGGTGCCCGCGGAAACGCTCATCACCATAGCGACATTGAGCGACCCGGGGCAACTGTGTGATTTTGTGGCCAACCATGTTCCTATCTCGTCTTCGGAAAAACTTGAAATCTTGGAGACTGTCCCCGTAAGATCGCGGGTACAAAAACTGATTCAATTTCTTTCCAAAGAAATCGAGATGGTCGGTTTAGAGAAAAAAATCAACAGGCGAGTAAGAGAGCAGATCGAAAGAAGCCAAAAGGAGTATTGGCTGAGAGAACAGATGAAGGCAATCCAAAAAGAGCTTGGCGATAGGGAAGACACCGCCAGTGAAGCGGATGAATTTAGGCAAAAGATCGAAAAGGCGGGGCTTTTGGGTGACGCCAAGGATAAAGCAATGCGGGAAGTAGACCGGCTCAGCAAGATGCCCCAGGCTTCGGCGGAAGCGGTTGTTGTCCGAACCTATTTGGAGTGGATGGTATCTTTGCCTTGGAACACAGTGACCGATGATCGTCTGGATATTTTGGAAGCGCAAAAAATCCTGGACGAAGACCATTACGGGCTTTGCGAGGTCAAAGAAAGAATCCTGGAATACCTTGCCATTAGGCAACTGGTTGATAAACCAAAAGGCCCGATTTTGTGTTTTGCGGGGCCTCCGGGCGTCGGAAAAACTTCTTTGGCCAAATCTATAGCCCGGGCTTTGAGCAGAAAATTCGTACGAATATCTTTGGGCGGCGTGAGAGACGAAGCCGAGATTCGTGGGCATCGCAGAACCTACATTGGGGCGCTTCCCGGCCGCATAATCCAGGGCATACGCACTTCCGGTTCGTCCAACCCGGTATTTTTAATGGACGAAATCGACAAACTGGCGTCAGATTTTCGGGGCGACCCGGCATCGGCCCTCTTGGAAGTTTTGGATCCCGAACAAAACAACACTTTTTCAGATCATTATTTGGAAGTCCCATACGACCTATCCCGAGTGATGTTTATTACCACGGCGAACTCTTCTCACTCAATTCCCCGGCCGCTTTTGGACCGTATGGAAGTTATCACGCTCCCCGGCTACACAGAGGAAGAAAAAATGCAGATAGCGTCGCAATTCCTAGTACCCAAGGAGCTAAAGGAACACGGCCTTCGGCCCATGGTTCTTTCCATAGGTAAAGATGCCTTGAAGCGCATGATTCGGGAGTACACCCGTGAGGCCGGCGTGAGAAACCTGGAACGTCAAATTGCGTCTATATGCAGAAAAACTGCCAAGGACTTGGTGTCGGGGAAAAGGAAAAGGGTTCGCGTCACAGCGAAAACATTAACCAACTACTTGGGTGTACCAAGGTTTAGGCATGGCCAGGCCGAGAAAGACGATCAAGTGGGTGTGGCTACGGCCTTGGCTGTCACCGACGTAGGCGGCGATGTGATGTCCGTGGAGGTCAGCGTGGTTAAGGGCAAGGGCAATCTTACCCTTACGGGGCAACTCGGGGACGTCATGAAAGAGTCGGCTCAAGCGGGCCTCAGCTACCTTAGGTCAAGGGCTTTGGCCTTGGGGCTTAAAGACAACTTTTACGAGACTACCGACATCCATATCCATATACCTGAGGGCGCCATTCCCAAAGACGGTCCTTCGGCAGGTATAACTATGACCTGTGCTGTGGCTTCTGCTTTGACCAACCGCCCTGTGCGCCACGATTTGGCCATGACAGGCGAGGTGACGCTTCGCGGCCGCGTGCTTCCCATTGGGGGCGTGAAGGAAAAAGTGATGGCGGCGCACAGAACGGGGATTTTCACAGTCATATTGCCCGAAGAGAACAGAAAAGACTTAGAGGATGTTCCCGCTAACATCAAAGACGAAATGAGTGTTATCTTTGTTAGCCATATGGATGAGGTGTTGGACACTGCCATGCTAAGGGAGCTTACGGAAAACGAGCGGTTGGTCGCCATTTCCCATGTTGGGGAAGAAAAGCCTCCCCAGGAGGCGAGCATTGGGCAAATATTCCCGTAATTAACGGCTGCGACGAGGCTATCCTGGCACTTTGAAAAACCCAGTTGACTGGGACTTTGAAGCGTGCAATAATTCTTGCACCATGATTTCAAAGGGGGAAAGTGTCAGGATGGCCGTGGTTGGAGTAGCTTTCAACTTGAAAGGGGACCCCCCGGAAGAGGG
>CAYPVF010000034.1:0-8904 GCA_964414105.1 uncultured Eubacteriales bacterium
CTTCTGGGATTCGGACACACCCTAGTTACAGGTATGGTTGAAGACGCCCAAAGGATAGGCCTGTTCGGCATACTTTCGGGGGGATTCAGGGCTACCGCGCCGGCACTCATGGCCGCCATAATTTTCGGCTATATTATGGCGGTTCTGTTTAACCCAAAAGGATAACACCCCAAAAAGACAAATACTGTGTATATCGTGTACACTACAAATAATGAAAATGTGCGCATAAACCGGAGTGAAAGGCCATGAAAGCAATATCCAGCAAAAGGACAGAAACCCTCCTGGTCGTTCTGGCCATACTTGGCATTGCTTTGGGCTATGCCCTTACCCTTAGAGATGAATTGTCTCAACAGGCTTTTTTGCCCCCCGTCAAACCCGGGGATGAAGAAGACTGGCGGATTCAAGACGAGACCAATACCATCGACGTCTTCGAGTTTGCCAGAGAAGGCGTGGTTATGGTTTCTGTTCAAAGGTCCGCGGGGTCAGATGGCTTGGAGCTTAGCACGAAAGGTAACGGTTCGGGTTTTTTTGTTAATGACCAAGGGTACTTAGTAACAAACTATCACGTGGTTAGGGATGCGTCGGTTATCTCCGTCCACACCTACTGGGGCCGCTCCTATACCGCGACTGTAGTAGGCGGCGACCGCCTTACCGATCTAGCGCTTCTACGGGTTTCCATTCCCGATTACGAAGTAACCCCTTTAAGTTTTGCCGATCCCCACGGCGTGCGGGTTGGGCAAAAAGCTATAGTAGTGGGAAGCCCTTTAGCGACCGGCTCCAGTTTGGGGCTTGACAGGTCGCCCACGGTTACTTCGGGTATTGTAAGCGCCAAGGATAGGTCGCTTCCTGTTGAAAGCCTTACTAGGCCCGGGGTTAACGATTACACAATAGAAAACCTTATCCAAACCGATGCGGCTGTAAACCCGGGAAATAGCGGGGGCCCGCTTTTGAATTCCTCCGGTGAAGTTGTGGGCGTTGTTACAGCAATAATCGACTCAGCCAACGGTATAGGGTTTGCTATCCCTTCTGAAGTTGTTTTGGAAGTGATAACACAAATCATGCAAACTGGCGAGGTCAAAAGGGCCTTTATGGGGGTGGCGTACCAGCCCCTTGACGAGATAGCCGAGGCTTTGGGTGAAGATTACGCGGAGCTTGGTTTGCCCACAAAGGAGGGCGCTTTGGTAAGCGATGTCGATTCATTGGGACCGGCGGAAAAAGCAGGAATAAAAGGCGGTCAACAAAAAGTTACAGTGGCGGGCCAAGATGTTGTGTTAGGCGGGGACATAATTGTTGCTATAGGTGATGTAAAAGTATTGGGGTCCAATTTATCTCAAGAAATACTCAAGTATAAACCAGGCGATAAAGTTCAGGTTCAAATTATCCGAAACCGCATGAAACTAAGTGTTGAAGTCGCATTGGGCCTTAGGTAGCGCGGCTGGGAGGGGAAAACGTGCAGAATTTTGTTCAATCGCTTCTGAGAATACCCGGTCTTTTGCTGGCAATTAGTGTTCACGAATACTCCCACGCACGGGTTGCTTTTAGTTTAGGCGACGATACGGCCGAGCGCCAAGGCCGAATGACCATCGAGCCATGGGCCCACATAGATCCCATGGGCGCGCTTATGCTTTTTCTTTTTGGGTTTGGTTGGGCGCGGCCCGTGAGTGTATCAACTTACAGGCTCAGAAAGCCCAGGCGGGACATGGCAATTATATCTTTGGCAGGCCCTGTCTCTAATTTTGTGCTGGCTTTCGTTTTGGAAATCATCACGGTACTTTTGTTTACCAAGGTAAGGTTCGCCGGGTCTGTGTGGGCGTATTTGCCCAGGATATTGGATGAGGCCGCCTGGATAAACGCTGGATTGGGGGTTTTCAACCTTATACCCATCCCGCCTTTGGATGGTTCCAAGGTTTTGCAGGCTTTTCTGCCGTCATCCGCTTTCGGCGTGTGGGAGTTTTTGGAACGGTACGGATTTGTTATCCTTGTGGTGCTTCTTGTCATGGGATTTCTGAGGCTGCCCCTACAAACCGCGGTTACCGGTTTCATGGTACAGGTGCAAAACTTAGCTTTGCGTATTTCTTTGACGGTGTTTCCGTAGGGCATGAGAATCCTTCAATTGGCACCCCTTTTTAAAAGGTTTCGTGAGAAAGTCGAGGACAACCAGATCTCGCTGGAGGAGTCTATAAAGACTTTGTCCTACGCATCGGAGCTAGTTGTATTTAAGCTTGAAAGCTTGTTGCCTTCCGCTGTGGCCCACTTGAGCCAAGATGAAGAGCCCGACGAGATTTGTTCCGACGAAGCTGCTCCAACTTATGTTCCTGTAATGGACCAGGGGGAGCTGCGGCGGGCGGCGCTGTTTGTGGGCAAAGCTTTTGGGACCTCCGCCCAAAAATACGGAAGAGGCGCAGTTCTTACCGCGGATATTCCGGATATAATCGCGTCCATTGACCCTGTGAAATTGGCTCACGCTATGCGCCTTATGAAGGCAAATTCGGAACCTGCCGAAAGGGTCTTGCGGATTCCAAAGTTCTCTTTCGTATCCCACCTTCGTAGTTTTTGGTCTGAAGTAAGGCGCTTGGCGGGGCGAGGGGCGGTTTTGCGCTTTTCGCGGTTTTTGGGGAAAACGAAAGCCGAGACCATAATGAGTTTTTTGGTGTTTTTGGAGCTCATAAAAAGGCGCAGGGTATTCGCGCGACAAAAAGAGGCTTTCGGGGAAATCATGTTTTCAACGGCTGCCGACAAACTGACACAAGTGGACGAGGTGCAAGAAACGTGAGTATTCCGATTCCGGCTCTCATTGAAGCCATTCTGTTCGCCTGTGACGAACCCGTAAACCTGGATACTTTGACCAGGGTTCTTGACTTAGGGGAACTCGAGGTCTTGTCCGCTGTCGCCGATTTGACAAGGCAATACAAACAACGCGGCATTATGCTGGAACGGGTGGCCGAAGGATTCCTCATAAGGACCAGACCCGAGTGTTCAGTGATAGTGCGGGATGCTTTGTCGAAGAGGGGGCCTGTGGAATTGTCAAAAGGGGCCGCCGAGACTTTGGCAGTCATCGCATACAATCAGCCTGTGACTAGGCAAGACATCGAGGCTGTAAGAGGAGTCAATCCAGAATCCAGCATCGAAACTCTTTTGGAAAAAGGTCTCATTAAAGAAGCCGGTAGAAAGAAAAGCCTTGGGCGGCCAAAACTTTATGCCACGACCCAGGAATTTCTCAAGAAAACTTCTCTAAATTCGCTTGACAATTTGCCATCATTGACGCCCAAAGAGAAGAGCCCAAAGGAGCAACCCGGCAAACAGCAACTACCGCTAAAATAGTCCGCGGCCACTTGCGAAGTTGAGAGGTCCGGACGCGCAATTTGGTTAAAAATGCAATTTCAAAGGCATTCTACAACCATGAGGAATCTTCTACTGGGTATAGCGGTGATTGCTCCGATAGCTGTGGCTTTGTTTCTATTTTTGCCCCTCAAGTTTAGATTGAAACTCGTAGTTACCCAAGATAAATTTGACCAGACGGTCTACATAAAACCACCGTTTTCACCTTGGTTTATCCCGCTTCCAATGCCAGGAACAAAAGCCAGGCAAAGGGCGGCGGCCTTAAGAACAAGCCCCCCGGGCTTTAAGGCCTTCAGGGTTAAATCTGCCGTGAAGGCAGCCAAAGGGTTGCTCACAACGATAAAACGAGTCTCCTCAGAAGCCATAAAAGCTTTTTCCGTGGAAAGGTTGTGGGTCTTGGGAAAGGTTGGAACAGGAGATGCTTTTAATACGGCCATAGCCGTGGGCAGTTTGGGCTCACTATCTGGCGTAACCTTGTCTTTACTTCGGCGTAAGGGGGTTGGCTTCACAGAAACTCCCAGAGTGCGCTTTGTTCCGGATTACTCAGAGCCGAGTTTCAGTGTAAATGTAGACGCCATAATATCGGCTTCCGTTTGGGCCATGGCCAAAGTGGGGTTTTCGCTGAGGAGGATAATTGGGCCGCAAATCCGTGCTGTAAAAAGTGCGGCGAAAAATCAAGTCTCCGGAGAAACGGTGGAATACTAAAGCCAAAGCGCAATGACAAAGCGAAAATGGAGGAACACATATTATGTCAGACCATCCCATCGAAAGCCTCATGAAAACAACTATGGAAAGCCTGAAGTCCATGGTAGATGTCACTACCGTAGTTGGCTCGCCGGTTGAGACAAGCGAGGGGGCGGTGATAATTCCCGTTTCAAGAGTTTCTTTTGGATTCGTTTCAGGTGGCGGCGATGAAGCGCCTTTTGATTCCCAAGAAAGCCAAAGCGGTTCAGGAAGGGAAAAACAACAAAATCAGATACCTTTTACGGGTGGTACCGGTGCAGGCGTGAGCGTCAAACCCGTGGGTTTTTTGGTAGTTGGCCCGAAGAAAGTGCGTTTCCTGCCGGTGGATTCCAGGGCAATCTACGATAGGGTACTAGATGAGGCGCCTGAGCTTTTGGACAAAATATCAAAAGTTTTCAAACCCAAAGATAAACCCGAAGAAATCGTTATCCGCGAAAAACAAGGCGGGTTTCATTGATCTGTTGATTGTACGAGAATAAGCGCGCCATCATTTGGGCAAGAAGGCAGTCTTCTCCTTCATATATCGGGGCCAAACCTGGGTAACATAATGACGCTACCGCCCGATAGGAGGGATTCCTTCATTGGGAAGACGTCGCAAACGTCCTTTGAACTTGGAAGCCGCAAAAGCACTGGACAGCATGAAACACGAAATTGCCCAGGAGTTGGGGTACACCAAGACCGGCAGTGAGGACGAACTTGAGGCCAATCTGGAACGCATGAAGCATGAAGTGGCCTCGGAGCTTGGCCTAGCCGATAAAATCCGCGCTGTGGGATGGCCTAACATGACTTCTCGAGAATGCGGACAAATCGGAGGCAGGCTTGGGGGGCCCATTGGCGGGCAGATGGTTAAGAGAATGATTAAGCACGCCGAAGCCCAATTGGCGGAAAACACCAAAAGACGGTAGCGAAAGAGGGCCCCCGAAAGAGGGGCCCTCCCGGATCGTTCACCCCGATTAGAATTGACGCGGCCATCCCTGTCATAAGTTCTAAAGAATAGGACTTCATAGAGGGAAGTGGTACCCCTGAATACGGTTTGGCTGTTCCTTATAGTTTTGGGCTGTGTCACCGCCATTATTACAGGGAATGTCGAGAATATGATGGCTTCCGTTATGGAAGGGGCGTACGAGGCGGTGCAGTTAGCCATAGGACTTGCGGGCGTATACTGCCTATGGTCAGGCATCGAGAAGCTCGCCGGCGAATCGGGGCTGGTGGACAAGTTGGCGTCTTTTAGCGGGCCTGCGCTTCGCAAAATCTTCCCCAATCTAAAAAGCCGCGGGCGTGCTCTGGGTACGATTTCAGCCGCTGTGGTGTCAAATATGCTTGGGCTTAGTTCGGCCACCCCGTTGGGTTTGAAAGCCATGAATGACATAAAACAAGAGGCAAAAAACAAAAACGATTGTATGGACTCCATGATCCGGTTAGTGGTACTGGGAGCAGGCGGTTTTTGTCTTTTTCCGTCTACAGTGATTGCCTTAAGGGCTGCTCTCGGTTCAAAAAGCCCTGCTTTAGTGGTTGGTCCAACTGCTATAGCGGGTCTCGCGGCGACAATCGGCGGGCTTTGCGCCCACAAAGTTTTGTCAAGGCGATACTTCAAGTGACCAAGGCGTACTGAGAAAGGCGGCGCATTAGCATGGACATATTAGCCCGCATAGGCGTGTACTCCTTTCCCATGCTTCTTGTGGGCGTACCTGTCTATGCTTGGTATAAAGGGGTTTACGTTTATGAAACATTTGTTGAAGGGGCCGAGGAAGGGCTAAAAATCGTTGTCACTACTCTGCCATACCTTGTGGCCATTTTTGTGGGTGTCTCGTGTCTTCGCGGCTCCGGCGCGTTGGATGTGATTTCGCGCTTTTTGGCGGTTACCTTGAAACCTTTGGGGATACCCGCTGATATTTTGCCCTTGGTCGTGATTCGTCCCATAAGCGGCAGCGGCGCTCTTGCTATAACCGGTGAACTGCTTCGGCATTACGGGCCGGATTCGTCTTTCGGAATTTTGGCATCCATACTTCAGGGGGCCACAGATACTTCTTTCTATGTGGTCACTGTTTATTTCGGGGCGGCCAAAATCAGAAAATCGGGGCACGCCTTGTTAGCGTGCTTAATTGGGGATATTTGCGGGTTCATGGCGGGTTTTTTTGCCTGGCGCATGCTGATGCATTGATTTGTGCCTACCGGGCCCAGGGGATATTATTGAGTTACCAAAAGCATTGCGCTGGTGTAAACACTGCTACCGGGAGGGAAAGTTTTGAAAGTCGAAGAAAGGCTCAAACAAGTGGGTATCGATATCCCCGAGGTTGTAAAGCCTGTGGCCGCTTATGTGCCAGCCTTAAGGGTGGGCAATTGGGTTTATGTATCGGGCCAAATGCCGGCAAGGCAAGGCAAGATAACGAGGACCGGGAAAGTTGGGTCCGACGTCACTACAGAAGAAGCCTACGAAGAAGCAAAACAGTGCGCTGTCAACTGCATAGCCGCCATCAAAAGCGTCGTAGGGGAAGAGCTCGACAAGGTGAGAATCGTCAAAGTTACCGGTTTTGTGGCATCTGCTGCCAGGTACAATGACCAACCTAAGGTAGTTAACGGCGCTTCGGAGCTGTTCGCCCAAGCCTTCGGCGACGCGGGGCATCACGCCAGGGCTGCCGTGGGCGTGGCCGAGCTTCCTTTGAACGTTTGCTGCGAGGTTGAACTTGTGGCTTTTGTAGGTTAACCGGTTGACTGAACCCCTCGAGTTGATAAGGGTTTCCAAATATTTGGCGCAAGCGGGGGCGTGCTCTCGCCGCGGCGCCGATGACCTCATTTCCCAAGGGGTGGTCACAGTAAACGGCCGCCCCATTGGCCTTGGGGCGACCATAGATCCTCGCAGTGACGTTGTGCGGGTTTACGGGAAAGTCATCAAGGGCGGCAGTTCGCTAGTTTACGTTTTGCTGAACAAGCCGCCCGGCTATTTGTCTTCCTGCGGGGATCCTTTCGGCAGAAAAACGATCCTTGATTTGGTGAAAAACATTGATAGCCGGATTTTTCCTGTTGGCCGCCTAGATTACGATTCTGACGGGCTTTTGCTGATGACTAACGACGGAGATTTGGCATACATCTTGACCCACCCCAAATTCAAGGTGATAAAGGAGTACCTGGTTTCAGTTTCGGGAGTCAAAGGGCCAAGCAGAATTCAAGCCATACGCAAGGGCGTAATGCTCGACGGCAAGAAAGTGGAGGTCGATTACGCCCAATTGGTGGGTAATCCCTCGCCGGATATACTCCAAATACGGGTCGGGCTTCACGAAGGGGAAAAGCATGTTGTCAAGCGTATCTGTCAGGCTGTGGGTTACAGGGTTCTGAGGCTTACCAGAACCAAAGTCGCGCAGCTTTCTTTAGGGAAACTGGCACCGGGCAAGTGGAGGCATCTGACGGGAAATGAAGTCAAATCTCTTTATGCCTGCGGCTCAACTGTTTCTTCCCCTGGGCCAAAAAATGACTCCGTAAATACCAAAAGCGATAAAACCCACAGAAACCATTCTTACAAACCCCGATAAAACGTCCAAAAAAGCTGTGTTCAGGCTCGATCTCGCAAGAAATATAGGTGTAAGCGTGTTTGTGGGAACACTGCGGAAAAAAGAACAGGCTATTGCAGACAAAAGGAAAATGAGGAATGATGTAAAGGTAATGATCCAAGCAAGATCTTTGTCGCGTTCGTATCGCATGGGGGAATCCTCCACTTAGATGCTAAGAAGAGTATTCCTTAGTAAGACACGGGTTAAACGAACAATTGAATATGGAAGTGTTCAGGTGCCAGTTGGAGAATAGGGAAGTCCGGTGAAGCGAAAATCGCAAATCCGGCGCGGTGCCGCCACTGTAACCGAGGAGCCGCCCTTAAAGTCACTGAGAGTTTCATACTTTTGGGAAGACATGGGCGCCAAGATTCGGAAGCCAGGAGACCTGCCTGAACACGCGTAACCTAGCCTTCGTGCAAAAGGGGGGACGTGGATAGTTGCGGAATACCCCGGCCCCGTGCCGGGTTTTTTGATGCAAAAGTGACAATGGAGGGCTATCGTATGAAAATGAAAAAAGCTGCGTTGTCCCGGTCGGTGGGTATCTTGACCCTTTTGGTGATTTTGCTCCTATCCGGGTGCAAACCACAAAAATACGAATTCAAAGATAGTTTGGGAAACGACATAGTATTGGAGAAGATCCCCGAAACCCTAGTATCTTTATCGCCAGCGCTTACAGAGACAGTATTTGCCTTGGGGGCGGGGGACCGCTTGGTGGGGGTAACCGAATACTGCAACCGTCCTGAAGAGGCCCGTGAAATCGAAAAAGTCGGCGACGCGTTTAACGTCAACTTGGAAAAACTGGTTTCACTAAAACCCGATTTGGTTTTGGTAGCAGGCAACCGTGATTTTGAATCACAAAGCCAAAAGGATGTTCAAAGGTTGGAAATACCCGTTTACGCCTCGGGTCCCTCCTCTGTGGAAGAAGTGTTTTTGGACATTGAAGCTTTATCCAAGGTGTTGGGCTTGGAAGCGCAGGGAAAAGAGCTGGCTGACACACTTAGAGGAGAAGTTGGGGAGATTGCGAGCCAGACAGAGTTGCAGGCACAATCAACTCCTACTGTATTTGTGGCTATAGATGAGACTTTATGGACTGTGGGCCCGGGTTCGTTTGTGGACGAAGTTGTGAGATTGGCGGGGGGAAAGAACGTAGTTGACGACGTTTCAGAACAGTATGTGCAAGTAAGTATGGAAGACCTTTTGCAGAAAGATCCTGACGTTATCTTGGTGGCCATACCAGAAGAGTACGCCGCGCCATTGCTGGAAATCCCAGGTTGGG
>CAYPVF010000034.1:8914-11615 GCA_964414105.1 uncultured Eubacteriales bacterium
TTTAATATCGCGCCCAAGCCCCGCGGTGGTTTTAGGTATACAAGAAGTGTTCTCGATTTTGTATCCATAGAGCGCGATAGCTATGGCAAAACCAACTCTTGGGGTACAGACAAAAAGGCGGTTGTTCCTGCTGGTGCTGACCGGGCTCTCAATATTGTCCCTGATACTGGGGTTTGCCCTGGGCTCGGTGCGCGTACCTTTTACGGGGGTCCTGTCAAGCATTTTTCTGGGGCCTAACCCGGGAGAGTTGGCCGAGCCGCAAGGGACATGGCATGTGATAGTGTGGACTTTACGGCTGCCCAGGGTGCTATTGGCTTTTGCTGTTGGGGCTTCTTTGTCGGTAGCCGGCGCTGTGATGCAAGGCCTTTTTAGGAACCCCATGGCAGACCCTTTTGTTTTGGGTGTGTCGTCGGGCGCGTCTTTGGGGGCGGTCTTTGGCATAGCCTTGGGTTTGGGCAGGGCCTTAGGTTTGTGGGCCCTGCCTTTTGTAGCTTTTTTAGGGGCCGTGGCTACAACGGCCATTGTCTACGTTTTATCCACACACAAAGGCTACACTGACACTTGGACCCTTCTTTTGTCGGGCATTGCCGTATCCAGTTTCGTCTCATCGATTATAGCCCTTGTGATGGTTCTTTCCAGAGAAAGAATGGAAGAAATCGTGTTCTGGACTTTGGGCGCCCTAACCAGGGCTACTTGGAAATCGGTTGCGGCAAGCCTAGTTTACATAGTCCCGGGTATATTTATGCTTTGGCGGGCTTCGGGTGCGCTCAATGCTTTATCCATAGGCGACGAGCCCGCCTTCCACTTGGGGGTACCCGTGGAAAAAGCTAAACGGTCTTTTATCTGGGTTGCGTCTTTAATAACCGCCGGCGGCGTTGCGTTTACAGGACCGGTAGGTTTTGTCGGGCTTATAGTGCCGCACGCTGTAAGGTTAATCGCAGGCCCCGACCACAAATGGCTGTTGCCTTTGTCGGCTTTTTTGGGGGGAAATGTACTGATTCTTTCTGACCTTTTGGCTCGTACTGTGTCTCCCCCCAAAGAAATACCTGTGGGGGTAATTACGGCTTTGGCCGGGGCTCCATTCTTTCTTTACCTTCTTTACAAAGCAAGGAGGCAGGGAAGGTGAACGCAGTTGAAGTGAAAAACCTGACGTTTTCATACGAACCCGGAAAAAGCGGCCGTGCCGTTCTAGAGGGTGTCAATTTCCGCATTTCTTCAGGTGATTTGGTAGCTATCGTAGGGCCTAATGGTTCCGGCAAAAGCACCCTTTTGAAAGTATTGTCCGGATTTCTTAAGCCTTCCGGGGGTTGTGTCCTGATACAAGGCCACAAAATCAATGGGGTTACGGCTGAGGTACGCAGTAGGCTGGTTACGTATTATGGAGATGAGCCCGAACCGACTTTTGAGTTTACTGTGGAAGAAATAGTTGGTATGGGGAGGTTTTCCCACCAAGCCCAAGGCGCTAAAGATTGGGCCGGCGAGATGAAAAATGCTTTAGAGCGGGCCGACGTGTGGCATTTACGCCACAGGCCAGTAACCCAAATATCCTCCGGGGAAAGGCAAAGAGTTTACTTAGCAAGGGCGTTATACCAAGACCCGCAAGTTTTTCTTATGGATGAACCCACCTCTCATTTGGATATGGCTTACGAGCTCAGGGTTATGGATGCTGTGAGGGAAATGGCATCGCGAGGCGACAAGACCGTGGTTACTGTTTTGCACGATTTAAACCTTGCTCTGCGCTATACATCGTCAATAATATTTCTTAAAGACGGCAAAATCGTGTTCCTGGCCGAGCCAAATAACGTTACGGAAAACATGATAGAGGTTGTGTATGGCCTGCGCGCGAAAATACTGAAAGATTCTTCCCTTGGGTATCCTGTGGTTCTGCCGCTAAGTCCTGTGGGCTAAAACGAACGCGACTTGGGCGCCCGGCCGCAGCTGACCCGCTAAAGGCAGATGCTCCGACACCACGCATCCAAGCCTTGTGTACCCCCCTGTAGTTTGAGCGTCGCAAAGCAGCAAAACAGGCTTTCCGTCGGATGTAACTTGAATTACCCCCGGCACCACTGCCGACGATAGAATATCCGCCGGTGTGTCCGAAACTTTAGGCCCCTCAAGGCGTAGCCCCATGCGATCTGACTCGGGGCGTACTGTGTAGGTAGAGCCGCAAAGGGTTTTCAACGCTTTGGAAGTGGCTTCCGGTCCCGGATGAATACGTAACATCACGGGGGACTGGTCCGCCGGGTTTTGGCCGCCTATTTGAAGTTCGTGCGGTTTTTGTCTGTGCTTTAGGCTTTGTGAGACATATGTGTGGTCAGGCCACGGATTCTGGTGCAGTGTATCACCGGTCTTCAGTGGGCGGCCCGAAAATCCGCCAAATTTGCCTTTCAAGTAGGTGGAATAAGAACCCATGACCGAAGGCACGCTAAATCCCCCGGCCACGGCCAAATAGCCGCGGCAGCCCGTATTCATGGGGCCGATCCGGATGGTGCAGTCTTCTTTTACCGAAATGGGCGTTCCCGGCCTTACTTCTTGCCCATCCACCGTGATTTGGGCGTTGGCCCCGGATACGGCGACGGTGGTGTCGCACAAAGCCCGCAAGGTGCAGCCCCACAAGGTCATTTCTAAGGCGGCACACCCCGGATCATTCCCCACAGCCCAATTGGCCACGTTGTAAGACATCACATCGGCCGCCCCGGAC
>CAYPVF010000034.1:11625-15510 GCA_964414105.1 uncultured Eubacteriales bacterium
CGAGCTCCCGGTTGGCGGCAGTGCGGGATGACACCGCATCCACCACCAAAGAGAAAAACCCGGGGTGCTCCACAAAAAGGGAAGGTACCCCAAGCTCTTGATGGACATTGTTTTCGATGCCTTCAAATTGTGTCGTTTTGGCCGCAGAGTCTTCTGAAACAGGTACGAACCGTACAGTGTCGCCGGCTTTTATAAAAGACGGATCGGCCCTTCGGGCATCGAACAGCCTCAGTGCGGTTCTGCCAAGTAATCTCCACCCGCCGGGGGTATCCCAAGGGTACACACCGGTTTGGCCGCCCGCGATACCCACAGATCCCGCGGGCACGGCTTGGCGGGGTTCCTCCAGCCTAGGTAAAGCGATGGAAGGATCCATGCCGCCCAAATAGGGAAATCCCGGTGTAAAACCGATCATGTAAACTCTGTAACTGGAGCTTGAATGGCGCCGGATTACCTCATCCGGGGTCATGCCCAAATGTTTGCACGCCCAAAGAAGGTCGGGCCCGCATGCTCCTCCATACTTAACCGGGATTTCGACCAATTTGCCTGGGTGCTTCTGAGACGAAGCTGTGGAAGGATCAGAATCATACCTGCATAGCAGCGTGTTTATGAAACTCCTCAAATATGCCTCTCCCACCACGGAAGGGTCAAAATGCAGACACAAAGCCCCATACGTTGGTTGTGCCTCTTCCAGGCCGGGTATTTGGCGGCTTTCCAGATCTTCTGAAAGCCGAAGCACCAAATCATTCGCCTCTTCCGATATTTGCCGGGAAAAGGTAGCCAAAAGGGCCCTGTCGTTAAGCGCGTGGTATGTCGGTTCCATGTTGATTAGCCCCCAAACTAAACCGTCAGCGGCTTTATGGAAATTTGGGCCTCATTTAAAGCCGCACTTACAGTTTTTGCAATTTGAACGGCGCCGGGCGTGTCACTGTGCAGGCAAATAGTGTGCAAGGCAAAGTCTAGGGGGATGCCTTCACGTGACAAGATTTTACCGGTTTGAGCCATGGTCAAAGCCCTTTGCGCCACGGTTTCGGGATCGTGCAGCACAGCGCCGGGCTTGTCTCTTTTCATAAGTGTGCCGTCCTTTTCATAGGCCCTGTCGCAAAAGCCTTCCGCGGCCCAAGGTATTCCCATTCTGTCGGCGGCTTCCAAGCTTAGGGACCCGGCAAGACCCACCAAAATCAAAGGTTTTTGGGAATCGCTCATTCTTGATACTGCGCGGGCTATAGATACGGCGATCTTCATATCCACCGCCGCTATGTTGTACAAAGCCCCATGAGGCTTCACATGACTCAGTTTTTCCCCGAAAGACTCGGTAAACGCACCCAAAGCCCCTATTTGGTACATCACGTAAGCTTCTATTTCGTCAGGTGTCATCCGTATATCGCGCCTTCCAAAACCTTGAAGGTCTGGAAACCCGGGATGAGCTCCTACAGCCACACGCTTCTGGATGCAGGCCTTTACTGTGCAATCCATTATTAAGGGGTCTCCGGCGTGCATACCGCAGGCTACATTGGCCGAGGAAACAAACGGCAACAGTTGGCTGTCGTCTCCCATAGACCATTTGCCAAACCCTTCGCCTATGTCCGTGTTGATATCAATATGTATCACGGCTGCCATACCCCCTGTGGTTTCGCGCTTGTTTCAAATCCTGTTCTAAGGTGGATTATACATTATGGATGCCATCAAAAAGACTATGGCAGGGAAATGAAATCCATATAACGAAGGTAATATATTAAGATGAATACTGGGCTTTGTAAGAAAAAACGCATAAACATCGCCATAGACGGCCCCGCCGCAGCCGGTAAAAGCACCGTGGCCGCGCTCTTGGCCCGAGAAATGGGGTATACATTCCTCAACACTGGGGCTATGTACAGGGCTTTGGCCATAGTTGCCATAGACCGAGATATCGCTCTTGACGATTTGCGTGCTTTAGCCGATATGGCCGGGTCTGTTACCCTTTGCGTAAAAGACGATGGGGGCATGTTCCGCGTGTGGGCGGATGGCGTGGAAGTTACGGATAGGCTTAAACAGCCCGGAACCGACAAAGCAGTCAAACTGTTGGCCATGATAAGGCCTGTTAGGGAAGTGTTGGTTGCCCTTTTTCGCCAAATGGCCCAATCCGGCGGGCTCATCATGGAGGGGCGCGATATAGGCAGCGTCGTCATTCCTGACGCCCGGGCCAAAGTGTTTCTTACCGCTACTCCAGAAGAACGCGCCACACGTCGTTTTAGAGAACTACGGCAAAAAGGCATTGACCTTTCTTGGGCGGAAGTCTTGGATGAAATGAAGGAAAGGGACAAAAAAGACCTTGAACGCCCTTGGGGGAAGCTTGTTCAGGTGGAAGGTTCCCTTTATGTGGATAGCACTCAAATGACCATCTGCCAAGTATACGCTGAGATAAGGGCGTTTTGTGAGGAGAAAATGGCTGAATGTATAAGCTGTTAAAGGGCATCTGCAAGATTGCCGTAGCTATTTGCTTTAAGACACAAACTTTTGGCGTTTCCCGCTTTCCCCCAAAAGGGGCCTTCGTTCTGTGTTCAAACCACACTTCCTGGTGGGATCCTGTGATTTTAGCGGCTTTATGTCCCAGAGAAATCCATTTCATAGCCAAGATAGAGCTATTCAAGAACTCTTTTCTGAACTGGCTTTTTAGAAAACTGCACGCGTTTCCCGTAAACAGAGGAAAAGCTGATATTCGCGCTGTGCGGGAAGCCTTAGCCAGGTTGAAAAAGGGAAATGTTTTGGGCGTCTTTCCGGAAGGTACCAGGAATACCGGGGACGGCCGGGTTTTGGGGAAAATGCATGGCGGCGCCGCTTTGTTTGCCATTAAGGGACAGGTGCCCATCGTTCCGGTTTTGATTTTGGGGCCGTATAAGTTCAGACATACCCTCAAGGTTGCTGTGGGTGAGCCGTTGACAATAAACCCGGGCGCCGGCAAGCTTTCCCAAGATATCGACCAAGGGTCACAACAGATTGCCGATGCCCTAAACGAGCTGTTCTTGTGTTTCGAGACAAAGGAGGCAGCTTAAGTCGGAGATAATAATCGCTAACCATCGCGGATACTGTTTTGGTGTTAAACGAGCCATTGAAATGGTGGAAAAAGCAATAGCTCAAGGACCAGAACCCATTTTTACCCTGGGCCCCATAATCCATAACCCTATCGTGGTGGAGGAGCTTTCCAAACGGGGTGTAAAGCCTGTTGATTCGCCACAAGGGGTATCCCACGGCACGCTTATCCAACGCAGTCACGGAACAGAAAAGCATGTGGCTTCCCAGATTAACACCGGGGTTAAGGTTTTAGACGCAACTTGCCCCTTTGTAAAAAGGGCGCAAAACCAAGCTCAGGAGTTTGCCCAAAAGGGAACCCAAATAATATTGGTCGGCGACGAAAATCATCCGGAAACAAAAGCCATAATGTCCTATACCGATGGCAGGGGCATAGTAGTCAAAACAGTCCAGGACCTGGAACGAGTTTTGCCTTGTTTGGGTCAAAATGTGGCTGTTTTGGCCCAAACGACTTCAAGGCCACAGGAAGTCGAAATAATCGTTGAAACATTGAAAAAAGCAGGTATTTCGGTGCAATGCTCGAATACTATCTGCACTGCTACCCATGAACGACAAGATGCCACAATGGAGCTGGCAAAAACTTGTGACATAGTCATCGTGGTCGGTGGACGGACAAGCGCCAACACTCGGCAGCTTTTGACGGTAGCAATAGACGCCGGGGCCGAAGCGCACCTGGTCGAAAGAGCGGACCAAGTCCAACCACAATGGTTCATGGGTAAGAGCAGGGTCGGGATAGCCGCTGGCGCATCAACTCCCGACCGGGTTATAAAGGAGGTTGTAGGCAAAGTGGAGGAATTAGAAAAATCCAACTTGGAAGTT
>CAYPVF010000035.1:0-15098 GCA_964414105.1 uncultured Eubacteriales bacterium
GGCGAAACAGGAGGCAATAGCGCCGGGTTAGGCAGCTTTTGGACTTGATTTGGGGCTGCTCTTGCCCCTGAATGACTGCGGTTAGTGTCACCGTCGGCAGTACACCTTTTGGAATATTTCGATAAGAGTTTTTCAAACCAAGTGGCGCGGTTTTGTCGCGGATCTGGTAAATCAGGCGCCGCTTCAGGTATTTGTTGCTGTAGATTTTGTTCTCGGTTGGGTTCTTGGTGGCCGTCCGGAGGCGGCAGCCCATCTTCTTGGTCCACGCTTCGGCTAATCTCATTGCCCGCCGCTTTTCGAAGCTCCAGATCTTTGAGTATTTCTGACAAGGCAGCCGGCTCAACCCTATGGCGAAGCACTAGGGGCATAACCATAAGCATTTCGTCAAAACCAACCTGTTGCTTTTCCCTAAGGCAGGCCGCTAGTCTTGAAGCGAGCTCAAGTGCTTCCACTGCTCTTAGGCTTTCGATATTCCTTTGAACATATAGTTGGGCCATATACCTTACCAAGTCGGGGGGAACCGTAACATGGGTAAATTGCCTCGCTTTGGCGCCGAACTCCCGAAAGCTTAGATTATTTCCGTCCGTTACTAAGGTGTCGCTCTTTCCGATCAACATTTTTTCTACGATACTGGCATCGCTAGGGCGTTGAACAGGCACAACCAGGTCAAACCTGTCAGCTAACTGCTTTCGGATGTCTTCTAAAGGGCCGGGATCTTCATCTGGGTTAGACGCCGCCCACACAGAGGTTTGGACTTGGATTTCCCACGGCGGAAGGCCCACTTCCTCCAGTTTTATGTATCCCGGCTTTGTACCCATAACCGACAAAAGCACGTCTGCGATTTCCGGGGCCGTTTCAGCTAAACGGTTTATCTCATCCACAAACAGAATCCCTCTGTGTGCCATGGGAATCGCCCCGGGCAGAAGTGCCGCGCCCGGGTTTTGGGCATCGGTGAGCTTTGTCAAATCGATGCTTCCCAGAATAGTTCCAAGCTTTGCGCCATGGCCGATTTCCACAAAAGGCATGAGGCACTCTTCGGCTGCAGGAGCTTCCGCCTCCGAAAAGGTTTCCTGGGGGTGTGCGTGAACAGGGCAATGTGGATTATCAGGATGGCAGTGATATAAACATCCCGCTATTCTTGTAATGGTGGGCAGCGATCGCTTGGCCCAACGCATAACCGTGGTTTTCCCGGTCCCACGGAGCCCCTCGGCGTGGATGTGTAAAGGAATTCCGGCCAAGGTTGCAAGGGTAGACATATCAACCGCCAAGAATAAACTATCGTTTCCCGGATGTCTTATGGGTGCAGTCTGAGTCAATGGCATAACCTCCCGCTGCCGTTATTGTTCCCTTGACATCAGAAGGTCTTACCCAGAAGGTTGGCGTATAGCGTGGGAGATGTTGCCAGCTTTGCTAATCTGCTTTATGCTCGCTAATATAAAGGTAAATGGTGGATTTTGTAATTGGGGGTTATGGTAATGAAGGCCGCTTTTTTGGACGGGCCCGGAAAAATCACAGTAAGAAGTATTCCCGACCCCATCTGTCCTAAGAATGGGCTGCTTACAAAGGTTGACGCGTGCGCCATCTGCGGCAGCGATATCAGAATGTGGGAATTCGGGTCGAAAAGTCAAGGCGAGATTATAGGGCATGAGATCGTAGCCACTGTTTTGGAGACGGGACACGGTGTTACTCAATTCAAACCAGGCGATAGAATAACGGATGTGCCTGCTACCTGCGGGGTTTGCGAGTATTGCCGCACGGGCGCGCAAAATTTGTGCTCAAAAAGAGGGCGTATGGGCGATATAAGGCAGGGAGGGTTTGCTGAGCTGCGTCCGATTGAGCGGCACGGTGTTTTGGGGGGCTTTGTAGTAAAAGTGCCTCACGATTTGGATATATCGGGCGCCATAATCATCGAGCCTTTGGCATGTGTGCTCAACGGACACGAAAAAATAGAAATCAACTTCGAATCAACAGTGGTAATTATCGGTGCCGGACCCATTGGAGCCATGCACTTGATGGTGTCGCGGATGCGGGGCGCCAAAAAAGTGATAATGATAGATCTTCTGGAACAAAGGCTAAATGCCGTTAAGCACTTTCAACCAGACAAGCTTATTAACGGGGCCGCTCAGGATCCTGTGGCGGCAGTGAGCGATATCACAAAGGGACGCGGCGCTGACGCGGTAATTGTGGCTTGCGTGTCGGCTGCCGCTCAGGCCCAGGCTATGGCCATGGCATCCCGTCTCGGGCAGGTCCTCCTTTTTTCGGGGCTTCCTGAGAGTTCGCCCACAGCCACACTGGATACAAATCTTATTCACTACAAAGAACTCAAAGTTGTGGGAGCGAGAAGTTCTGTCCAAAGGCAGTGGGAAAGCGCTCTAGACCTTATAACCAGCGGCAAAATTGATGCGTCAAAAATCGTATCCCACAGGGTAGCCCTGGAGGACATCGACAAAGGGTTTCGGTTGGCGAAGTCAGGCGCTGCCATGAAAGTGGCTGTAATGCTGTAAGATACTGGATAGATTTTATCGGCATGCGTCACATTGTCTTGGAGTTTCGATACAAAAGCGCCAAGTAGCCGAAAACGTGAACGGCCATCACCACAAGAACCGCAAAAAGCGGCGCTTTGTAATCGAGACAGAGAAAGGTAATTTCAAGTGCCACCAAACTGAACAAAGTGATGTACCAAGTGCCTTGGGCAGATCTTTCTCGAATTCTTATGAATCGTTCATCCTTTTCGTTGATCTCCTGTTCACGCACTTGTTCGGGGTTTCTGTTGATGAGAATAAGCAAAACGGCTCCAAGCGCCGCGATTCCGGAACCAAACCCGGCCCCTGCGCCAGCCAGCCGTCCGGCAATGGAGCTGTCGTCCACGAGATGCTCCGCCACCGCCCCGGCAATCATGAGCATAATGCCAAGACAGATGAGCAGAATGAAATTTCTTTTGGACTTCCTCATGCCCGCCTTAGCGTTCATTGTCCTTCCCCCTCGCGCTATATGGAAAGTTTACTTTACATCACAGTGTACGAGACCTAACGAAGAATGTCAAGCACGCTTTCCGTATTTTGGCCAGAGGATGGAATCCGCCGGATTAAGGTGTTATAATGTGAGGTGCGTCGGGGCGTAGCGCAGCTTGGTAGCGCGCATGGTTCGGGACCATGAGGTCGCTGGTTCAAGTCCAGTCGCCCCGACCATTGTAATGAACCGCCGCCTCTTCAATTTCTTCTAGGCACATTCCACGATATGTCTTTCAACCGACCGACATAAGCGTTAAAACACACGGCATGAGTCAGGTAAAACCTTCATACGTGCCTTCTCTTGCCCTACAGCCAATTCGGGGATAGGCTCGTTTGGGATTAGTCGCTGGAGACATAGGTCGGCCGCGATGTGGGTATCGGGGACACAGGTCGGCCGCGATCTAGGTACAGGCGACCTAGGTCAGCCACGATCTAGGTACCGGGGACATAGGTCAGCCGCGATCTAGGTACCGGGGACATAGGTGAGGGTACCGGGGTTTCGCGGCAAAGCGGAAGTAGGGGTTTCCGGCCACTGTCGTGGTAATGTTTCTGCAGGCGCTGTAGTGTATCTGTTTTGTCCAGGGCCCCCGAGACACCATACATATGACGGGGCTCAAAACCCTCCCACTTGGTCAGCTTGGTTCAACTTTGTTCAGCTTTGTTCAGCTGTTTTCAGTTTTATTGCGTTATCATAATAACTCCAGAAAACCTGCATTGCTTAACCGCCTACGACCTCCGATTTGGGTGTCTTTTGTTGTGCTTCCATGCTATTTAGGCCATTCCTTTGTCTCGCAAGGGTCACTTTTCCGCCGGCGACCTCAAATACCACATCAGCATCATAAACTGCGTCTTTGTTGTGGGAAATCATGATCACGGCAGATTCTTTGGAATAGAAGTCGATGCTGTCTTGAATTAGGGCAGCGGATATGGTGTCTACAGAGGAGGTCGGTTCGTCCAGAAGCAGAATATCCGCCCGTTTCAAAAACGCCCTAGCAAGGCAAATGCGCTGCTTTTGGCCGCCCGACAGATTACCCCCTCCTTCATCCAATCGCGTATGGTATCCATCGGGTAGTTTACCCACAAATTCGTGGGCATTTGCCAGTTCAGCGGCAGAAATAACTTCCCCGGGGGTAGCCTCGGGGTTTCCCATTAGTATGTTTTCAATAATCGTTCCGGGGAAAATGAAAGGATCTTGCGCTACGTAACTTATGTTCTGCCTAAGCTCACGAAAACTCATATGCCGTATGTCTTTTCCCCCAACCCTTATGCTGCCCTTTGTGGGGTCAAGGAATCTGAGAATGAGCCGGAGAATGGTGGTTTTTCCCGAACCGCTTGAACCTTGAATCGCGACCTTGGCTCCGCGGCGCACATCGAAGGAAACTTGCTCCAAAACAGTATCGCCGGCAGGATAACTAAATGTTACTTCGCGGAATTGCAGCAGGATGTCGCCGGATGGGGTTGCGGCGGTATCTGTTTCTGCCCTATCTTTTTCTCGGGGAATGCTCCAAGAAGAATCTACGCGCTTTGCGCCTGCCAGATTCTGTTGGAAAGACGTCCAAACAGTTGTCAGCCGTGCCAATCTGCCAAAAGGGGCGCCTGCCAGCTGAAAGACCCCAACAGCCTGACCAAGATCGATTTTTCCCCTAAGTACCATAACAGCTACGACAAATGCCAGCGCCACCAGGGAAAAAATCTGAGTCAGATTGGCGATGCCCTGCTGCAAACCTATAAGGTTGCCCCTTCTTGTTCCGATTCGGTATTGGTCGTCTATTACTCGTGACACGCGGTCTATCATGGTGTTTTCCGCGGACAGTGATTTTATCGCGGCCAAACCTCCAAATACTTCGGTAGTTATGGCGGTGTTTTCTTCCAGCCCCATCTGGTACAGGTTACTTATGGATCTGACAGGCTTGGCCAGCATGCTGCTTATCCACGCAGACAAAGAGCCCATAATAGCCACAGCCATAAGAACCTCCGGAACCCAGACGGCTATCATTACTGTGGACGATATGATAATCGCGAGGTCTGCCACCATTCTTTGAAACAGTTTTATCCCCTGTTTGGCCGTCTCCACATCGTTGGTTAACACAGAGACTGTGTCGCCAACCCTGTGGTCATTCCAGTGCTTCATGTCTGCGCGCATGGCGCCGGAGAACACTTCTGAGCGCATGGAAAAAGCCGTGCTCTCCATGACTTTCGCTGTCAGGTAGCTGGAAAGCCCCAGGCTGATCCCTAAGGAAGCCGCGGCCAAGGCAAATAGGGCGCAGCTCCTCGACACCAGCGCCAAATCTAGGTCCACGATTGATTTTACTAACACTGCTATTGAATGCGCTAAAACGGGACCTTCTATGATACCCGCTATTATGGAAAGGAACAGGGCTATGACATACAAAGGCAGGGAAGAACCTATGTGTCCCAGGAGCGTTTTTAGTTCTCGTCCTGCTGTTCTCATACCGCCACCTCCTGATTGGCTCCAACGAGGTTGGGGTATAGTGTTCCGCCGGCCAAAAGTGTTTCGTGGGTACCTTGTTCAGCGATGCGACCATTTTCCATGACCAGAATCAAATCTGCCTCTTTTGCGATATCCAGCCTATGGGTGGCCGCAATGCACGTTCGGGTTTGCAGGACCGGACGAAGGCTGTTCCACACTCGTTTTTCAGATTGTTTGTCAAGAAACCCCGTTGGTTCGTCCACCAACAGCAGGGTTCCGCCTCGCAGAAGCGTGCGCGCGATTGTGATGCGTTGACGCTCTCCTCCTGACAAAGACCCGCCCCGTTCAGAAAGCTCTCGGTCTAGGCCGAATGGGTCAAGATAAACAAAACGGGAGGCATCGGCTTCTTCAAGCGCTGAATAGATTTCGTCGTCGCTTGCGTCAGGTTGCGCCAGTTTTAAGTTTTCCTTCAGTGAACCTGTAAACAAGAATGGTTCTTGGGGCACATATGCGGTAACGTTTCGGGTCCACCGGGGGTCTGTATCGTGAAGATCGCGCCCGCCTAGGAACACTGTACCGGGTCCCGGTAGGTACAACCCCGCTAACAGTTTCAGCAGTGTGCTTTTGCCGCATCCGCTTTTACCAACGATGACCACCAAAGAACCCGCTTGGGCTCGGAAGGAGACGCCTGATAGGGCTTTTACGCCGGGCGTGTATTCGAAGCTAAGATTTTCCACCACAACGTCAGGAGGTGTGTTTGGTAATTGCAGCTTTTCCCGGGATAGGGCCTTAGGCTCACCGGGCTGACTCAGGACTTCCGATACCCTGCTAAACGCCCCTAAGCCGCGTTTAATCTCTGACATTTGTTTGCCAACTTCGGAAAGAGGCCAGCCAAGGTTGTTGCACAGGTTTACCAAGGCCATCATGCCTCCTATGGTTAGCTTGCCGTGAACCGCCATGAACCCGCCGTAGCCGAAGGCCACGAGAAATGGAAGGAAGCTGCCCGAATTTGCCCAGGCATCGCTTAGCGCCACATACTTTTCCAGCTTAACGCTTGCCGCTTGCATGCTTTCGGCCTTATGGGCAAAACACTTTTCGGCCCAGGACTCTGCTAGGAAGGATTTAACCACAGGTACCCCTTGGAGCAAGTTTGTCGCCTGGGAAGCGCCGTCGCCTATGGCTTTTTGCAGCGTGGCAGACAGCCGGGTAACCGGTCTGGACAAAAATCCGCTTATTACAACTATTAAGGGGCTGGTAATGGCTATCGCTATGGCTACCTGCCAGTTGAGGTAAATCATGAAAGCTGCAGCAAAGACGGCACTAAAAATCCGCCGCGCCAAAGTGTAAATTTGGTTCGGAATGTCCGATGCCGCGATGATATCCACCGTAAGCCGCGAAGACAAATCCCCTTTTGGCATGCCATCGGACACCAACAAAGGCATTTGCAGGACTCTTTCCAAAAAAGACGTGCGCAGATTCTTGGCTAGCCTTTCTTTGGATTCTGCCAAAAACCTAAATGCGAGCCAGGCTAAGCCGGAGCTTAGGGCGCCCAACACTAAAAAAACCCATGTCCAACCAACGACCAAAGCCGCATTTTGTGTTGCCATAGAGTCCAAAAGCATTTTGAAAGCAAACGCCATCCAAACAGAATCGAAAGATTGTAGAAGAAGGAATAACACAAATTTAGAATAGTAGACGTTTTTTCCGTCTATATGCTCAAAAAGGAGTTTTACACCCGGTCTGGTTGCGGAGATATCACAAGATATTTCATTCATTAAAAACTTCCTTTCGAAATCTGCAGTTAGCATAAATATAATAAATATAAATATTAAATAAATCAATATATTTGTTCCTGTATTTCAATATCTGTGGTTTGCCTTGCTGCCTGTGAATTTCAGAACAAATGGTGGAAATCAGATTAGGGGGTATCCCAAAAGTTTGCGCACAATTCGACTACACCTTAGGGTAGACCAACAATGATGCCGTAGGTGGTTTTTGTGATAAGCGAATACAGACAATTCTGCGCCGACGCAGCCTTAATTTTCGCTTTAAGCCAGGTAGTGTACGGCGGCTATTTATGACACCACTGAACGAAGAAATGCTGAGGCGGTGCTTCGGAGAGGGTCGTCAAGGATCCCGCTTCTTTGGTGTTGCGTACCGGACGAATCATCACTTTGGCAAAAGTCTAGGATCCGATTTTGTTCTCTATTACGAAGGCCCCTAATAACCGGGGCTTTGAGGCACAGGTCGGGCGCGATCTAGGCCTCAGCGACATAGGTCGGCCGCGATCTAGGCCTCAGCGACACAGGTCGGCCGCGATCTAGGCATCAGCGACACAGATCGGCCGCGATCTAGGCCTCAGCGACATAGGTCGGCCGCGATCTAGGCCCCAGCGACACAGGTCGGCCGCGATCTAGGCATCAGCGATACAGGTCGGCGGCAATCTAGGCCCCAGCGACACAGGTCGGCCGCGATCTAGGCCCCAGCGACACAGGTCGGGCGCGATCTAGCCCTGCGCTATCATATTGCGGGAACCGCAGTTTTCCGATATCGTAAGCAAGAAAATCGAAAGGTTGATCTGTCTGATATTTTTGATCGTCGCAACCGTCCTTTTGTACATTACCGCATGCGCGAATTACCTACTTTTTCATGCAATAGCGGAAACCTTCGCTGTGGTAGTGGCGATTTTGATATTTATCTTGGCTACTCGAACATATCAGCATTCCAAGAACGACACGTTTTTGTTTTTGGGGATTGCCTATTTATATATTGGAATTTTAGATTTCGCCCACATGCTTTCGTACAAGGGAATGGGCGTGTTCCCCGGTTTTGGGAGTAATGTTCCTACCCAATTATGGGTGGCTGGGAGATTCCTTGAAGCAGCCTCATTTCTGATCATTCTGTTTATAATGGATAGAAAAATCAGCCAGGCGCTTACTACTACGCTTTACGGGATAGTAACAGTAGGTTTACTACTGAGCATAATGGTGTTTCGGACATTCCCGGTTTGTTTTGCGGAGGGCCAAGGTTTGACCGCTTTTAAAGTGGGGTCGGAATATGCCATCATCGGATTGCTCGCGGTCAGCGGTTATGTTTTTCACCGAAAGAAGCAGCATTTTGGTGAAGAAACCTTCAAATCTATTGGAGTTGCAATAGTTGCCACCGCCGCCGCTGAGTTGTGTTTTACCCTTTACACCGACGTATATGGTGTCGCAAATATGTTGGGGCATCTGCTGAAAGTTGTATCGTATTACTTTCTGTTTTCTGGTGTGCTTGCCCAGGGGGTAGATGCTCCATACAGCATGATTTCATCCGAGTTGAAAACCATGGCCATCACCGATGAAATCACAGGGGTTCTAAATCGCAAAGGAATGGTGCAGGCTATAGGTGACAGCTTAAACTTGGCCGCAAAACGAAAAATCGGGTTCGGAATTCTATTTATGGACTTGGACAACTTCAAATCGGTTAACGATAGGTACGGGCATCTGTTCGGGGACAAAATCCTAAGGGATTTTGCTTCACTTCTAAAAAGCAAGCTGGACGATCATAATGTGCTATGCCGATTTGGCGGCGACGAGTTCGTAGTGTTGGCGCAAAATATCGATTCTACGGGCCTTGCGCGGTTGAAAGACCGAATCGGCCATTTGGTGGAGGCGTGGGTTGATAATAACGACAAACTCGCGGGCCTTGGGATTAGCATCGGCATGGCCTTATCGGAGGCAGGCGAGCCTTCTGACGTCGACAGTATATTAAAAATGGCTGATGAAAGCATGTACGCGGTTAAAAATATGAAAAGACAGCTCCGGCTGCAAGCGCGCCTCACATCGCCCCCGCACCCCCGGCCGCGGCCCTTGAGACGGGCAGATCGCTAAAGCAGTCTGGAGAAAGAACATCCCAGTTCAATAAATCTTGGTAAGATTGTCTGCGAACTATGAGGGTGGAACTACCTTTGGATACGGCTACCACTGCAGGCCTGGGCAACATGTTGTAATTTGACGCCATTGAGTAGCAATAAGCGCCGGTACATAGAACCGCCACGATGTCCCCGGAGGTTATGGAAGGAGTTACGGCTTTTTGAATAATAGTGTCCGTTTCGCAGCATTTGCCCGAAATACATACGGTCCCGGTAGCAGATTCCGCGGCTTTGTTTGCCACAACGGCCCTGTAAACAGCATTGTACAAAGCAGGACGGGGGTTATCGGCCATACCGCCGTCCACAGAAACGTATGTGCGTACCCCGGGGATGTGTTTTACCGCCCCGGCTGTGTACAACGTTATACCCGCTTCGCCTACGATAGATCGTCCGGGTTCAAGGTACAGCTTGGGATATTTCAAAGGGTCGTGAGGCCTGCCGCTATTGGCGTCGCTTATGCAATCCGTAACCACAGTGGCCAGACCCCGGACATAGCGATCAATGGAAGGGGTCACATCTGTATCGGTATAGGCGATGCCCAACCCGCCGCCAAGATTCAGCTCCAAGGGCTCGTAGCCAAACGTGTCTTTTAGCTTGCACACGAAATCCACCATTCGCTTGGCCGCTAAAGCCGGGCCCTCAAAAGAGGTCACCTGGGAGCCTATATGGCAGTGCAGTCCTTTAAGATTAAGGGTTCCTTCGTTCAATACTGCCTGAACCGCCTCTTGTGCCTGCCCGTTGGTAAGGTCAAAGCCGAATTTGGAATCTTGTTGGCCGGTTTCTATATAGCTGTGGGTGTCCGCTTCGACGCCTGGCGCTACCCTTAAAAGAATGTCAGGGCGAAGCCCTTTCTGCCGGGCTTTGGCAGACAGTGTGCGGATTTCAAACCAGTTGTCTACGACAAACCTTCCCACGCCCGCTTCAAGCGCCATTTCCACCTCTTGAAGCGATTTGTTGTTGCCGTGAAAAAAGATTTTTCCTGCCGGAAAACCTGCTTTGAGTGCAGTAAAAAGCTCTCCGCCCGACGCCACATCCAATCCCAGGCCCTCTTGTTTAACGATGCCGCACATCCACATGGGCAGGAAAGCTTTACCTGCGTAAATGGCTTGCGAGTTAGGATAGCAGGAAGCCAGGGCATGAGTATACTTTCTGGCGGCTGACCTTATCATGTCTTCGTCTACCACGTAAAGTGGCGTGCCGTATTTTTTAGCTAGTTCTACAGTGTCGCAACCACCAAACATGAAGCGGCCTTGGGATGTTGTGTGCATTGAAATCTCCCCTTCTAACAAACAAAACCGTGCGCTGGCACGGCAATTCTAAAGCCGACAACCCGCTCTTCCCCGTGTGTGAGATAGCGCTTCGCCGCAAGAACCCAGGGTAGTTCCTTGGCGACAGTGGTACAGTTATTTGCTGTACCCCCAGCCAAAAAGATTTGGCATTCTTTCCAGCTTCGGCGGTAGCCCCTTTATCCTTCCTTCACAGACGCCACTCTCCAGAAGGTACTCATGGCCACCGCGCCTCTACCTCACCATCCGACAGGAACGATGAGGCGTCTTGTTATTCAGTTATGTTGAACCATAGCACAGTCCGTTGCCGGAGGTCAACAAAGGCAGAGCGTTGGACGCAAATCGCGTATAATCGAAAATGGGACACGGCGGGAAAGATACACAGTAGGTAATGGAGAAGACACATAGAAGGAAAGGGGGTGAAATAATGGCAGGTCAAACTGACTATGCGGAACTTCGCAACGAGGTGCTAAAAGGAATGGGCGCGCTGTCCAAAGACATACCCGAGGTTATGAAAGGTTTCAGCAAGCTTCATGGAGCCGGGGTAGGCGGCGGCGCACTATCCCAGGCCGTAAAAGAGCTTATTTCTGTAGGCATCGCCATTGCGGTTCGCTGTGAAGGCTGTATAGCTTGTCACGTCCACGATGCTTTGGCAGAGGGCGCCACACCGGAACAGGTTAAAGAGACAATTGGGGTGGCGGTAGTAATGGGGGGCGGCCCTAGCGTAGTTTACGGAGCCATAGCCAACAAGGCGTTGGAGCAGTTCCTGGAAAAGCACTAATACCCCAAAATAACAGTGATGAGAAGGAATGCCGGGTAGATGGGCATTCCTTCACGCTCCAGGCTTGACAATACCCTATACTTAAAAGAGATACAAAAGCGGGATGGAGAAAACCGATGTCAAAACAAGCATTCGATCTAACACAAGGCAATATTCTAAAAAAGCTTTTATTGGTGGCCTTCCCCATAATGGGAACCCAGCTTATGCAAATGGCCTACAACTTAACCGACATGTTCTGGCTTGGCAGGATGCAGAACTCCGTTACCGCGGTGGCAGCCAGCGGTTTGGCGGGAATGTTCATGTGGCTCGGTATGGCGCTGCTTATGATCGGACGCATGGGTTCCGAGATTGGCACATCTCAGAACCTGGGAAGAGGCGACGCTGACGCCGCCAAAGAATACGCTCAGACTTCCGTAAGAATGGCGGTTATTTTGGGCGTAGCTTACGGGGCTGTGTTGATTTTGTTTGCGGGGCCCTTGGTCTCACTTCTACAAGTCAAGGAACAAGGGGTTTTTTCAAATGCCTGCGCATATTTGCGTATTGTGGGAATGGGGACCGGGCTAACATACGTGTCTGCCGCAATAACAGGCTCTTTTAATGGAGCGGGCAACTCTCGGCTCACTTTTTGGGCAAATGCTTTAGGCTTGGCAGTGAACATGATACTAGACCCCCTTATGATCCTGGGGTTCAACTGGGGCGTTCGGGGCGCCGCTATCGCGACGGTAATTGCACAGGGCGTTGTTTTGGCGCTTTTTGTGTATTTTTCCAAGCATCATCCCCAAAGGCCGTTCCAGGAGTTCCGTATTTTCGGCCCCATACTTGGTGAGAAAGTGCGTCAGATACTGAGCTGGAGCTTGCCCATTGCTATTGAAAGCGCGGCTTTTACTGCTTTAGCCATGGTTGTGACTGGCATGGTCTCCGCGTGGCACGGAGAAACTGCGGTGGCGGTGCAGCGGGTTGGAAGCCAAATTGAGTCGCTTTCTTGGCTTATAGGGGGCGGCTTTTCTTCAGCCATTACCGCTTTTGTGGGGCAAAACTTCGGAGCAAGAAAATGGGGCCGTATACGCCGGGGATACCGTTTATCGGTGGCAGTGTTATTAGCATGGGAGGTTTTTGTAACCTCTCTTTTGGTTTTCGGCGGGCGATTTTTCTTCTCGCTTTTCTTGAGCCAACCGCCTGAGATACTTGACATGGGCGCTACCTACCTGCGTATTCTGGCCACAAGCCAAATGTTTATGGCATTTGAAGGCGCTTGTTCAGGTGTTTTCAGGGGAATGGGCGAAACCCTGCCTCCAAGTGTATCGAGCATAGCTTCAAATCTTTTGAGGCCCGCCTTCTGTTGGTTGTTTTCCCGGTGGCTAGGGTTAAATGGTCTTTGGTTTGGTATTGCCGCTTCCGCCATGCTCCGCGGTACGCTAATGCTCATATGGTATACCATTTACGAAAGACGGATACCGCACGAAGACGAACATGAAACAGTATCTTATGCCGGGGTGACGACATGCGATTGTTCATCGCCATAAATCTGAGTACTTCCACAAAACTTGGCCTCGTGAACGTTCAAGACGAGTTGCGGCGTAACTCGAGGCGTGGCCGGTTTGGGCCCCAAGAAAACTTCCATCTTACGCTGGCTTTCCTAGGCGAATGCCAAAGTGAGCAAACAACTACCGTAAAGGATGCTATGACTAGCGTAAGTTTTGAACCTTTTGAGCTTTCTGTTGATAGCATCGGGCGTTTCAAAAGGCCGGGCGGGGACATCTGGTGGGCGGGCATTAAACGATGCCGCCAGCTGATGAAGCTACAAAATGACATAACTGACGCGCTGATAAACCGCGGTTTCAGTTTGGAGTCTCGGCCCTATAACCCTCATATTACTTTGGGGCGTCAGGTTGTGACAGATTACAAATTTGACTTCTTAGCTCCCTTTGGGGAAACAGTCAGCATCATTGATCTGATGAAGTCCCAACGCGTAAACGGAGAACTAGTCTACACTTCAATATTTCGCCGGGGTAAATGGCAAAAACCCATAGTGATATTGCCTTATGATCCTTTGTGGGCGCAACAGTTTGAGCACTTGATGGAGTATTTAAAGAGGGCGCTTGGCGGTCATGTTGCGGCCGTGCACCACGTTGGCAGCACCTCGGTACCGGGTTTGGCCGCGAAGCCCATACTTGATGTGGACGTAGAAATCGAAAACATGGGCGGTTTTCCCAAGGTAGTGGAGCTTCTGGCCAAATGTGGGTACAGACATATGGGTGATTACGGTATCCCGGGCCGGGAAGTTTTTAAGTATGATACGAGCGATTTTATGTCTCATCATTTGTACGTTTGTCCGTCCTCTAGTCCCGAACTAAAACGGCATCTTGCGTTTAGAGATTATTTGCGTAGGACACCAGAAGCAGTGCGGGAGTACGGTCAGTTGAAAATCCGGCTGGCGCAAATATATCAAAATGACATTGACGCCTACATCGACGGCAAAACCGAGTTCATTGAAACGTGCTTGGCAGGCGGCTTGGAAGGCGAGTCCAACAACTGTTCGATTTCCTCTGCGGGCATGGGCTTATAGTAGTAGAACCCTTGAACTTCATCGCACATCTTTTGGGTTAAAAACTCAAGTTGTTCGGCGGTTTCGACCCCTTCTGCTATGACCATAAGGCCAAGGCTTTTGGCGAGATTTATGATAACTTTTGTGATGGCCTGATCTTTTTCGCTTTTCTCGATTCCGTGGATAAACTGAATATCGATTTTGATTCGGTCTATTGGCAGTGTTTTCAGCCGGTTGAGTGAGGAGTATTCGGTGCCGAAATCATCGATGGAGATCGAAACCCCCAGACGCTTTAACCTGTTTAGGACTTCGACGATATAATCGGCTTCTCTGGTGGCTATACTTTCTGTTATCTCCAGCTCCAGGCTTCTGGGATCGAGGCCAATTTCCTTTAGGATTTTGTCGACATTTTCCACGAACTGAGGATTCTTTAACTGTAGCGTAGACAGATTCACCCCCATTCTGAAATGGGGCAGATTCTTTTCCTGCCATATCTTGGCTTGCTGAACTGCTTCCCGAAGCACCCATTCCCCGATACTGTTGATAGTTCCGTTTGCTTCCGCCAGCGGGATGAATACGGCGGGCGGTATCATCCCCAACTTCGGATGTCTCCAGCGAGCCAAGGCCTCAAAACCGGTAATCTGGCCGGATGCGATGTTTATTTGAGGCTGATAGTGTACAGTTAGTTCTCCGCGTTCGTGAACCCGGTAAAGGCTGTTGGAAAGCCTTATGTTTCGCTGTACATCGTCCCTGATTTCTTTCGTGCACACCACGTATTGGTTTCGGCCCCTTGATTTAGCGGTATACATGGCGATGTCGGCGTGTTTAATCAAGTTTTCCGTTCTTTCCCCGTCAAATGGGTAAACTGCAATACCGGCACTGCATTTTATGTAGAATTGTCTGCTTAACACGTTGAAAGGTTTCTCGAAAACTGCCATAAGTTTCTCCGCTACTTTTATGACACCGTCAATATCCGCAAGGTTGTTGGCCATTACGAGGAACTCGTCGCCGCCAAACCGTGCCACAGTATCGGTTTTCCTGACGCGCCCAGCCAGCTGTTTACCAATTTCAGATATTACGGTATCCCCTCCGCTATGCCCTAGTCTGTCGTTAACCATTTTGAAGTGGTCC
>CAYPVF010000036.1:0-1272 GCA_964414105.1 uncultured Eubacteriales bacterium
GTGCGAGGCAGTGCAGATATTTTCTCGCAGCCCCAGGGGCGGTTCGGCTAAGGCGTTGCTTCAAGAAGATGTTGACGAAATGAAAAGGCTGTTTTTTCACCGCGATATTAAGCCTCTGATAATCCACACCCCATACTTTATCAATTTAAATACCACTGAACCCTTAAAAAAAGCCTATTCTATGGAAGTTCTTGCATTAGAGCTGGAAAGAGCCCAATTCTTGGGTGCGCCGTATTTGGTAACGCATATTGGCCACAAATTGAAGGACGAGCCCCCTGAGTCCCAAGGAGCTCTTTCCCGTGTTTTGGACAGCATTACCGAGGTGTTGGAAAACTACTCTGGCCCTGTCAAATTGCTTTTGGAGAACACCGCGGGGCAGGGGCAAGAGCTGGGCGCCAAATTCGAATCTATAGCTTGGTTATTGAATTCTTTGCCCGAAGGCCGCGCGGGTGCTTGCTTGGACACTTGCCACGCGTTTGGCGCCGGATACGATCTATCCACACCGTCCGGGGCGAAAGATGTTTTGACAAAATTTGACAACTCCATTGGTTTAGGTAATTTGCACGCTGTACACCTAAACGATTCCAAAGGCACCCTGGGCAGCCATACTGACCGGCACGAGCACATCGGCCAAGGCACGATAGGGATTTTGGGGTTCAAGGCTCTGCTTTGCGACCCCCGCCTGTCCCAAGACCTGTGCGGCCTGCTAGAGACCCCACTTGATACCCCAAACGCGGGAAAACACGATTTGGAAATCGTGAAGAAACTTCGACTGTAATATACAGGAAAATTATTAAACCCTTTTTTCTGTCAACTAAACCTTTTCTTTTGGATTTCGTGTCATTATAATTCCAATGTGCAAGTGGACTAGCATGATCGATGATTCAGTAAGGGTATCTTGGGAGGCGTCTAAGTTAGAGACCGCACAGGGAATCATGTCAGCTATCGAAAGCCTTAGGAAACGGCTGCAAGAGCAGGTAGGACAAGCATATGATGAGCAAAAGGTGCAAAAAGCCGAGGGCGTAAGCTGTGAGTTGGATAAGCTCATATGCCGTTGGTATGAGGCGCACCTAAAAGAAAAGCAAGCCAGTGAAACCGTTTCCTAAAACTTTCTTTTTCCCAACGGCAGTGCCGGGATAACGATAGATAAAGCCACTGAAAATAAGGCTACTGGATCAAACGGCGTTCCCCACACTTCGGCTTCCATGGGTACGGGTATCTTCAGAAATTCAGCTACGGCCATTATGCCCAAATACGTGCCGCCGGCTACCA
>CAYPVF010000036.1:1282-14953 GCA_964414105.1 uncultured Eubacteriales bacterium
TGATAAAATCCTTCAAGGCCTGCCCCAAGGGGGAAGAGATGTCTTCCCGGGTAGATTTTCTCCTAATTGCCACAATCCTGTTCACTCTTATGCCCATGGACACATACAAAGCCAACAAAACCAAAACCAGAACAAGGATCGTCTGCAGCAAGTTTGTACACCTCCTGTAAGTGTATATGGACAAATCTCTGACAATATGAACTCCCGCCGGTCCTTTTGCGGGGAATTTGGGGGCTCGGTATTGGGCAAAATACCCGGGAAATCCTTTTGGAGGTGCGAAGACATTATGTCCAAAACAGTATTGGGTGTGTTCGAAGACATTAACCAGGCCGAAAGGGCAGTTGAGGAGCTCAAACGGCGCGGCTTTGACAAGAAGGAAATTTCTATAGTCGCAAAAGACCAAAACAAAGGCGATTCCGGCGGCAGGGGTGGCGGCGGCATGTTTGCCGGTACCGAAGTAAGCGACGGGATCGCTACCGGGGGGGCCATTGGCGGCGCCGCCGGGCTTTTGGCGGGTGTGGGAGCGCTGGCCGTGCCGGGCATTGGGCCCATTTTGGCCGTAGGCCCTATAGCAGCGGCACTATCAGGCGCCGTTACCGGCGGTGTTGCCGGTGGACTCATCGACTGGGGTATTCCGGAAGATACGGGCAGGCGGTATGAGGAGTTCATCAAGGCCGGAAAAGTTGCGGCACTCGTGAAAGCAGATGACGACAAAGTCCAGGAAGCGGCAGACATCTTCCGGCAACACGGGGCCCACGATGTGGAATCGCACTAAATAGACTGGCGGTAACCGTTATTCAAGGGGTAGCCATATTTTGGGCTACCCCTTAAGTGTAGGCGCAACCGCCGACTTTCTGGTATCATGTTCCAAGACAGGCTATACTAGATGATTGGTGATAAAAATATGAAAGAAGTCAAAATTATTCCTTTAGGCGGGCTTGGGGAAATCGGAAAGAACCTTATGCTCGTGGAATCCGGACCGGACACGGTGGTTATAGATTGCGGTTTATCGTTCCCGGAAGAAGATATGCCCGGAGTTGATTTGGTAATTCCCGATATTTCCTACCTGGTGGAGCAGAAAGATCGCGTTCGGGCTATTTTGCTTACACATGGGCACGAAGACCATGTAGGGGCGCTCCCTTATGTGCTTCCCCAGGTTAACGTGCCCGTATACGGGACTAGGCTTACCCTTGGGCTTGCCAGGCGGAAGCTGGATGAACTGTTCGACGGGGATTTGGATTTCCGAGTCGTGGAGCCCAGAGACACGGTGGATCTAGGCTCAATTCAGGCACAGTTTTTTAGAGTAACCCATTCGGTGTCGGACGCCGTGGGTATTATTTTGGAAACCCCCGCCGGTACCATTGTACACACAGGTGATTTTAAGTTTGACCAAACGCCTGTGGACGGTGAAATAACTGATTACAGCCTTTTGGCACAGGCCGGAGAACGCGGCGTGCTCGCATTGTTGTCTGACAGCACCCACGCCGACAGGCCCGGCTACACGCCTTCTGAAAAAACCGTGGGCGAATCCTTGAGCCAAGTTTTTAACTCGGCCCAAGGCAGGATCATTGTCACGACTTTTGCCTCTAACGTTCCCAGGATGCAACAGGTTATAGACGCCGCTCACAGGTACGGGCGGAAGGTTTGCATTGTGGGGCGCAGCATGGAAACTGTGGCTGACGTTGCCACCAACATGGGGTTTTTGCGAATTCCCATGGGAATCATGGTGGATGTTGAAGACATAGGCAAGTATCCTTCATCGAAGCTGGTCATATTGTCCACCGGTAGCCAAGGAGAACCTTTGTCGGCTTTGGCCAGAATGTCGGTGGGCGACCATCGAAAGGTGGAAATTGTAGAAGGCGATCTGGTTATCATGGCGGCATCCCCTGTTCCCGGCAACGAAACCATGGTATCCAGAGTTGTGGATAATCTGTTCAGGCGCGGGGCCGATGTAGTTTATACTCCCGAGTCCATGGTGCACGTTTCGGGTCACGCCAGCCAGGAAGAGCAAAAACTGATGCTGAACCTTACCCGTCCCAAGGTTTTCATTCCCGTACACGGTGAATACCGGCACCTTATCCTTCACGCTGAAATGGCCGTGGCTACCGGCGTTTCTCCCGGGAATGTTTTAGTGGGAGAGAACGGCAGCATTTTTAAGCTTACGCAACACGGGGGACAAATCGCGGGTTCTGTCCAAACCAGGGCTGTGCTAATAGACAGCATGGGTGTTAACGATGTGGGAGACAGAATCCTCAAAGAGCGAAAAACTATAGGCGAACTTGGCGTAATCTTCATTACTTTTAATGTGCAAGGCGATTCCGGCGCTTTGGTTTCCGAGCCGGTGGTGCGAACCACGGGTTTCATGCGTAACTCCAAAGCTGACGCCATGTCTTCTGAAATCGTGGCCATAACCAAAGATTTTGTAAATTCTTTGGCAAAAGGCGCTTTGATAAAGCCGCATGTTGTGGAAAATGAGTTGGCCGCCGCCGTTCAACGCTACCTTAGAAGCGAGTTAGGGCGCAGGCCCCAGGTTGTATGCACGCTTAATGTGGTGTGATGAATCGCTTGCGCCGGGTTTTTGTTGTGGTTATGGATGGGGTTGGCGCAGGTAGCCTGCCCGACGCGGCTTTTTACGGGGATCTTGGCTCGAACACGTTGGGCAATATAGCAAGGCGGTTAGGGAGACTGTGTCTTCCCAACTTGGCTTTTCTTGGGCTGGGGAATTTGCTGGATATTCCGGGTACCCCGCCTATCCCTCCCAAAGGGGCCGCTTGCCTTATGGCCGAATCATCTCCGGGTAAAGATTCCACCACAGGCCATTGGGAACTTTTCGGCATTATTTTGGAGAAGCCTTTCAAAACCTATCCCCAGGGTTTTCCCGATCATATAGTTTCAAAACTTGAAGCCGTTATGGGCAGAAAGACTTTGTGGAATAAGCCCGCTTCGGGTACCGAGGTAATCGAGGTTATGGGGCAAAGGCATTTGGACACTGGTTTCCCTATTTTGTACACTTCAGGGGACAGTGTCATGCAGATTGCGTGCCACCGGGACGTAGCGCCGCCAGAACTTCTGTATTCTTGGTGTGAAAAAGCTTTGGCGCTCTTTTCGGAACCGTCATCACTGGCAAGAACCATTGCCCGGCCATTTAAAGGTGTCAAGGGTTCTTTTGTCCGCACCAGTGACAGGAAAGACTTTTCTGTTCCGCCGCCTGCTTTGACGCTTTTTGACCACGCGTTTAATGACAAAGTGGAAACCGTGGCTATTGGAAAAGTGAGTGACATTTTTGCAGGCAAAGGTATCGGAAAATCGATTCCTACCGGCAATAACCGTGAGGGGCTTTCCGCCCTTCTTAAATCCGTTAAAGAACCCAGTTTACAACGCCGGCTCGTAATGGCTAATTTGGTTGATTTTGATTCGTTGTGGGGACATAGAAACGATGTTAGTGGGTTTTCCCAGGGTCTTAGGGAATTTGATTCTGCGATACCGGGTCTTATGAGCGGTTTGGATGTAGGGGATATACTCGCCATTACCGCCGATCACGGATGCGACCCCACTACCGAGGGCACAGACCACTCCAGGGAATATGTGCCTTGTCTGATTGCAGGAAATCCTGTGAAGCCCGGGGTAATACTCCCCGTAAGGCCCACTTTCGCCGATTTAGGCGCCACTTTGGCCCATTATTTGGATGTACCCTACAACGGCGCCGGCGAAAGCTTCGCTCAAGAGGTTTTTTGGGAGGTTTAGCGTCATGCCCGGTTTCGCAACCCAGCATCACATAAAAGCAATGCCCCAGGACGTTTGCAGATACTGTTTGATTCCGGGCGATCACGAGAGAGGCAGAAAAATAGCCTCGCGTCTTACAGGGCAGAGGCTGATTTCAGAAACAAGGGGATACCGAGTTTATAGAGGCAGTTTTGTGGGGGTTCCCTTAACTGTGTGTTCCACGGGAATGGGCGGCCCGCAAGTGGCTATTGCCATGGAAGAGCTTGGGAATCTGGGAGCCGACACCTTCATTCGTCTGGGCTCGGCAGGGGGGCTTCAACCTACTACAGGGGTGGGCGATATTGTGGTGGCCACTGCTTCCTACCGAGGTGGGGGAACCGCGGACGAGTATCTTCCAAAACCGTTTCCCGCCGTGGCAGATTTTGCTGTGACCCGTTCCCTGGCAGACGCGGCTCAAAGTTTAGGCACGGATATATTTGTGGGGCCTGTGGCGTCAGTAGATGCCTTTTACAGGCCGGATAATGACGCCCATAATCAGCTTTTGAGGATGGGTGGAATCCTCGCGATAGAAATGGAAGCCGATACAGAGTTCATTTTGGGAATGTGCCGGGGTTTTCGGTGCGGCGCCATTTTTGTGTTGGATAATGGTCCAAGAACCCCCGAAGTGGGCGTTAGGTCAGGGCAGCTCAATATAGCTGACCACAAAGAAGACAAGGATTTTGTTTACGCCGAAGAGCGATTAATCGACATAAGCCTTTTAGCTGTTCGCGCGCTTGCCGAAGAAGACTCCATGGCCTAAAGGGCAGCCCGTACCCCGGACAGGAAAAACCCCCTAATTTGAAGAATTGTAGCCGCGAGGTGATTTTGTGGGCCTTTTGTTTTTGATAGGTCCTGCAGGATCTGGGAAAACCCATTATATTGTAGATTCTATTGTAAGAAAGCTTTTGCGCCCTCAGGCTGATGACGGCGCGATACTTCTGTTAGTGCCTGAACAGGCCACATTTCAAATGGAAAAAAGGGTGCTAGAGGATAATCGCCTCAAAGGGTTCATGGATCTTCAGGTGCTGTCTTTTAGGCGTCTTGCTTGGAAAATACTCGATGAAACAGGTGTTCCCGAAACCCCGTTTATGACTCCTGTGGGAAAAAGCATGGCGTTTCAATCTATCCTTTGGAAAACGCGAAAAAACTTATCCGCGTTTAGGCCACTTGTAGATTACCCGGGTTTTAGGGATGAACTGTCTTCAGCCCTGGAAGAGCTCGCGGCATACGGGTATCAGCCGGGTGATTTGGAAAGCCCCAGCCTATTGGGTGCGGAAGTACCGTTTTTGGGTCAAAAGGCTAGGGACCTGGCCATGGTTTACCGTGAATACCAGATGTTTTTGAAAGACCGTTTTCTAGACCCCACTGATACACAAAAACTTGCTGCCCAGAAAGCCGGTAAGTGCGGTTTATTGAAAGGCGCCACTGTGTTTGTGGATGGCTTTTCAGGCTTCACGCCTGATGAATACGCTCTTTTGGGGGCTGTGTTAGAACACGCTCAATATGTAAGCGTGGCCTTATGTATGGATAAGGACGAGAGTTTGGCCCCCGTCTCTGATACAAGCCTTTTTCACCAATCCAGGGATACTTACGAAAGGCTCAAAAAGCTTGCCTGGCAAAAAAGTATCAAACTTAGGCCTAACTTGTATTTTGGTGAAAACGATAAGCTGTTAAGGTTCAAAAACCAAGAGCTATTAAACCTTGAGGCGGGTTTTAGAAAGCAAAATACTCCGCAGCCTGTTTTCCCAAAGGACGCGGGGGTGAAGATAATATCCGCGGCTAACCCTTTGGCAGAGGTGGAATTTGCGGCCAGGGAAATTCTTCACCTTGTGCGAGATTGCGGATACCGATTTAAGGACATAACCGTGGAATTAAGGGAGATGGGACAGTATTCGGAGATTATTCCCTTGGTGTTCAAAGACCATGGTATACCGTTTTTTCTGGACAGAAAGAAACCGCTTTCGCACCATCCTTTGTCGGAGCTTTTGCGGGCCGCTATGGATGTCTCTATTACGTGTTTTTCCTCACAAGCAGTTTTCCGTTACTTAAAGACCGACCTTGTACCTGTGGATAGGGAAACGGTCGATATTTTGGAGAACTACGTTTTGGCTCACGGGATAAACGGTGAACGCTGGATATCGGATACCCCGTGGCATTACAGGCGAAAATACCTGCAAAAAGAGGATATCGAAGCCGAAAGCCATGACGAGGCGGTTTTCTGTGATGGGGCTCGCAGGCAGGCCATGCTACAGTTGAAGCAGTTCTACGAGGATTTGAGAACACAGAGCCCACCCACTGCGGACAGTGTTTCCCGCGCTTTATACGATCTTCTTATACGTTTGGAAGTTCCTGAAACTCTCGCGGAATGGCAGGAGTTGGCTGAAGAAAACGGTGATTTGGAGCAGGCATTGGAGCACGCCGGGCTTTGGGATAAGGCAATGGAGATATTGGAACAAGCAAGTGAAATTTTAAAAGATCAAAATTGCGATTTGAAAACGTACGCGCTTTTACTGGACGCGGGCCTAGAGGATGCCAGGCTTGGCGTTATTCCCCCTTCTTTGGATCAGGTTTTAGTGGGTACTTTAGATAGGTCTCGGCAACCCGAATGTGCCGCCGCGTTTTTGATGGGCGCCATAGCGGGAGTATTTCCAAAACGCCACCAAGAGGGCGGAATCTTCACCGACAAAGAAAGAAGCTACCTTGAAAAACTAGGGTTCGAGCTTGAACCTGGGTCAAGAGCCCGGCAGCTTCATGAAAAATACCTGGCTTACATTGCTTTGACCCGCGCAAGCTCCAAACTTTATATCTCTTATCCGTTGGGAGATTCTCAGGGCAATGCTGAAGAGGTTTCCCACGTGGTAGGCACGGTGCGCCGAATATTGGGGCACAAACCTGAAACGTTCGTTTCACAAGACCCGCAAGAAAATTGTATGGATTATTTGGTTCCGGGAAGGATCTTAGGATTTACAGTGCGGCAACTTGCCAATAAAAAGATTGAGACTCTGACCCCTATGTGGCTTAGCGCGCTTAAGTGGCTCACAGAGCCGACAAGGAAGGCCGATTCTTACAAAGCTTTTGATGCGCTTTCGTTCAGTAACCTGGTTCAAGCTTTGCCAAAAGTGGTAGTGAGAAGCCTCTATGGCGAAACCCTGCAAACCAGTGTTTCAAGGCTTGAAAGGTTCGCGGCTTGCCCTTTCAGCCATTTCGCTACGGATGGTCTGAGGCTTAGAGAGCGAGACATATACAAGCTGGAGCCGGCCGACGCAGGCACTTTCCTTCACGAAGTCATTCGCGATTTTGTGCAAGAAGCGTCTTTTGGCGATTGGGATTGGGCCAAGCTTTCCCGGGAGCAAGTATTGACCATGGCGGATTCGGCTGCCCAAAAGTTGTTGCCAAAGGTTCAAGACGAGATATTTATGAGTTCGGCCAGGTATTCCTACGTTGGGCATGTGTTGAACAAGATTACCAGGCGTGCGGCCCAAACTCTTACAGAGCATACAAAACGCGGCAGTTTTATGCCAAAGGTTCTTGAGGCCAAGTTCGGTTTTCCGGGTCACTTTCCGCCCCTGAGGGTTCCTTTGTCAGAGAGGGAGGAGGTAGTCCTTAGGGGGCAAATTGACAGGGTCGACGCCCTGGAACTTGGAGACTCCATCTACTTGAGGGTTATCGATTACAAATCCAGCCCAAGGCCTTTGGATCTTTTGGAGGTTTATCATGGGTTATCCCTGCAACTACTGGTTTATCTTTTGGTAGCCGTGAAATCGTGGGCTCAGATTACCGGTACAACCCAAAGAGACCACAATGTACTGCCTGCCGGCGCTTTATATTTCGTCCTAAAAGATCCGATCTTGTCCCGAAAAGGGCCTGTTTCAGCCGATGAACTAGAGGAAGAGACTTTGACGGCCCTTAAGATGTCGGGGTTATGCACCGACGATCTTGCAGTGCTTCGTGGGATGGATTCGCAAGCCCTACGCCAATCGCCCATAATTCCTGTCACTTTTACTCAATCCGGGGTCAGTAAAACCTCCAAGACCGTGGCGCAACGGGATTTTGGTCAATTGTTAGATTTTGTCCAGGGCAAAGTTCGCCAGATGTCCCGGGAGATTTTGTCCGGGCGTGTGGACGTTAGCCCATATCGGCGCGGCGCGAAAAGGGCTTGCACTTTTTGCCCGTACGGGCCTTTGTGCATGTTTGACGTGCTTCTTAAGGGTAATGATTATCGATTAATTCGAACCGTGCCCCAGGAGAGTCTGTGGGAAGACATTAGAAACTACGACGGCACGGAAAATGATACGGAAGCCAAATCGCCAAAGGGGGGCGCCTAGTGTCTAGTGAAAGGCAGTGGACCCGGGAACAAGATTTAGCCATCACTTCTACGGGCGCCAACTTATTGGTTTCGGCAGCCGCCGGTACCGGAAAAACTTCTGTGTTAGTAGAAAGGATCATTCGCCTTGTAACGCGCCCCGATAATCCTGTGAACATCGATGAGTTCTTGGTAGTTACTTTCACCGACAAAGCGGCCCAAGAAATGAAAACCAGGATTCGTCAAGCCCTTGAGGCCCAGTCTCAGACCGAATTTGGGGCTCGCGCCAGAGAACAGGCAGAATTTGTAGATAAGGCCCAAATATCCACAATTCATTCTTTTTGCCTAAAGCTTTTGAAATCGTATTTTCACCTGGTAGATTTGGACCCTTCTTTTAGGGTTCTGGATTCTCACGAGGCTGACCTTTTGAGGCTTGATGCCCTGGATGAAGTTTTTGAAGAAGCTTACGGCGCCCCCGAGCCTTGGGGTGCGCTGTTTCGCGGCCTTGTCCAGGGCTACGGGGGTTATGGAGTTGATGAAGGCTTAAAATCTATAGTGATCAAGTTGCATGAATTCGGCGTTACCCAGCCTTCTATGGTGGACTGGTTCCAAATGGCCCTAAGCCTCCAGGAAAAAGCGTGCGTCGCGGCTTCTGTGTGGGAACTTCCCTGGGCGGGTTTTGCTTTGGACGCGCTTATAGACGATTTGGAATCCATGGTAATCGCGCAAAAGGAAGCTATAGGTGCTTGCCTGATCCCCGGAGGTCCGGAAGGTTATGTTGACACCCTTAACAAGGAATTGGATTTTTACGAGCATATTCTGGGCGCCTTGCGCCTGGCCCGGGGCGCGGGTCCCCAAGAAAAGGACATTGCCGCGCTGGAGGCAGTATTGTGTGAAGCCGCGACTTACAGGTACCAACGCTTACCCGGCGCAAGAGACGTGGATGGAACTTTGAAAGAACTGGCCCAATCCCGCAGAAACTATGCCAAAGCCAAACTGGACCAAATCAAAAATTCGCCTTTTACGCGGCCGTCCGCGGATTTATTGGAAGAAATCAAACAAACAGCGCCGTACATCCAATGTCTTGTTGATTTGGTTGTGAAACTCGACAGCCGTTACAGAGAGAAGAAAGCGCGAGCCGTAGGGCTTGATTTTTCTGATCTAGAAAGGCTTTCGGTAGAGGCCTTGCACAAAAACTCGGGACGGGCTGCAAAAGAGCTGCAATCCCAATACAAATATGTGTTGGTGGACGAATATCAAGATACAAACCCAATCCAAGAGGCTATTTTGTCCAAAGTCGCAGGCGGAGAAAAAGAAGCCAAACTGTTCATGGTGGGGGATATAAAGCAAAGCATCTATCGTTTCAGATTGGCCGAGCCGGGTATTTTCTTGGAGCGCCACCGAACATATACGCCTCTAACAGGTACTTTTGATGGGGATGTTTCTTCAAGCGGTTTAAAAGTTGACCTTTTTACAAATTTTCGAAGCAGGCAAGAGGTCGTAAACGCGGTGAACCTCTTCTTTGAGGCAATCATGCGTCGGAAAGTGGCAGAAATAGACTACGATCAGAGCCACAGGCTTGTGGCGGGGGCTTCATTCCCGCTTTCCCTTGGCAAGCGCCATGTCACGGAGCTTCACCTTATGGAAAGGGAACACGCGGTAATCCAAAGCGAGGCGGAAGACGATGTCGCCTATGACGACGAATATGATTACGCTTTGGAAGATTACGAAGCCATCGAAAAGGAAGCGCTCATCGTAGCCCACAGGATAAAGCAAATGGTGACCGGGGATGACCCGCTTTTTGTTTGGGACGGAAAAGCCGGCACCCAACGCAGATGCACATATCGGGATATAGCCGTTCTTATGCGGGCCACCAAAGACCGGGCTACGGCCGTTCTAGAGGTTTTGAGCCAGTTTGGCATTCCGGCCCACGCTGATACCTCCACTGGGTATTTCCAAGCGCGGGAAGTGGAGTTGGCTTTGTCTATCTTGGATGTGATCGATAATCCCCGCCAAGATATCCCCTTGGCGGCGGTTTTGCGTTCGCCTGTGGTTGGGCTTTCAGCCGAAGATCTGGCCCTCATAAGAGGAAGGCATCCCCAGGGGTGTTTTTACGATGCTGTCAAGGATTATGTCAACATGGACAGCAGAGTAGACACATTCATGAGTACGCTGGAAAAATGGCGGACCATGGCAAGGCGTAAGCCTTTGGCAGAGGTGCTTTGGGCTATTTTGAGGGAAACGGGCTATGAGGATTTTGTGGGGGGACTTCCCGGGGGTGCCCAGCGTCAGGCGAATTTGCGCGCCCTTTGTGACAGGGCCCGGCAATTCGATACTTTCGGGCATCACGGGTTATTCAGGTTCCTTCGGTTCGTAGAAAAGCTTCAGGGTTCCAAAGGGGATTTGGCCGCTGCCAGGGCCTTGGGCGAAAAGGAAGACGCGGTCAGAATTCTATCCATCCACAAAGCTAAAGGGCTAGAGTTTCCCGTTGTTTTCGTGATGGATCTGGGGAAAAAGTTCAATGCGGAAGACATTCGTTCTGACGTGCTGTTCCACAAAGACTTGGGTATTGGCGCTTTGTATTGTGATCCTAAAACCGATGGACGATTAAGATACCCTTCTTTGATATATGAGGCTATCCGTTCCAAGATACGCCAGGAAAATCTCGCTGAAGAAATGCGAGTGCTTTATGTGGCTTTGACTCGAGCCAAGGAGAAGCTGTGTTTGGTCGGTTCGGCGCGAAAGCTCCAAGGTTACCTCAGGCGCTGGGAAGGGGGTCAGCCCGAAACCCAGGCGGCCACAACTTATTTGGATTGGCTATGTCCCGTGGCCTTGCGCGAGCATGAGGCTGAGACCATCGCCTTAAGGATATGGGGCGGGACCGAAGGAGCGGAGATTCCGCTTCCTGACCAAAGTCAACAGGCGGCAGAACCTTTGAGAATCCTTGACGCGGTTTCCCAAGCCCGACTAATATCCCCTGATGTCAATGTCCAAAAAGAGGTCGAACGCAGGTTAGGGTGGGAGTATCCTTTTAGCGATATGATGTTTGCCAGGGCTAAAATAAGCGTCGGTGAACTAAAGCGCAGAATGGAACTGGGCGACCAAGATGATTCTTGGCGGCACGTACCCAGGCCTAATCGAAGGATGGGCTTTTCCCATGGAAACTCGCACGACCAGGGGCTAAAACGCGGGATCGCCGTGCATACTGTTTTATCCAAGATGGATTTTTCCAAGGCGTCTACCGTGGAAGGCATTACGGAAGCCGCACAACACTTGTACGACAAAGGTTTTCTGGAAACACCCCTATCTTTTTCAGACGCCCGTTTGATCGCGCGCTTTTTCCAATCCAGCCTAGGCACAAGACTGCTTTCGTCCCATGAAAGAATCAGGCGTGAACTGCCATTTACTATGAAGCTTCCGGCGGGCGAGTCTGATAATGTTCTTGTTCAAGGTGTTATCGATCTCATAGTCCAAGAAGATTCGGGTGTAACCGTTGTGGATTACAAAACAGACGTGGTTTTTTCCGATGATTTGACCCAAGCGGTTGGAAGATATACTCCACAGGTTTCGTTCTATGCCCTGGCGGCCCAAAACATCTTGGGGAAAGCTGTAAAAGATGTGTTTATAGCTTTTTTGACCCCCGGTAAAACAGTGAAAGTGGATTGGGAGCGGTATTTGGAATCTCGCCTCGTACGGCTTCCCTTCGGTTGCGGCAATTTGTTTTGACCAGTAAAGTATTATGCGAGGAGAGGTGAAGGCCATGCCGGCAAACTTAGGCCCTTTGTATCTTGCTGCGGAAGCCCGTTACCGGGAGGCCTTAACTGATCAAGAGCGGCTGGCGGCTTTAGAAGAAATGATGGCCACCATCCCCAAACATAAAGGTACCGAGAAAATGCAAGGCAACATAAAAAGGCGGCTTGCAAAACTCAGAGACGGCGCCAAAAGCGGTTCCGGCGGCGCCAGAAGAAGAAACGCTTTTCAGATAGACAAAGAAGGCGCGGGGCAAATTGCCCTTGCGGGCCCTGGTAACTCGGGTAAATCAATGCTTGTGGCGTCTATGACCAGGGCTAAACCGGAAGTGACTGACTATTCTTTCGCCACGAGGGTACCCCTTCCGGGCATGGTGCAATGGGAAAACGTGCAGATTCAGCTCATAGACATGCCCGCTATAGCCCCTGAAATGGCTCAAAGCTGGATGTGGGGGTTACTGCGTCTGTCTGACGGACTTCTGTTGGTAATGAGTCTTGGAACAGACGACGTTTTGACCGAATACGAAGAAATGATGCGATTTTTGGATGATAACAACGTAAGAGTGAAAAACCAAGGCGAGCGCGATTTTACCGAGAAAAAGGCCATTATCGCCGCGACAAAGTGCGATGCGCCCGGCGCTTTGGACAGGCTGGAGCTCTTGCGGGAAATATGCAGCGAGGACATGGACATAGTGCCTTGCTCTTCTGTGACGGGGGAAGGTTTGGACGAATTAAGCCGCAAGATGTTTTTCCAAGTATTAGGCAAAATTCGGGTATATACACATCCCCCCGGCAAAAAACCCAACTTCAAGCAGCCTTTTGTGCTGGATAAAGGCGAAACGGTAATTGAAGCCGCCGGTGATGTTCATAAGGATATAGCCGACAATCTTCGGTATGCGCGTGTGTGGGGGCATGGTGTATTTGACGGGCAAATGGTCCCCCGGGATCATGTCCTGCACGACGGCGACGTGGTTGTGTTTTACACAAAAGATTAGGGTTTTACTGCAGCTATCCCCCTAAACTTCGTCCTTCCAAAAGCTTTATAATATTAAAGGGGTCTACAGTATTCTAAGAGAACTAGATACTGGAACGCCCAAGTTCATTTTGTCACCAACGGGGAGGGGATTGCATGAAGGCCGTAATGAAAAAAGATCCGGCTTACGGCGCCATTTTTGCTGATGTCAAAGAGCCCAGCCCGGGCCCTGGACAGGTGGTAGTGGAAGTAGAGGCCACCTCAATTTGCGGAACAGATCACCACATTTATATTTGGAACGAATGGGCTCAAAACAGAATCAAACCGCCGCGCATCATGGGGCATGAATTTGCAGGTAAAGTTGTGGAGTTAGGTGAGGGAGTCAAAACCGTAAAACTTGGAGACTATGTGTCCGCAGAGACTCACATAGTATGCGGCCAGTGTGTCCAATGCATGCTGGGAGAAAAGCATGTGTGCCAAAATACTTCCATCCTTGGGGTAGATACCGACGGTTGTTTCACCAAGTATATAGCGGTACCCGAAGAAAACATTTGGCATAACGACCCCGCCATTCCCCCTGATATTGCTTCCATCCAGGAGCCTTTGGGAAACGCCGTGCACACGGTGCTTTCAGGCGAAACCCGGGGCAAAACTTTTGCCGTTTTGGGCTCGGGGCCTATTGGTCTTATGGCCATTGGGGTGGCCAAAGCTTGTGGCGCTTCGTTTTTGGCCGCCTCTGACATAAACGATTTTCGATTGGGTTTGGCCAAGGATATGGGGGCCGACCTTACCATAAACTCCAAGGAAGTGGACCCTGTTGAGGCAGTATTGGACGCCACCCACGGGGTGGGCGTGGACGTGGTTCTTGAGATGTCTGGCGCGGC
>CAYPVF010000037.1:0-3799 GCA_964414105.1 uncultured Eubacteriales bacterium
CTTGGACAGGTCAGCAAATGTTGTACAACATCAGAAAGACATTGTTCGGGCACATGCAGGATTTGGGTCTGGATTTTTACGACGGCCTTCAGGCAGGGAGAATAATGTCCCGTGTGGTAAACGACGTGGAATCCATTAACTACCTGCTTTCAGGTGGTTCCTTGAACCTGCTGTCGGACGTTGTGACCATCTTCGGTATCATAATTATCATGATACAAAAGAACCCAAAGTTAGCCATGGTAACCTTCATTACCATGCCGCTTCTTTTCGTAACCGTGTTCTTTCTTCAAAGCAGAATGACTAAGGCTTACCACAAAACCAGAAGGCGGCTTGCTGATATCACAGCAAACCTCCAGGAGTCCATTTCGGGGATGAGAATTACCCAAGCATTTTCCCGTGAAGACGTAAACGCCAACAAGTTTGGCGACACCAACCAGAAGAACTTCGAGGCACAGATGGACGCCGCGAAGCTTCAAGCGCTTTTCTTTCCCATAGTTGACATAATTGGCACCGTGGGTGTGGCGCTGGTTTACTACTACGGCGGCGTGAGGATGTCCTTGGGCGATACTTTGGTTACCATAGGCACCATCACGGTGTTTGTGAACTACGTCAACAGGTTTTTCTGGCCCGTTCGTAACTTGGTGCAAATATGGAACCAAGTGTTGCAGGCCGCTGTGTCGGCTGAACGAGTGTTTGAAGTGCTCGACACCGAGCCCAACGTAGGCGACAAGCCCGATTCATTGGTTTTGGACCATTTGGATGGGCATGTAGAGTTCAAGGATGTAGTCTTCGGTTACGACCCCAAGACGCCGGTTTTGCATTCGGTCAATATAGAGGTTAAGCCCGACGAGACTATCGCTTTAGTGGGGCCTACGGGCGCGGGCAAGTCGTCGGTCATTAACCTTTTGTCCCGTTTCTACGACGTGCAAGAAGGCCAAATCTTGGTAGACGGTATGGATATAAGGGACATTGCTTTGGAGTCTCTCAGGTCGAAACTGGGAGTAGTTTTGCAGGATACAGTCATATTCTCAGGCACCATCCGCGACAACATCAGGTACGGCAGGCTCGATGCCACCGATGAAGAAGTGGAAGAGGCGGCCAAAACCGTGGGCGCCCACAATTTCATCATGAACCTGCCCGATGGATATGACACGGAAGTTAGGGAAAGGGGTACCCGCTTGTCAGTGGGCCAAAGGCAGCTACTGTCTTTTGCCAGGGCACTTTTGGCTGACCCCCGCATTCTTATATTGGACGAGGCTACTTCATCTGTAGACGCTTACACAGAATTGCAGATTCAAAAGGCTTTGGAAACCCTTCTCAAGGGGCGAACTTCTATAGTGATCGCTCACAGGCTTTCCACAATTCGAAACGCCGATCGCATCTACGTTATCGATCTGGGCGAGGTCAAAGAAGTGGGTTCTCACAACGAGCTCATAGCTTTGGGAGGACAGTACAAATCCTTGTACGAGAAACAATTCGCCGGCGAGCCTTTGAAAACAGCGTCTGCCTAAACTAAAAACCGCTGAATCGACAGTCTCGGTGCAAAGTTCGCCGAAGACTGTCGGTGAACCCGGCGGCGAACCTAGCGGCGAGGGAATCCCATTTTGGATCTGCACTTACGCCCTACTCACGACTTACTGACGATCCACCCACGCCCTATAACAACCCGCTTACAGCGGCCGAGTCTTCACTATGACTTGGTTCGTAATCCTCATGCGGGGTGTGCTTGGTGAAACCAGCCGTTGCCCTACATAGGTCCGGCCTAAATAATGGGCGGACGCCGTGCAGTTTACCGTCCCAAGTTCCCGGGCCAGGGCAACGATTTTCGCGCTAACCGGCGATTGGGAAGGGTGCCACCACACAAACCGTACAGCATATCCGGTCTTGGGGGTAATCTGATCCTCGCGGGAAAACCCGGATATTGTCCCGGTTGTTTCGCCACTTTGCATGGATTCCAGAATGTACGCCAGATTCTCCAAGACGAACGGTTCTGACCTGCCCCTGGATACGGGCATGTCTTTTACCTCCACGCTCACAAGTGTTGGCCTTTCCTGCCAGTCGGCCTCGGTCAAAATGACGGTTCGCGATGATCCTTTGGCAGAAGACGAAGTCTCTCTATCCACCTGTGTCTGTACTTTTGCCCAACTGCAACCCGCTTCTTCGGAAAATCGAAACCGCAAAGCTCCCGTTTTGAGCCCCGCGGACGGCTCCAGACTCGGAAGGCCGTGGGAAAAGCCAGCCCCGGATATGTAAGGCTCTATGGCGATGTCTTTTACAGGTTTTGTTGTGTAGATTTCTACTTCGGGAGTATAATCGAACACTTCGTTCACTCTTGCCGAAATGGGAGCAGTACCGGAGTTTCTCGCCGCGATTATCGCTGCCACTATGATCAAAGGCGCGGCTAAGGTAGCCATGTTCAAAAGCCCAACCTTGTTCTTACCGACCGGTTTGGGAGGCTCCATGGTGGAAAGAAAGCTCCCCGAAGCCACGCCCAGGCAAACACAAGCCGCCAAATTTCCAAGGGAAAACCCCGTCCACACGTGTGATTTCATCCAAGCGGCAGCGGGAACCAAAGGGGTCAAATACAAAGCCTGGCGAACCCAAAGGAAGGCCGCAGGCGGTTTACTGTTGCGGCGCCCCAACAGCGATTCTATAACGACCGCAAAAGCCAGACCGGCCAGAGCCAAGATAACGTGTGGGATGTTTTGGGAACCAGCCGCGCCGGCCGCTAACGAAAGGACGGCCATGACGGAAAGCCCCCAGATGCCGGAAGCCGCACTATTTCTGGGCGGCGAAGACCCCGCTCCCCCTGCCGCAGCGTCACCGGGCGTATTCACCTGGAATGATGCCCTGGGTAGGTTTGCTATTCGAGATCGGACAGCCCACATCCGAAGAACGCCCACTGCCGCCAGTAGAAGAAACACAGCCACAATCAAAGTGTTTGGTACGGCGGGGTTAGTCCAAGGGATGTAAGCGGGGAAAGAGTCTTTGAAAGCCAATGTCCTTACGCTTTGCGCTATCAAAGCAGCTGCGGTTGCTCCAATAACCCAACCCAAGCCTCCCAGGCGCTTGAAATTTGGTTTAGCCAAAAGCACAAACAAAACCGCCAGAAGGCTTCCCGCCAATCCCGCGTATAGCAAAGTTTTCGACTGCAACATGTAAGTTTTGTTGAAAAGCGTAATCGGGGTGCTTTCTCCATAGGTTAAGCCGCCCTTGGGGTTATTTGAGCTTTGTGGAACCTGTAAATCGGCAAAAGCTATCAGCAAGTTGGCCGCGATTTGTGTGCGTTCCGCGATTGCGGCGATATCCACAGGCTCAGTTGTATTTTTGAATTTGTTATCTGTGGGTAAGCCCAAGGTGATAGCGGGTACGGTGTCTCCTACCATGGAGGCTTCGCCCGAAAACGTGCCATCGTCAACTATGTTTTCGAATCCGACGAACGTAACCGGCGGGCCTAGGGTGGCCGCCCTAAACCAAGCGGGGTAGCTATGTTCCCCCGCCAAAAAAGTGTTCAAGCCCGCGTTCCCCGCGCAGGCGGATAATGCCTCCGCCATATAAGTCGGAGTGGATTTATTCGGGACCAAAGGTATATCACCGGGGCCATACATGTCGCCTATGACCAAAATGCTCCCAATCGACCGGCCCCCCTTGCCCAGGTCCTCCACAAGTGCTCTCATGCCCGCGCCAAGCTGGTAATGCCCTGACACCAAAGCCAAAGCGACATTTCGGTTGCCTTCATAGTTTTCGGCGAAACGCAAAAGCCCGGACTGATCGATTCCATATTCAGCAAAACGCCCGA
>CAYPVF010000037.1:3809-14898 GCA_964414105.1 uncultured Eubacteriales bacterium
CGGCAGCCGCCTGTGTTGTGAAAAACTCAGATTCCGTGAAAACCTCTTGGCACGCGGGAATGGCATATGGGGCAACTATAAGTAGGTCGAAACCGTATTCTTGGGCATCGTCAGAAGCATCGTTGATTTTGTGGGCAAAAAGGTTTTTGCCATGAACGCTTACAAATGTAGTGCGGTTTGTGACGCCCGAATGGGTTTGCATAATTGTTTCGTAAGATTGAATCCGGGCGGCCCACCCCAATTCCCGCAGCTGTTGCGACACATCCAGCAAAAAATCCTCACTGTCTTCTGAACCTGTAAGTCTTCCGGGATAGCGGTCCACGGTGAAAGCCAGTTCGGAGGCCGAAATGCTTCGGGGGCTCGCTTGGGCGCCGGGCACTAATAAGCCCGTCATCATGCCCAAGGATACTACAAAACACAACACGGCTTCTATTTTGAGTTGCCATAGGGCAAATCTTGTTCTGGCCAGCCTAAACACGCAGGTCACCCTCTGGACTTGTCGTCTGTTATTTTCATCTATTCTAGTAGATTCCGGCGGTTTAGAGTACCCGGTGGTGTGTTTTAGCTACCGTTTGGTCCTTTCATCATCTGCTTTACAGTAAACCACGCTCTGTGAAACCCCGCGCCCAACCCGAAGACCAAACCCAAAGGGGCGAAAAAGGCCTTGCCTGTGCGCCCATTCAGATAAATGCCCACATATAGCCCGGCTATTGCCGAGGCGAGCAGAGCAAAGCCGAGTCCCATTAACACCCCAATGTTTCCGCGGTTCATGCAGGCCCTCCAAAACTTGTGCGGTACCTGTAACGAGCCGCCACTCCACACTCCAAAACTAATTTGGCGGCGACTCTTGACGATAGTACCATAATGGCTATAAAATCTGGACTTATACCATTCTGTTCATTTTAAACGGTTGACCCGATTATCTGAGTTTAGGCATTTTGTAGTCGATTGGGTAAAGTTTTAATATTGAGCTAGAAGGGATAATTCAGTATATTACCGAAATGTAAGAAGCAATTACCACCTTTTAGGGGGTCTCATCAATGAAACTTTCCTCCTGCGCGCGTTCCATTAGCCCCTCGCCCACCCTTGCCTTGGACGCTAAGACCAAAAAGCTCCAAAGGGAAGGCGTTGACATCATAAGTTTTGGCGTTGGCGAGCCCGACTTCGACACCCCTGAATACATAAAACAAGCCGCCGTAGACGCCATTGAAACCGGTTTTACCAAATACACGGCGTCGGCGGGCATCGTGGAGCTTAGAGAGGCTATCTGCAAGAAGTTTGAAGACGACAACGGGCTATTATACGAGCCCGGCGATATTCTTGTGTCCGTGGGGGCAAAACATTCCCTGTTTAACGCTGTCTTGGCCCTTTGCGAGCGGGGCGACGAAGTGCTTATCCCCGCGCCTTATTGGGTGAGTTACCCGGAAATGGTGAAAATCGCCGGCGGGATTCCTGTTGTCATCCCCACGGGCATTGAAACCGATTTCAAAGTTACCCGTGATGCTCTGGAAAGTGCCATCACCCCCAAAACGACCCTGCTTATGTTGAACACTCCTTCAAATCCCACAGGGGCCATTTACACCGAGGATGAACTGGAACAAATCGCACAGGTGTGTTTGGCCAACGGGATAGGAGTCATATGCGATGAAATATACGAAAAACTTGTGTATGAAGGAAAACACGTGGCTTTCGCCAGTTTGTCCCCGGAAGTGAAATCCATCACCATAACCGTGAACGGGGTATCCAAGGCTTACGCCATGACCGGCTGGCGGATAGGATACGCCGCCGGGCCATCCCACGTCATAGCCGCTATGGGTAATTTGCAGAGTCATTCCACTTCAAACCCTGCATCCATATCTCAGAAAGCGGCGTTGGCGGGGCTTACAGGTCCCCAGGAGTCTTTGGTTTTGATGCGCGAAGAGTTCAGAAAACGCAGGGACTACATGGTAGAAAGGCTCAATAAAATGGCGGGCGTGAAATGCCTTACGCCGCCGGGAGCTTTTTATGTGTACCCTGACGTGTCGGCATTCATGGGAACCGAGGTTTATGGCAGGGAAGTGGTAAGCGACTCGTCTTTGGCTGATGTCCTGCTGGAAGAAGCCAGAATTGCCGTGGTTCCCGGAGAAGCTTTCGGCACCAAGGGAAATCTGCGCCTGTCTTACGCGACTTCTATGGAGAAAATTGCTGAAGGGTTAAACAGGCTGGAAGCGGCGTTGGCTACGGCTAAACCCATGTCGGCCCGGCGTCTGGCTGAAATGCGCGCCACGCTCTAGATTTTCTCCTTGGTTTACGTTTTGTTTTTGTGCCCCGCCGGCTACTTGCAGCTGGTGGGGCATTTTTCAATGTGTGATGCTCCATCAGGTGCCACGGCCGTGAATTTGCTGTACATTTGTATTAAGGGTAGCGTTTTATGCGGAGGGTTTAGCTATGTCACGTGTCGCGGAGAGTTACGCCGGAAAAAAAGTTGCGGTTGTGGGTTTGGGTAAATCCAATCGGGCTTTGTGCCGTTACCTGCTAAAAGAGGGAGCAAAGGTTACCTGCTTTGATAAAAAGAACCGCCGGGAACTAGGCGAAACCTATACGGAACTGGATGATCTTGGGGCCGATTGGAGCCTGGGCCCGGGCTATTTGACGCGGTTGCCCGATTTCCAGTGGATATTCCTTACACCGGGAATCAAGAAGAGCCTGCCTGAAATCACCCTTGCCAAGGAACGGGGCGCCGTGATTTCCGGTGAAGTGGCACTTTTTTTGGATAGATGCAAAGCGAAAGTGTGCGGGATTACGGGAAGCGCCGGCAAAACTACCACCACTACCTTGGTGGGTATGATGCTAAAAGCGAGTTTGCCCGAAACCCCTGTTTACGTCGGGGGCAACATAGGTTCTGTTCTAATTGAAGATGTGGATTCCATCCCACCCGAGGCTTTGGTTGTTCTGGAGTTGTCCAGCTTCCAGCTTGAGCTTATGTCGAAAAGCCCGGACGTGGCTTTGTTCCTGAACGTCCAGCCCAACCACCTTGATGTGCACGATTCGTATGAAGATTATGTTTCCGCCAAGACGCGCATTTTCCAATTCCAAAATGAAAATGCGTGGTGCGTTTTGAATTACGACGACCCGACAACCCGCCAATGTGCCCACGCATGTCCGGGAAATGTAGGTTATTTTTCTACAGAAAGCTGTTTTGGGCCCGAGCCAAACACAATCCGCGGGTGGCTTCAAGGAGACGAACTCAAACTGTCCCTGCCCGGATTTTTGGGATGCGGGCAAGGCGAAGCAGTGACCATGGCCACGAGGCGCGATTTGTTAGTGCCCGGAAAACACAACGTGAAAAACGCCCTGGCTGCGGCCATGGCGACTATTTTGATGGGTGGGAACCTGGATGGAGCCAGGCAAGCGTTGCGCTGTTTCAAAGGCATTGAACACAGGATAGAACTGGTTCGAGAAGTCAATGGCGTAAAGTATTACAACGATTCCATCGCCACGTCGCCCGACAGAACCCAAGCTTTCCTGGAAGCTGTTGAAGGCCCCGTGGCGCTAATACTGGGGGGGTACGATAAGGGCATACCGTTTCAAAACCTCGCCCGTAAAATTGTGGGACGGGGCGACGTATCGGTAGTCACTTTGGGGGTTTGCGCCCCTTTAATTGAAAACGCCCTCCAAGAGGCCCTGGCAGAAAGCAGTAAAACAGGCAAGGCGCCAAAACTCCAGATGACACGGGCCGAAACTTTGGAGGAAGCAGTCCGAACTGCCGCTTCCATGGCAAGCCCCGGCTGGTCGGTGGCGTTGTCGCCCGCGTGCGCCAGTTACGACATGTTTACCAGTTTCGAGGAGCGAGGAAGGCTGTTCAAGCAGATTGTGGGAAGAATTTTGAGCCCCCAGGAAGTGAACGACCTTTTGACACCGTGCTATCCCGGGGTGAAGTCACGGCTTCTTGAGACTAGCCGCGGCAACCCTTTGGACACCCTGGTTGCTACCATCCTGTCGCAGGCTACCAACGACAACCTCAGTACCAAAGCATTTGCCAACCTAAAGCATCAGTTTGCCGATTGGGAATCAGTGCTGGACGCCGACCGCGAAAAGGTCGAAGAAGCCTTGAAACCGGGAGGTTTGTACAGGGAAAAAACCAATTCAGTGAAAGCTGCCTTGGGAAAACTTAGAGAAGATTTTGGCTCAGTCACTTTGGATCCTCTTGCACAGAAATCCCCAAAGGATATTTTCAAATATCTTACGTCCCTAAAGGGAGTGGGGCCTAAAACTGCCGCCTGTGTTTTGGCTTTCGGTTTTGGGTTGCCTGCTTTTCCAGTGGACACCCATGTGCTGCGCATAACCCGCAAACTTGGTATAGTCCCCAAAAGCGCGTCCGCCTCGTCTGCCCAGGATACCTTGGAAAATATAACTCCTGACGACATCAAAATGTCGCTCCATCTTATGCTCATTGAACACGGCAGGCAGGTTTGCTCAGCCAGAAAGCCCAAGTGTGCCAAATGTGTGTTACGGCACAAATGTACTCAACCGTCAGACGAGCCCGACACGCCTTAGGGATTTTGCAGGTATTTGTTTTCTTATAAAGAAATCACCAATAGTGAAATGGAAGTTTGGTTTTAGGGGGCACACACCATGAAACATCTGATGGAACTCGCCCTGGAAGCGGCCAAACGCGCCGGGGCTTGGTATTGCGATGTTAGGTACATACAATCTCAGACAGAGAGAATAGCCACCAAAAATGGGCACCTGCAATCTGTAAGCCAAGACCAAGACTCGGGTTTCGGGGTCAGGGTTTTGAAAGACGGCGCTTGGGGCTTCGCTTCCTCTGGCGTCACCACCCTGCAAGAGGTCACCAAGATAGCCCAAGAGGCTGCGTCCATAGCTAAAGCCTCAGCCAGAAGCTTGGGGTTTGGGGGCCAAAAGCCTGCGGTGCTTTCACCTGTGGAACCTGTTCAAGATACGTGGAAGGCTATGCCCAAAATAGACCCTTTTGAAATACGAATAGAAGAAAAAGTGGCTGAGCTTACCGCCGCCGAAGAACTAATGTCCAAAGCCGCGGAGGTGAATCTCACCCACGGGTCTTTGAATTTTTTCAAAGAAGACAAGCAGTTTATGTCCTCCGAAGGGTCTGACATACGCCAAACCCTCACTCAATCCGGCGGCGTAATAGGCGCCATGGCCCGGAACCAAAGCGAAGCGCAAATGCGTTCCTATCCGGCCCAGTTTGGCGGCGACTACGCTCTAAAAGGTTGGGAACACATTAAGGAGCTCGATTTTTCCGGTAACGCTGCCAGGGTTTCGCAAGAGGCCCGCGCGCTGTTGAACGCCAAACAATGCCCAAGCGGCTGCTACGATTTGATTTTGGAGGGCTCACAGCTTGCCTTGCAGATTCACGAATCTTGCGGGCACCCCATTGAACTCGACAGGGTTTTGGGTACGGAAGCGGGCATGGTAGGAACCTCGTTTCTTACCCCTGATAAAAAACATTGTTTCAGATACGGCTCGCCTTCTGTGAACATCGTGGCTGACGCCACAATTCCCGGGGCCAACGGTAGCTTCGGATACGACGATGACGGCGTGCCCGCGGGGCGCTTTGACATCGTAAATGAAGGGATTTTTGAAAACTACCTTACTTCGAGGGAAACCGCTCCTGTAATAGGTGAAAAATCCAACGGGGCAAACAGGGCGGTAAGCTGGAACCGTATTCCCTTGGTTAGGATGACCAACATCAATCTTACACCGGGAGATTTCACTTTGGACGAGATAATAAAAGACACCAAGCATGGAATATATATGGATCTCAACCGCAGCTACTCCATTGACGACCGCAGGTACAATTTCCAGTTTGGGACGGAAATGGGTTGGGAAATTGAAGACGGCTCCATAACCAACATGATAAAAAACCCAACATATACAGGCAACACACCTGAATTTTGGAACAGTTGCGATGCTGTATCCAACAAAAGCCTGTGGAAAGTGTGGGGTATCCCCAACTGCGGCAAAGGCGAGCCCGGTCAGCCTATCAGGGTGGGTCACGGCGCCGGCCCGGCACGGTTTAGAAAAGTGAGAGTGGGTGTGGGTAAATGGTAGGAAACACCAGAGTATTGGAAATCCTAGAGAGCGCTCTCAAAGCTTCTTCAGGGGATCAAGCCGAAGCCCGGTTATTGTCTCATGACACCAGGCTTACCCGGTACGCAAATTCAACCATACACCAAAACGTTGCCGAAACCCAGGCCAAGCTAAGCATCAAGATTTATGTGGGGAAGAAGATGGGCGTGGCGGGCACAAATGACTTGTCCCGCGAGTCTGTAAACCGGACCGCCGAAAGAGCTTTTGAAATTGCGAGCCTGTCGCCGGAAAACCCGGAATTTGTATCCCTTCCGGGCCCAAGGTCTATACCGCAGGTAAACTCCTATTTTGATTCCACAGCCCTTGCCGGCCCTGACCTCAGAGCCGATAACGTGTTGGCGGTAATCGGCGCCGCCAAAAAGCGTGGCTTCGATGCAGCCGGCGCCCACGAAACATCTTTTAGGGAAATTGGCGTAGCCAATACTCTTGGGGTTAGGGCTTATGAGGCATCCACATCGGCAGATCTCACTTGCGTCGTCATGTCTCAAGACGGCTCGGGGTTTGCCCAAGCCTCCAATAGGGACATTTGTAAAATCGACGCTTCTTCTGTGGCCCAAGAAGCCATAGAGCGCTGCGCCATGAATGGGAATCAGGAATCGCTTGAACCCGGGGAGTACGTGGTCTTGCTGGAGCCATATGCCGCGGGCGAACTTGTCGCCAATTTGGCGCGCTTGGGTTTATCCGCGGGTTCCTACCACGATGGCCAGTCGTTTTTGTCGGGCCGTATGGGCGAACAAATCATGTCGCCCGTTGTGACTATTTGGGATGATGGGCTTGACCCGGAGGGCGCGCCTTCTGCTTTTGACATTGAGGGACAACCCAAGGAAAGAGTTAGCCTCATAAAGGACGGCTGCGGCGTCGGAGTGGTTTACGATTCGTTCTCGGCGTTTAAGGCGGGTCTCAGCAAATCCACGGGGCACGCCGGGGGATATGGGGCGTCGCCCGCAAATCTATTCGTGACCCCCGGCCAAAAGACAAGGGAAGAACTGATAAGAAGTATTACTAGGGGAGTGCTTGTCACAAGGTTCCATTATGTTAGGGCTGTGCATTCCCAGAAAACAGTCATCACGGGAATGACCAGAGACGGCACGTTCCTGGTTGAGAACGGCAGCGTAAAATCAGCCGTAAAGAACCTTCGCTTTACCCAAAGTGTGGTGGGCGCCTTGGCATCGGCCGCGGAGTTCTCCGAAGAAAGGCAGCTAATAGGGGTTCATTCGTCGGTAGTTACCCCGGCTATGCTGTTGAATAGGTTCAATTTTACAGGCCGGGCCGACCACTAAGGTGTATATGCGGGCAGGCACATTGCGATCACGGCGCTTCTGGTTCCTCGGGCTCAGTATCCTGAGGTTCCGGCAAATACTTCTTGCGGAGCGCTTTTGCTTGATCGATGTCATACTCGGGCTCTGATTTAAGATCTATGCCGCAATGAGGGCATGACCATTTTTCGTAGTGCGTAGCAGCACTGTAAGAGATATGTTTACACGAAGGGCAGAATTTCCAAGGCACAATGCTCACCCTCTTTGCGGTTGATAGTATTATCATTCTACATGAAATTGTGGCCATTTTACATAGCTGGAGGTAAAACCTGCCATGGGCTTTTCCCACCTTCACGTTCATACAGAATACAGTTTGCTGGACGGCGCTTGCAGAATCAAGGACTTGTGCGCTTTAGCGGCCGAAATGGGGATGAAATCCCTTGCCATAACAGACCACGGCGCCATGTATGGCGTAGTGGCTTTTGTAGAGGCTTGCAGGGCAAACGGTATTCATCCGATCATTGGCTGTGAAGTGTATGTCGCCAGGGAGTCAAGGCTTCAAAAAAATCTCGGAACCCAAGACAAACCCTACCATTTAGTGCTTTTAGCCGAAACCAACGAGGGCTATAAAAACCTCATGAAAGTCGTGTCCAAAGGGTTTTTAGAGGGCTTCTATTACAAACCAAGGGTGGACTTGGAGGTTTTGTCCCAAAACGCAAAAGGCCTAATCGCCCTTACGGCTTGCTTAGAAGGGGAAGTGCCTTCACATCTTGCCCAAAAAAATTTCGATGCCGCTGAAAGAAGTCTCATGCGGTATTGCGAAATCTTCGGAAAAAACAACGTGTTTCTTGAGATGCAAAGAAACGGCATAGGCGTTCAAGACGAGATCAACGAACAAATGGTGCGCCTTTCAAAGAAAACGAACGTGCCGCTTGTGGCCACAAACGATTGCCACTACCTAACCCAAAATGACGCTAAGTACCACGACGTGCTTTTGGCCATTCAAACAGCCACCACCATTGACGATCCCAAACGGTTCAGGTTTCAAGGCAATAGTTTTTATTTCCGTTCTCAAAAAGAAATGGCCGAAATCTTCCGGGATCTGCCCGAGGCCGTAGCCAACACCGAGGAAATAGCCAAAAGGTGCCGGGTGGAATTGGATTTTGACGCCATTCATTTGCCCCAATTCCCTTTACCCCAAGGCTCAAAAGCCGAGAGCGTTTTGGAAGGAATGGCTTTGGAGGGGCTTGAAAGGCGCCTGGCGCAAACCCCGTCTTTGGCACGGGAAGAAAAACAGGCAAAGGAAAGGCTCGCGTTTGAGCTAGAAATGATAAACCGCATGGGGTATTCTTCATATTTTCTTGTGGTGAGCGATTTTGTTCGCCACGCAAAGGAAAAAGGCATCGCTGTGGGGCCGGGCAGAGGTTCCGCCGCGGGAAGTCTGGTAGCTTATTGCCTGGACATAACCGACATAGACCCCCTAGAACACGATTTGGTTTTTGAAAGGTTCTTAAACCCCGAGCGCATAACCATGCCCGACATCGACATCGATTTTCAAGACGACCGCCGCGACGAAGTCATCGACTATGTTAAGGCCAAGTACGGTGAAGACCATGTGGCGCAAATAGTCACCTTCGGCACCATGGCTGCCAGAGCCGCCGTAAGAGATGTGGGCAGGGCAATGGGCATGGCCTACGGAGATGTAGACAAAATAGCAAAGCTTATCCCTTATCAATTGGGCATAACCCTGGACAGGGCTTTGGAGACGACACCCGCTTTGAGGCAGCTGCAGTCCCAAGAAGACGTAAAGACCCTATTGGATACGGCGCTGCACTTGGAAGGTATGCCAAGGCATTCTTCCACACATGCCGCCGGGGTTGTGATCGGCAAAGGGCCTTTGTGGGATTACGTTCCCTTGGCAAGGGCTCAAGAAGGCGGTGCGGTGACCCAGTATCCCATGGAAGATTTGGAGAGCTTGGGCCTATTGAAATTCGACTTCCTAGCGCTTCGTACCCTAACCGTTCTTAAAAAATCTTGCGATATCATCGAAAAAACCCTCGGGCGCCCTTTCACTGTGGACGACATTCCCCCGGGGAACAACAAAACCTATGACATGCTGTCAAAAGGCGAAGCCTTAGGGGTTTTCCAGCTCGAATCGTCGTGGGTCAGGGATTTTCTGAAAGACCTGAAACCCAGGGAGCTCAAAGACATTATAGCCGCGGTTGCGCTTTGCCGCCCGGGCCCTATGGAACAAATACCCGAATTCTTGAAATCCAGGGCTGGGACACCTCACTATCTGCACCCCATATTGGAGCCTGTTCTGAAGGAAACTTACGGCGTTTTGGTATATCAGGAGCAAATTCTGAAAATCGCGTCTGCCGTGGCGGGTTTTACTTTGGGTGAAGCAGATGTGTTAAGGCGCGCTGTTGGCAAGAAAAAACGAGATCTTTTGGAGGATATGGAAGACAAGTTTATCCGCGGCGCAAAAGCCAAAGGTTTGTCTCAAGATATCGCCGTGAAGATTTATGACCTTATTTTGAAGTTCGCCAATTATGGGTTTAACAAAAACCACGCCGCGCCCTACGCCCTTATCGCTTACCAAACCGCGTATCTTAAAGCCAATTTCCCTCAAGAGTTTATGGCCGCTTTGGTGTCGTCTGTGGCGGGGGTGCAGGGTAAGGTAGGGATATATCTGGATGAAGCCAAAAGGCTTGGCATAAACATACTGGGCCCCAACATAAACCGCAGCGAAGTTGAGTTTTCTGTTGAGAATTCGTCCATCCGTTTCGGTTTGGGAAGCATCAAAAACGTAGGCGGGCACTTGGCAGAGTCTGTAGTCGAGGAAAGAAAACTCAACGGGCCTTTTCAAAATTTGAGGGATTTTGTTTCACGAATTGAAGGAAGGCTTCTTACCAGAAAAACTTTAGAAAGCCTTATTCAATGCGGAGCCTGTGACGAGCTGGGTACCAGGTATACTAACCTGGATGGATTGGAGCAAACCCTAAAAGAGAGGGTCAACCGCACAGATAACCAGTTGTCATTGTTCGGAGGCCCTTCTGCGCCGATGCTTTTTTCAGAGCCGATTACGCCAAGTCCGCGAAAGCCTGCAAAAGAAGTTCCTTTGGAGATTATGCTTACATGGGAGCGCGACCTCTTGGGTATGTATTTTAGCGGCCATCCTTTGGAAAAGTACAAATCTCTTTTTGAAGCGAAAACAACACCCATATCGGATTTGGAATCCGCCCCGGAAGGCAAGGATGTTACCGTGGGAGGCCGTGTTTCATCGGTGAAGAAGGTAATTACCAGGGCCGGTGAAGAAATGGCTTTTGTAAACATGGAAGACGACTTCGCCGCGGTGGAAGTCATCGTCTTTCCCAAACTGTGGCAAAGGTTAAGAGATGTTTTCGCTAAGGAAAAGGTGCTTCTTGTGACGGGAGGGCTAGAGGAACAAGAGGACACTCGGCGAATATTGGCGAAAGAAGTCATCGATGCCCAAAAAATTCTGAATCGGGCAGGACGTGAGTGAGACAATAACCTCTAGGAAGGGGGGAAGCCCACAGTCCCCTTTTGGGGCGCTAGGGCCTGTCAGTGTGGACAGTGGTATATGTGGCATCAAGCTGGGATGATGCTGAAAAAATCAAAGACAGACTGGCGCAGGACGGACTTCTCGTTATGCTGAGGGCTTGCGGTTCGTGCGGAGGTCGAATCTCTAAAAACGTTGA
>CAYPVF010000038.1:0-14500 GCA_964414105.1 uncultured Eubacteriales bacterium
CACGTCGAACCTGGTCGCCCCCTAGGTTAACGCGTGTATCCTTGACGCGCGCAGATGTTACGCTATCATCTGTATCACTTATCTTAGCACGATTTCCTCGACCTTACAAACACACAAACCTTCGCGGGTAGGTTAGAATTGAGTAGCAAACCACTATTCTATGGAGGTAAACCGCCAGTGAAACTCATATCATGGAACGTTAATGGCCTGCGTGCCTGTTTAAATAAGGGTTTTGGTGATTTCTTCAGGTCTTGCGATGCCGACTTATTTTGCATACAAGAAACCAAATTGCAGCCCGGCCAAGCGGAAATTGATCAAGAAGGATACGAACTCTTCCTCAACAGCGCCGTGAAGAAAGGGTATTCGGGAACCGCAGTCTACGCCAAATCCCAACCGCTTAATGTGGAACACGATCTGGACAAAGAAGAACATAACCAGGAAGGGCGTGTAATCACTTTAGAATACGATAACTTCTACCTGGTCAACACCTACGCTCCCAATTCACAAAGGGGCCTTGCGCGTCTCGACTATCGCATGATATGGCAGGACGATTTCGCTTCCCATATTGCGGTTTTGGACAAGCGCAAACCCGTAATAGTCTGCGGGGATCTCAACGTTGCTCACAAGGAAATCGATTTGAAAAACCCAGCCACCAACCAAAAGAACGCAGGCTTTTCACCCCAGGAACGGCAAAAGATGACTGAGCTGCTAGAAGCCGGTTTCGTGGATACTTTTCGGCATCTATATCCTGACAAAGAAGAAGCCTACACTTGGTGGTCCTACATGTTCAACGCAAGACAGAACAACGTTGGATGGAGAATCGACTACTTCTTGGTGTCTGACAGGATAAAGAATCACATCGAAGACGCACTGATTTATGATGATGTGCTGGGTAGCGATCATTGCCCTGTAGGGCTTGTGGTTTCAGGCCTTTGAGGCCAGCCGCTACTTATCCCGGTCCCTGGTTCTTAGTTCCCTCATAGTTTCGCGGGATTGATCCCTTTTCTTGATGGCTTCGCGTTTGTCATAAGACTTCTTGCCGCGCGCCAGAGCCAGATCCACTTTGGCACGGCCGTCTTTGAAATACATGGATAGCGGCACCAAGGTATATCCTCGTTCCGCTACCTTGCCCGCAAGTTTCCGAATCTCGCTTTTATGCAAAAGAAGCCGCCTGGGGCGGAGGGGGTCGTGGTTGAACTGGGCTGCAGGCTCATACTGGTCGATGTGGACATTTTTGAGGAAAACCTCACCGCCCACAATCTCTGCATAACTATCGCCCAAGTTGGCCCGCCCTGCCCGCAGCGACTTCACCTCTGTCCCAATAAGCGCTATACCGGCCTCGATGGTATCTTCAATGGTGTAATTATGCCGGGCCTTCCGATTATCGGCTATTCGTTTGTATCTTTCTTCCTTAGCCATAACTGATCACTTCCTGTAAAACCGCCTCACAACCCAAGTTCTTTGCTTATACCTTGCATAGCCTCAAGCCCCAGTGCCACAAATTCCTTGAGATCCAGTCCGAGATCACTGCATGCTTTTATGGTATCCCTATTGGCTCCCCTTGCAAAAGATTTCTCCGCCATCCGGTTTAACACGAAATCGGCGTCAATTCCCGAAAGTTTTTTGCCCGGGCTTATGAGCGCCGAAGCCACAATGAGCCCCGTCAAAGGGTCTGCCGAGTAAAGCGCTTTGGCCATATTGGTATGCCTGGGCAACCCGTGATACTCGTTGTGGGCCTTAACCGCATCTACTACCTCTTGGTCAAAACCCAAATCTTCCGCAATTTTGCCCGACAAAAGACTGTGCGTCGCCGGGTCGTCCTTGGTCACCTCGTAATCTATGTCGTGCAGAAGCCCCGCGTCGCCCCAGCGTTTTTCGTCTTCGCCAAAATACTGAGCGAGCCGCCTCATGACTGCTTCAACCGCCAATATATGCTTGAACAAGTTTTTCGTAGGTACCCTTTTCTTCACCTCTAAAACCAGCTCGTCGCGCGTCACAAATATCCACCCCTATCGCACAGAATAAACACATCTGACCTTTTCCTTAAACTTCAAAGAAAAGGTCAGCAAACCGCATCCGAAAACAGCTTACCTAATAAGGGGCGCGAACACCAGAGCCACGATGCTCATAAGCTTTATCAAGATATTTATAGACGGCCCTGCGGTGTCTTTGCACGGGTCCCCCACTGTGTCGCCTACCACGGCGGCCGCGTGAACGCTTGTGCCCTTTCCTCCCAAATGCCCCGCTTCAATATACTTTTTGGCGTTGTCCCACGCCCCGCCGGCGTTAGCCAGCATTATGGCCAGCAAAACTCCGGTGACTAGGCTTCCCGCCAAAAGGCCAGCCAAAGCTTCCTTCCCGAGAATAAACCCCGTAAGAAGGGGGGCGGCGATGGCCATGAGGCCGGGCAAAACCATTTGTCGAAGAGCCCCTAAGGTGGAAATGTCTACACATCGGGCATAATCAGGTGTCCCCTCGCCTTTCATGAGTCCCGGTATTTCCCGAAACTGCCGCCTTACCTCTTCCACCATGTGGTTAGCAGTTATCCCTACAGCTTCCATAGTGAAAGCAGAAAACAGAAACGGCAACATGCCGCCTATTAACATGCCCGCGATAACCTGGGGCGTAAGTATATCGATGGTGACAAGCCCCACCGCTTGAGAATATGCCGAAAACAAGGCCAAAGCCGTTAAGGCAGCGGAACCAATTGCCAAACCTTTGCCCAACGCGGCCGTTGTATTTCCCAAAGAATCCAAAGAATCAGTAACTTGCCTGACATTTTCAGGCTGGTGAGTCATTTCAGCGATTCCACCGGCATTATCGGCTATAGGACCGTAAGCATCAACTGCCACAGTTATCCCGGCTGTGGATAGCATCCCCACGGCGGCCAAAGCCACGCCGTAAAGCCCGCCTGTTCCCCCGGCGTCTCCCGCTTTGTATGCCACCAAAATGGCTATGGATATGAGCAAGATAGGAATAGCTGTAGACTTCATACCTACAGCAAGGCCTTCAATGACGTTCGTAGCGGCTCCGCTTTTGGATGACTCGGCGATTCCCTTCACTGATTTGTAATCAGCCGAAGTGTACAGCTCGGAAAGGAGCCCGATAGCCACACCGGCCACAACCCCGGCCAGGACAGGCCAAAACAGCATAGAAGTGCCGGTAAAATGAACAACAGCTAAGTAAGTACCCATAAGCGTCAAAATGCTTGCCACAAAAGAACCCATTCTAAGTGAAAAGGAAGGGTCACTTTTCACAACTCTAACCAATACGGTACTGATGATAGAAGACACTATGCCGATGCAAGTTATTGCGATGGGTAATAACACCCAAGTGCCCGGGCCGCCGCCGGCAGTGGTCATGGCGCCTATGGCCATGGCGGCCACGATTGAACCGGCAAACGATTCGAACAAGTCGGCTCCCATTCCGGCCACATCGCCTACGTTGTCGCCCACGTTGTCGGCTATAACAGCGGGGTTTCGGGGGTCGTCTTCTGGAATTCCGGCCTCAACCTTACCAACTAAGTCTGCCCCAACGTCGGCGGCCTTGGTGTAGATTCCGCCGCCCACCCTGGCGAAAAGCGCAATGGAGCTCGCGCCAAAAGCAAACCCGTTTATGACATTAAAAGATGTAATGTCTTGAAGATCTCCAAACAGCAAAAGCACTATTCCGATACCCAGGATGGCCAAGCCCACAACCGTCATTCCCATGACAGCGCCGCCCGAAAAAGCCACCACAAGCGCGGGCGACGCTCCGTTTTTCGCCGCCTGAGCAGTTCTGGAGTTGGCGGCGGTGGCGATTCCCATCCCTATGAACCCCGCAAGCGCGGATGTTACCGCGCCCAGAATAAACGCGAAAGAAGTAGCCGGCCGCAAAACCTCCGGTGGGCTCACACGTCCTATCAAATACATAGCGACAGCGACGACCACCACGAAAATGCCTAAAACCGAATACTCCCTGCGAAGAAAAGCCATGGCTCCCTCGCTGATGGCCTTGGATACACGCTGCATCTCTTGGGTTCCGGCATCCGACGCCATTACTTTGGAGCGCAAGTATAGCATAAACAGTAGTGCCGTTACGCCTGTAACGGGGGCGAGATACGCCCATTCTAGACTTGGCAAGAATTAGAACTCCTTTCGTCGCTTCCACACGTGGTTAATATTTATAGGCAAAAGTTCCAGCATGTGAACTTAACGTAAAGGGGCTTGTCCCCCGGAAAGCGGCGCTTATAGCCGCTTTTAAAACCTACCCAGTAGTCCCTTTGCGCAACACGCTAAGCATTATAGCGCTTACAACAAATCCTATCGCAAGGTAAACCGTGAGCTTAGCCAACAAGGCGTCGATACCCTTTCGCCTGCGGCCCCCCATGATTCCTTCGGAGGCTCCCCCCATCATGCTGCTAAACCCGGCACTTCTTTCGGGTTGCATGATGACCACGGTGATAAGGCCAATGGTTAGTATCCAATGAATAATTCTTACAGCTGTAAGCAACAAAGCTCACTCCTCTTTCCCAACACCTAATGCAGATTCTAACCTAAAACAAGCCTTGGCGTCCACAGGCACAAACAAGCCTTAAAGCTCTTTACCTGGAAGAACAACCTTGGAACCAAAAAGCGCCGCTTTGCCCAACTCTTCTTCGATTCTTATCAGTTGATTATACTTTGCTACCCTTTCGCTCCTGGCCGGAGCTCCGGTTTTGATCTGTCCGCTGTTACAGGCCACAGAAAAATCGGCTATAAACGAATCCTCTGTCTCACCGGAACGGTGAGAGACCAGCCAACGGTACCCCGACAAGCGGGAAGTTTCCACGGTGTCAAGAGTTTCGGTGACAGTTCCTACTTGGTTAAGCTTTATAAGAACAGAGTTTGCGGCCCCCACCTGTATACCTTTTACAACTCTGGCCTTTTGAGTTACGAACAAATCGTCCCCAACTATCTGCACCTTGTCCCCTAAAGACCTGGTAAGAACCACCCACCCCTCCCAATCGTCTTCCGCCAAACCATCTTCAATGGAAACGATAGGATACGCGTCAACCCAGCCCTTGTATTTATCCACAAGCCCGGCGGCGTCTCCACTCCAATTTTCACCTTTAAACGTGTACTTTCCGTCCTTAAAAAACTCTGACGCGGCGGCATCGATGGCTAAGAAACAATCGCGGCCCGGTGCATAGCCCGCTTTTTTTATGGCCGACGTTAGATATTCCAAAGCTTCCTCGTTGGATTTTAGGTTTGGGGCGAAACCGCCTTCATCCCCTACAGAAGCGCTCAAACCTTTTGATTTCAGAAGAGCCTTAAGGGTCTGGTATATTTCGGCCCCCATCTGAACCGCATGGGTCAAATTATCAGCACCAGCCGGCACGATCATAAACTCCTGTATATCCACATTGTTATCCGCATGCTGCCCGCCGTTTAGAACGTTCATGAAAGGTACCGGAAGGGTTCTTGCAGCGATGCCCCCCAGGTAACGGTACAAAGGCTGCCCCGTGGATTGGCTAGAAGCCGACGCAACCGCCATGGATACGGCCAACATGGCATTGGCCCCGAGATTCGATTTGTTGGGGGTTCCATCGAGCTCAACCATGGCTTTGTCGATTTCGGCCTGCTCCTGGGCTTCCATACCCAGGATATGGGGCGCTATAACTTCAGTAACGTTGGAAACTGCCTTGAAAACACTTTTTCCGCCAAAAGCTTTTTTGTTGTCGCGAAGTTCAAGCGCTTCGTGGGTTCCCGTAGAGGCCCCGGAAGGCACGGCGCCGCTCCCAAAACAGCCGTCGGCCAGAACAACATCTGCCTCCAAAGTGGGATTACCGCGGGAATCCAGAATCTGTCTCGCCCTGATGTCTATTATTTCAGCCATTTTTGCCACCCTCTATCACCTTAGTAATGAGGCTGCTCCTGTCCATTTCCTTTGGTTTTGGTATTTCCAAAAGCTCCAGAATGGTAGGGGCGACATCCGCCAGAAGCCCGTTCTCAAGGCCGAGATGACCCCCGCCGCCCACCAAAATACATGGCACTGGGTTATGGGAATGGTAAGTATGGGCGCCCTTCTGCCCCGGCTTAAGATCTTCTACGTTACCGTGATCCGCCAAAACCAACGCCACACCGTCAAGACGCAATACCTCATTTAAAAAACGGGCCAAACAAACGTCCACTACTTCCAGCGCCTTCACAGCGGCCGAAAACACACCCGTGTGCCCCACCATATCCGGGTTAGCATAGTTCAAAACTACAAAATCGTAATCATTATTCCGCAGTTCCGCAATTGCGACATCAGTGACTTGGGCAGCGCTCATTTCTGGTTTCATGTCGTAAGTGGCCACATCCTTGGGAGACGGTACCAAGATTCGCTTTTCCCCGGGGAAAGGCAGGTCCTTTTTCCCGTTAAAGAAAAAGGTGACGTGGGCGTATTTCTCGGTTTCCGCTATTCGGAGCTGCGATAACCCGTGCTTTGCGACTACCTCACCCAAAGTGTTCTCCAAAACGAGTGGCTCAAAAGCATATTCGCCCAAAATGCCCTCTTCATAACGCATCATCGCGCAGAAATGAACCCCAAGTTTAGGGCCGCGGTTAAACCAGTCGTAATCATCGTCTACAAACGCGTGGGTAATCTCCCTTGCGCGGTCAGCCCTATAGTTGAAAAACACCACCGAATCGCCTTTTTGGATCGGCCTGAAATCACCGCTTGACAACTTGGTGGGAAGAACAAACTCATCGGTTACGCCGCTTTCGTAAGACTTCCCAAGCGCGCGGCGCCAATCAGTGGCCAGGGCGCCCGAGCCTTGGGTGAGCATCGTGTAGGCTTTTTCCAGCCGGTCCCACCTTTTGTCCCTATCCATGGCGTAAAACCGCCCGGTCACAGACGAAATCCTTCCCACGCCAATGTGTTGCATCTTTTCTTCCAGGCGCTCGAGATATTTCCCGGCCGAGGTTGGGGGCACATCCCTGCCGTCCAAAAAAGCATGTACATACACTTGGCGCACACCGTTGAGCTTTGCCATTTCCAAAAGGGCGTAAAGGTGGCTGTCCAAACTGTGAACACCGCCGTCGGACACAAGCCCCATAAGATGCAGACTATTTTGCGCGCCGTTTGACATGGCCCTGTTGAGGGCGGGGTTCTGAAATAGCTGCCCTTGGGAAATACTTCTGGATATCCTTACCACATCTTGGTACACTATGCGCCCGGCCCCGAGGTTTAGGTGCCCCACGTTGGAGTCGCCCATTTGACCCGCCATAAGGCCCACGGCTTCGCCCGACGCCTGCAAGCTTGAGTTTGGGTATTTCCGCAGAAGTGCTTCAAAATGTGGAATGCTGGCTTCGGATACGACATTGGGGGTATCGCTAGAGATACCCCACCCGTCCAAAATTACTAGGGCCACGGGCCCTTTGCGTTTAGGGGCTTCTTTGGCCATTTACTTTGCCCTTTCGGCCTCCGTAACGATTTTGTAAAACTCATGGGGGTCAAGCGCCGCTCCCCCTATTAAAGCGCCGTCTATGTTAGGTTGCGTCATAAACCCGCGGATATTTTGGGATTTAACGCTGCCGCCATACAAAATACGAATCTGGTTTGCCACATCGCCAAACAAACCCGCTGTTGTACGTCTGATGTGTTCCGCCATTTCCTCGGCGTCAGTAGGTTTTGCTTCCTTGCCTGTCCCAATTGCCCAAACAGGTTCGTAAGCTACAACGATTTCTGACGCTTCCTGGGCTTCCACTTGCTCCAGCCCTTCCCGGACCATGGCGCCGCAAACATCAAAAGCCAAGCCTTCTTCTCTTTCTGCCAAGGTTTCGCCTACGCAAAGAATTGGCTTGAGATGCGCGTCCAAAGCCGCCCTTATTTTTTGTCTGACCGTATCGTTGGTCTCCCCAAAGATGGCTCTTCTTTCCGAGTGCCCCACAATCACGTACGAACAGCCTAGATCCTTTAGCATGAACCCGGAGATTTCTCCGGTAAAAGCGCCTTTTGGAGCATAGAACATGTTCTGGGCGCCAACTTTCACCGCACCTTGGGAAAACACGGAACAAAGGGCAGGCAATGATGTAAAAGCGGGGCATACCAATACTTCGGCCCTGGTGCCGGCAGGTTTCTTAGAGCCTTCAATGAGACCCAAAAGTACCCCGGCATAATCCAAGGTCTCGCCCACAGTTTTGTTCATTTTCCAGTTTGCCGAAAGCAATGGAACACGCACGGCGTCATCTCCTTATCCCAATTGAACCCGGTTAGGCGGACCTCAAAACCCTTACCCCCGGAAGGTCCTTGCCCTCCAAAAACTCCAGGGAAGCGCCCCCGCCGGTGGATAAATGCCCGATCTTTTCTGAAAGCCCCGACATCTTGATGGCCGACAACGAGTCGCCGCCGCCAACCACACTAAAGCCCTGAACCCCCGCCACGGCCGCTGCCATCTCCAAGGTGCCCCCTCGAAAGGGTTCCAGCTCAAACACACCTAGAGGGCCGTTCCAAAACACTGTTCTGGATTTATCTATTTCAGCCGAGTAGGATTTTCTGGTGGCGGGGCCAACGTCAAGCGCCATAGTATCTTCCGGTATGGCGTCAATATCTACTACTGAAAACGGAACCCCGATTTCAGGCTTTGCCGCCACAACCAAATCTACAGGCAGGTGAACGGATTTCCCCAAGCTTTCCGCCTTATCCAAAATTGCCTTGGCATCTTCTACTTTTCCGGGCTCGGCCAAGGATTTGCCCACTCCGTACCCTTTGGCCAGAAGAAAAGTATTTGCCATCCCCCCGCCTATCAGAAGCGCATCGACCCTATCTAACAGATTCCAAAGCACCAGCAGTTTGTCTGATACTTTGGCTCCTCCGATAACGGCGAGAAATGGTCTTTCGGGGTCGGTTAACAAGGAACCTAAAGCGGTAATCTCTTTCTCCATAAGAAGCCCCGCGTAAGCGGGTAAAATTTCGGCTACCCCCACAGTAGACGCATGTGCCCTGTGAGCAGTACCGAACGCATCGTTGACAAAAATATCGCCCAAGGAAGCCAGTTGTTGCGCAAATTCGTGGTCATTTTTTTCTTCTTGTGCGTAAAACCGCAAATTCTCTAATAACAGCACATCTCCGGGTTTTAGCCCGTCCGCTAGGGTTTGAGCTTTTTTCCCGATGCAATCATCTGAATAGGCTACATTTTGCCCTAAAAGCTGCGCAAGCCTTTTGGCGACGGGTGTCAGGCGCAAATCTTCCACGGTTTTGCCGCCAGGGCGCCCCAAATGCGACATGAGTACAACCTTGGCGCCGTGTTCTTGAAGATACTGAATGGTGGGTAAGGAAGCCTTTATGCGGCTGTCGTCTTGAATGGAACCCGCCTTGAGCGGCACATTAAAATCCACACGCACAAGGCAACGTTTGCCGCTGACGTCTGCGTTTTTTACAGTGGCTTTCGGCACCTAAAAGGCGCCCCCCTTCGCTTGATCCGTGTCCTACAGACCCTTTGAAATCACGTAGTTTACCAGGTCTACCAGGCGCATACTGTAACCCCATTCGTTATCGTACCAGGCAATTATCTTTACAAGGTTACCCAAAACCTGTGTAGCAAGCCCGTCGACTATTGTGGATTCGTTCATACCTTTGAAATCCGAAGAGACAAGAGGTGAATGGGTAATTCCCATTATCCCTTTCAAAGGCCCGTTTGCGTAATCCTCGATAGCCTTGTTGATCTCCTCGGCGCTAGCCTCTTTGGCCACTGTCAAGGTCAAATCTATAACAGAAACAGCGGGGGTGGGAACCCTAAATGCCATTCCGTTGAGTTTGCCCTTCAACTGGGGAAGCACCAGAGCGATGGCTTTTGCGGCGCCTGTGGTAGTGGGAATTATGTTCAAAGCCGCCGCTCGTCCCCGCCTAAGGTCTTTGTGGGGCGAATCTAGAGTCACCTGATCGTTGGTGTAGGCGTGAATCGTGGTCATAAGACCTTTCTCGATTCCAAATTCTTTGTCCAGGACCATGGCAACCGGCGCCAAACCGTTGGTCGTGCATGAAGCGTTGGATACGATATTGTGTTCCTGGGGCAAGTAATCGGAATTGTTTACTCCCATTACTATTGTGATATCCTCGCCCTTGGCGGGCGCCGAAATAATCACTTTTTTGGCGCCGGCCGGATCACGATGCAGAGCCGCACCCTTAGCGTCCGTAAAACGCCCTGTAGACTCCACAACTATATCCACGCCCAAATCTTTCCATGGGAGCGAAGCGGGGTCTCTTTCTGCCAAAACTTTTACAAACTTGCCGCCTATGTTGATGCCGTCCTGTGCAGCGTGAACGTCCAAAGGCATGGTACCGTAGTTGGAATCGTACTTGAGAAGGTGAGCCAAAGTGCCGGGGTCGGTTAAATCGTTTACGGCTACTATTTCAAACTTTTTCTGACCCTGAGCCGCCCGGTAAAACCGTCGCCCTATGCTGCCAAAACCGTTGACACCGATTCTAACCATTGAGCTGCCTCCAATTCACTGCATACTTGGCTAACAAGAAAAGCCATCTACATTATAACCATTTTGGCTAGAACGCCCAAGTATGGGCTACAGCTTACCGATACAGAACCACTCCCAAAAGGCCGGTAGCCACCAGAAGAATTATGGGATCCACTTTGAATCCCACGATGAGCACTACAACGACCAGCGCCACTATGGCCGCGAAAGGGCCGGTAATGGAAGACGGAGCCACGGAAAAAGCCGCCGCCGCGATTAATGCCACCACCACAGGGCGAATACCTTTGATCATATTGGAGACCCATGGAACCCTGCAGTATTTTAGAAAGAGGGCCCCAAAAACCATCATTATGAGGAAAGAGGGCAGGACCACTCCAAAAGTAGCCGCCGCTGAACCCATAAACCCTGCCACTTTGTGCCCAATATACGTTGCGGCGTTTATGGCGATAGGCCCGGGGGTGCCTTGAGAGATTGCGATAACGTCCACGAATTCTGTCATAGGCAGCCAACTTTTTTTCTCCACGACCTCCCTGGTAATAAGGGGAATCATGGCATAGCCGCCGCCAAAGCTGAAAGCGCCTATTTTGAAAAACGTGAAAAACAGGTCAGCATACATGGTATCTAAGGCTCCTTGGTTTCCGACACGTTGGATTCGCGTTCCATAAGGCGTGTATCCTTCCCGAAAAGAATCCCCGCCAGCCCCGCGAAAAGCACCACAAAAATGGGATTAATCTTGAGAAACACTACCAAAACCACGGCTATCAGCGCTAACGCCGCATCTCTTCGGCTGTCTATACAATTGGTGCTCACTTGCAGACTGGCGCTCAACAATAGACCGAATATTGCCGGACGCATACCTAAGAAGACTGCTTCAAGAATGCCCGAAGTTTGGAATTTCGCCAAAAACGCCGCTAAAGAAAAGATGAGCAAAAACGATGGAAGTACAGATCCCAACACGGCCACCACAGCCCCGGGAAATTTCCTTATCTTTAGGCCGATGATTGTAGCTGTGTTGACCACTATGGGACCGGGACCGCTTTGGGCGATGGAGAGCATGTCCACAAACTGAGTGTCATCACACCAACCCTTTGCGCTCACTAATTCTTTGCGGATTAGGGGAATCATTGCCCAACCCCCTCCAAAAGTGAACGCCCCGATCTTGAAGAAGCTCCAGAATATATCCGGTAAAGATGCTGTTGGTTTAGCGAGGTTTTCCGATGTACTTTGACTAGCAGACAAAGAACCCGTTAAAATCGCCCCCATACTCGTGTTTACTCCAACCATTAGCATAACAGACATTGCATGGAAGGGACAGCACGCTGCATGGGTACAGTAGCGCCCGCAAAAAGCAGACGCCGACATGGCCCAAAATTGCATATTTTGGGACTAGACTAAATAATCTTTTAGCCTTTTACTTCTTTGGGGATGACGAAGCTTTCTTAACGCCTTTGCTTCGATTTGCCTGATTCGTTCCCTGGTTACCCCGAATTCCCGCCCTACTTCTTCCAAAGTACGGGCCTTGCCGTCGTCCAAGCCAAAACGCAGACGCAACACTTTTTGCTCACGGTCGTTTAAAGTGTCCAAAACTTCCTCTATTTGCTCCTTGAGCAACAAAAAAGATGCCGCTTCTACAGGGGCGGTCGCGTCTTCATCTTCGATGAAATCCCCAAGGTGGCTATCTTCTTCTTCGCCAATAGGCGTTTCAAGGGATACCGGTTCCTGGGCAATTTTCAAGATTTCTCTAACCTTGTCCGCGGTAATACCCATTTCTTCCGCGACTTCCTCGGGGCTTGGCTCCCTTCCCAATTCCTGAATCAAATGGCGAGACGTGCGTATAAGTTTGTTGATGGTCTCAACCATGTGGACTGGAATACGGATGGTCCTGGCTTGGTCGGCTATGGCCCTTGTTATGGCCTGACGAATCCACCAAGTTGCGTAAGTGGAAAGCTTGAAGCCCTTTCGATAATCAAACTTTTCAACAGCTTTGATTAGCCCCATATTGCCTTCCTGGATGAGGTCCAAAAATTGCATGCCCCGGCCAACATACCTTTTAGCGATGGACACGACCAGTCTAAGGTTGGATTCTATCAGGCGGCCTTTGGCGCTTTTTTCCCCCATCTCCATGCGTTCAGCCAGGGCCACTTCCTCTTGCGCGGTCAAAAGCGCCACCCTGCCTATTTCCTTAAGGTACATGCGAACAGGGTCGTCCAAAGCTACCCCTTCCGGAACGCTTAGATCGATCTTGCCATCATCTGACGAATCGCTTTCCATCTCGTCGTCTTGAGGCAACTTATCGTCAGGAACTTCTTCGTCTTCATCATCTTCGGATTCCACTTTTGCCAGCATACTGGCGAGGGCGCCCACGGCTTGCGTCAGGCTTCGGGAATCAGAGGCTAAACCCCTGTTGGCCTGTCCGGATTCTGCCTGGACAGAGGCGGCCGAAGGGCTTAGGGCTTTTTCACTTCTTACTTCAATACCCATATCGATAAAACGTTTGTATACGTCATCGATTTGCTGAGTAGACAATTCAAATCGACCCAGAGCAAGAGAAATCTCGTTATAAGTTAGAAACCCTTTTTTCTGGCCAGAGGAGACAAGTTCTCGCACCATCTCCATGCCCGGCTGCAATTCCTTCAACAGTATTCCCTCCTGGGGAGATCGTCTTAAAGCGGTTAACCAGTGCCGCCGACTGATTTCACTTGTTTCAACAATCTTTGATAATCGCCCTGAATAGTCATAAGTGCCTCTTGGTCTTTTTTGCGTTCGGCTTCGGCCATTTTCTGCATAAGCTCCGTCAGCTGAATCTCCTGCAATCTCCTAAGGCAGTCTTTCAGTATACGCTCGGGCTTTGTTACCGGTCCAAACCTTATACATAGTTCCGCCATCCAAGCCAAAAGGCCGTCATTCTCTTCTGCAATTGAACCATCTTTCAGTATCGAAAATGCCAAACGGCAGTTTACATCACTAATATCGTTCTGGCACAATTCGCCTTTGAGCGAATCGAATAATGCAGGCTTTTCTACCAAACATCTGATTATTCCTTCTTCCGCCTTTCGGCGAGTCACGTTTTCTTCGACATACTGGCTTTGGGTCCCTGCCAGGGTTGCGGGCGCTTTAACATAATCCCTGCCCGAACCTGGTTTGCGCTGGTTGTCATAACCAGTAGTATCCCGATTGTCACCCTTTTTATACCTTGTAGCCCGAGAGTCCTTCCTCTTATACAATTCGACATCCTTATGTAGGGAATCCTTCCCGACTCCAAGATCCCTGGATATCTCTTCAGTATATACAGAGCGCTCGAATTCACTCTCCAAGGAGCCCAAGACTGGTACAATAGCCCTTTGAATCTCAAGCTTCCCCTGAATAGTAGACGCGTCCAAAGACCGTTTTGTTTGCTCGTATATGAAACCTATATCCAACAATGCTTTATCCATTCGCTCTCGAAACAAGGAAGCCCCGTGGGTCCTTAGAAACTCGTCGGGATCTTTTGCGCCTTCAAACATAACTACGCTACTGCGGCCCCCCAAGTCACGGAACAAATCGATGGTTCTGCGAGCTGCCTTTCCGCCGGCTTCGTCTTGATCGTATGCCAAGTATATGTTTTGGGTTAGTAGCAAAAGGGTTCTGGCTTGTTCCGAGGTAAGCGCCGTACCCATCCCCGCAACGGCGAAATCTATACCGTGTTCAAAGCATGAGATAACGTCCATATATCCTTCTACCAACAACACTTTTTCATTGGTCCTTATGGAGGGTTTGGCAAGGTTTAGGGCATAAAGCTCTTTCCCTTTCCGGAACAAAGGGGTCTCGGGGCTGTTGAGGTATTTAGCGGGGTCATCACCCAAGGCCCTGCCCCCAAAACCGATTGGATCGCCGCTCGAGTTCCAGATTGGAAACATAATTCTGTTTCTGAATCTATCGTAAAAACCCCCGCTTGTTCGAGCCGCCACTAACCCGGACCTTTCGAGATCGGCCATTTCAACGCCCATCCGTTTTCCCAAGGTGGCCATGAAATCCCACTCGTCCGGGGCGAAGCCTAATTGAAACTTGTCGATTGTTTGTTTTGAAAA
>CAYPVF010000038.1:14536-14811 GCA_964414105.1 uncultured Eubacteriales bacterium
TTTAGTTTTCTTTCTTTGGAGGAACCGCCCCTGGACTCGGGCAGACGCACGCCCGCTCTATCCGCCAATAATTTCAATGCCTCGGGAAAAGACAGACCGGTTTTTTTCATCAAGAAAGTGAAAACATTTCCGCCGGTACCGCAACCGAAACAATAGAAAAACTGCTTGTCCGGGTCGACGTTAAACGATGGAGTCTTTTCCTGGTGAAACGGGCACAACCCCAGATAACCCCGGCCGGCTTTTCTAAGCCCAACATACTCGGAAATTACCGAGAC
>CAYPVF010000039.1:0-14782 GCA_964414105.1 uncultured Eubacteriales bacterium
TGTCGATGTTTAGGTTGACCAACTCAGATACCCGCATGCCAGTAGCGTACAAAAGCTCAAGCATAGCTTTATCTCGTTTGCCGGCGGGCGTAGAAAAATCGGGTTGAGTTAAAAGCCTTTCCACTTCAGAAACCGTGAGCACTTTGGGGAGCTTCCGTTCCAGTTTTGGGGACGCAAGATCGCCCGTGGGGTCTTGAGTAACATAATTCTCTTTCACAAGAAATTGATAAAAAGCTTTGAGGGCCGCCAAACGACGCGCAATTGTGGCAGTAGCTTTACCTTGTTTTCGCAAATGCATAAGGTAAGCCACTATGGTGGCTTGAGAAGCATCTTCCAGCGTTTGCGCAGATTTACCCGACAAAAAACCATGGTACTGCCTAAGATCCCGGCCATAGGATTCAAGGGTGTTGGTAGCCAGCCCCTTTTCGTGGCCAAGATAATCTATAAACTCTTGAATTAAACTTTCCATTAAACCACAGACCTCCCCCACGGCCAAAACCACACCATCTACCCTTCGCCCGAAGGTGTACAAACCCTTTCATTTCACCTAATCTTTCCCTGCTTAGCATCAAATATCCTACATAATTAATTTGTTTCCCGGTTAAAGGTTTATGTTAGTTGTGTCCGGACTATTCAACATAGTTAAACAGTTGTCAAAATCCCGCAAGCCGGTTTAGTAGAGGCGGCGTGATGTAGGCCTCCACGAGGGAAGACAGTATTAACACTAACGCCAGAATAGCGCAACGCAAAGTATACCGCGCTGTTTTCTTCCACAAGGTCCCGTGGGCCCAAGGCCTTTCTTTCAGTAAGGCCAGGCCGAAAGAAACAGATGACGTAGCTAAAAATACAGTAGCCGGCGCAGATAGTAAGTTATGCGGGAAAATTCCCGAAAAGAAAATCAGCGTACCGTTTTGCGGTACTTCTGAAATTACAAAAAAAGAACTAAAACCTACCACAAAACCTTTTAGAATAAGCATTACACAAGTAAACGGTACCCCTATAACGGCCAACCCAAAACCCCAAATAAGCGCCAAGGTTTTCAGGTTTTGCACAAGCGAAAGCCGAAAAATGACTTCGGGTTCCAACCCCGGCGTGTGAAGGCCGCGAATGAAAACCTCCAGGTATGATATAAGCTCGGCCTTTTCGTCTATGGACAGCACCCGTACACCCATTGCCCCCATTACAATTCCCGCCGCAAACAAAAGGGCGCAAAACAAAAGCGGTGAAAACAGGGTAGCTTTTCTCACGCTTTGAGCCCCCCACATCATGCTTTCTCATGACGTCATTGGACGATCAAAAGAACTTTATGACAAAGGGGTGCTTAGTTATGACTACCTGTGTCCGTATCCTGTGGTTCCGATTCTACAACGGTACCCCTAGCGGGGATAAGTTCCATGCGCCTGTTCACGCCATCTAAAGTGGCCCTCACGCAGGCTTCTTTAACATCGCGTCTGACCACGGCGCATCCTACCATCTGCTCACGGTTTCTTCTGGGGGTGACAAGATCCAAAAGAATTGCCACGGCCCGGCTTGAGCCTATTTGAAAACTTGTTACATCGTCCACCGAAAAAGCGTGAGGAGGTTCCAAGGCCAGGTTCACGGCCAGACATGTAGCCCTTGAAATCCCCAGAAGAAGTGATGTCTCGTTGGAATCGCATTGTACTCTTCCGATATAAGCGGCGAGTTCGTCCTCCGCGCCTCTTTCAAGGGTTACAGATAATTCAATTTTACCCGTACTGCCGGAAGATTTTAGATCCAAACTTACATATTTAAGCCTCCCCAAAGTTTTGGGGAGGCCAACGCGTATCTGTGCCACTGAAATTTTCCTGCGATCTAAAGAAATATCCCATTTGGCTTTCAGAGCACTTTGGACATCCCTTACGATCTGTTTTGGGTTTCTGCCAAGCCCAGTGAGAATATGGATTTCGTCGATGGCCCCCCAATCATTTATGACTACCCGCGCCTTTTGAACGCCGGGAAGGCAGACCAAAAGACCTTCGATGTCTCTTAAACTCACTGTGTTTTGGCTTTGCAACTATACCCCACCTTAGAGCCCTATTTCGCTAGTTTTGCCAGCTCGCACCCGCGACTAAGCGCTTTTTCATTCAAAGGTAAAAGGTCATGGTGTCTTTCGCTTATGAGCAGGGGCAACATTCTTTTGACCGTGTCCAAACTTACTATATTAACCGCGCCCAAAAGGGCCCCTAAGCACACCATATTGGCAACCCTATCCGACCCTAGCTCCTTTGCTTCATCGTTAGCTGCCACCGCAATCACTTTAACATCATCCCTTGTGTATTCGGAATCCACAAGCGATGAGTTAACCACTACTACTCCGCCCGGCGCCACGTTCGGGTAAAACTTGTTGAAAGACGGGCCGTTCATGACTATAGCGGACGTGGGTTCTACCACAACCGGGGACGCAATGCCTTCGTCGGATACGCAAACAGCACAGTTGGCTGTACCTCCGCGCATTTCAGGCCCGTAGGAAGGTAACCACGAAACCGACTTCCCTTCCTCTTTACCCGCATAAGTCAGGAGAGTGCCGATAAGCATGATGCCTTGGCCGCCGAACCCCGCCATAATAACTTCATGAGTCAAGCCTACTCTCCTCCTTTATCTTTGAAAACACCCAAAGGAAATTCCGGAATCATGTGTTCTTCTAACCATTCCAAAGATTTCACCGGGGTCATTCCCCAATTTGTGGAACAAGTTGAGAGAAGTTCAACTAGGGAAAAACCTAACCCGTTTAGCTGGTTTGTGAATGCCTTCTTTATACCCAGTTTCGCCTTCTGAATATTTACCGGGTTATTCAAGGCAAATCTAGCCACATATTGAGCCCCCGCTACGGTTGAAAGCATTTCGGATATTTTAACTGGGTAGCCTTGCTTTGCGGAGTCCCTTCCCAAAGGCGATGTAGTGGTCTTTTGACCAACCAAAGTGGTGGGCGCCATTTGGCCGCCGGTCATACCGTAAATGGCGTTGTTGATGAAAACTACGGTTATGTTCTCCCCGCGGACAGCAGCGTGGAGAATCTCTGCCGCGCCTATAGAGGCCAAATCTCCGTCACCCTGGTATGTGAACACTATAGAATCGGGACTGACACGCTTGATACCCGTCGCCACTGCAGGGGCGCGCCCGTGGGCGGCCTGCTGAAAATCTACATCAAAGTAATTGTAGGAAAACACCGAACAACCTACCGAAGCTACCCCTACGGCGCGGTCTTGTATCCCCAATTCATCGATGACCTCTGCCACCAGGCGATGCGCTACACCGTGGGTACAGCCGGGACAGTAGTGCGTAACTACATCCACCAAAGACTTTGGGCGCCGGTAAACTGCTTTCATGTTTCGTCGCCTCCCGGCCTTTTTTCCAGATAGTCGGTTATGACAGGAACGCGTCCGGCTATCATGTCCCTAAGCCTGCCTTCGACTTGACGCGGATTTGGTACCGCGCCGCCTGTGCGGCCATAAAAATGAACCGGCGCCAAACCTGCTACTGCCAACTTCACGTCCTCAACCATCTGGCCCGTAGACATCTCCACGCACAGAAAACCTTTTGTTTTGGGGGCAAGTTCTGAAAACACCGCTTTGGGGAAAGGCCACAAAGTAATGGGCCTTACAAGCCCCACCTTGATGCCTTCTTTACGCATTTTGTCTATTACCGATCTGCAGATTCTGGCAACTGTGCCATAGGCCACAAAGAACCAATCCGAATCTTCCGCGTACAGCGTTTCGTACATTATTTCTTTCTCTTCCATTTCCCGATATTTGGCCTGAATGCGCCAATTGTGGGCATCGAGCTCCTCGGGGTCCAATAGAATCGAATTTATGAGATTCTGTTTCGAACGTCCGCCTTTGCCGGTGGTCGCCCAAGGTTTGGGGCGCAGATCTTTCTCATCTATAGGTTCGGGGAACACCACCGGTTCCATCATTTGACCGATCATACCATCGCCCATAATCATCACGGGATTCCTGTATTTATCGGCCACATTAAAAGCCTTAACCATTAGGTCGCATGTTTCCTGTATGGTCGAAGGCCCGTACACCACCATGTGATAGTCGCCGTGGCCGCCGCCTTTTGTGGCCTGAAAATAATCGGACTGAGAAGGTTGAATTCCTCCCAACCCAGGTCCGCCGCGGGACATGTTCACCACGACACAAGGTACCTCGGAACCCACAATGTAAGAAATGCCTTCCTGCATCAGACTAATTCCCGGACTGGAAGAAGAGGTCATAACCCTTCCCCCTGCCCCGCCGGCGCCGTACACCATATTGATGGACGCCACTTCGCTTTCCGCCTGGACAAAAACTCCCCCAACTTCGGGCAAACGCTTGGCCATGTACTCACACACTTCGTTTTGGGGAGTAATGGGATACCCAAAGTAATATTTGCACCCGGCTCTGATAGCCGCCTCCGCCACCGCTTCGTTGCCTTTCATAAGCGCTGCTTCTGCCAAAGGTTTCTCACCTCCTAAGTTATGGACGAAAAACTTCTATCACCGCGTCCGGACACATTCTGGCGCACAAAGCGCAACTGATGCATTTGCCCTGGTCTTCATCGGTCACAAAAGCCGGGCGGTAGCCTTGTTTGTTCAGGCTTTCACGCAAATGGATAATTTTGGTGGGGCACACGCCAATGCACAGTTCACAGCTTTTGCAGTGATCCTCCTTGAAGACGACTCTTTTCTCCAAACTTTCTCCCTCCTTTTTATCCGCTAGCTTTCTTGCTCCCAAGGTTTGAGAAGGAAGCGTTCCAACCATAAAATGGGCGTATCTTGAGTAACGGCTTCAAGCTCTTGAGCCTTATCTGAAAACTGCCTGGACACACCCACAAACCTCACAGGCAATCCCGTACGTTGGCCGAGCCTTTTGGCACACGCCAAACCGTCCGTTACATGACATAATTGGGTATTTTCAGCCAGGTGAGTATTGGACACGATGCCCGATGCTTTTAAACCCGCAGAGTTTGACACAATTTCCAGGGCTTTTACAGCCTCGTCCACATTTCTGGTAAATGGGCGGTTAAAATTGACCACAAACAAGCCAGAGGTGTCTTGGGTCAAAGCGTCTTTGAGGCCGCCCAAAACCCTTGCCCCTGTGGGGTCTCCCCCTACGTCTACCACCACATGGCTTTTGCCTTGGTGAAGTACCTGCCTTATCCCCGGGGGCAAAACAGGCAGGTCGGCGTGGCTTACAGAGTCTTTGGGCGACACAACATGAATGCCCCTGGAAACCAAAATCTGTCTTATGTCCCTCACGCGGAAGTAAGGCGTTACGGCATCAAGATCCACTAAGGAAACCTCGTGGCCTTGAGCCTTAAGCTTTAAGGCGTAGTTTATGGCTATCTCCGATTTCCCGCCGCCGTAAAGACCGTAAAAAACGGTTATTCGGTTCAAAAAGCAGGCCGCCTTTCACAAATGACCGAGTCCCGCATGCAGTTTCATGCAGAATCATATGCCATGTTTTTCAAGCTTGTTGTAAAGGCCACGTATGCTAATGCCTAGGGCACGGGCCGTTTTTGTTTTGTTCATGCCGTATTTTTTCAAAGTATCGGTTAATAGCCCCTTTTCCACATGATCCAAAACCTCTTGAAGGGTATGCGAGTTATTGTTCTGGCGGATACCTTTATCCCCAGTGCTTTCCACACGAAAAGAAGCAGTGGTTATAACCGGTAAATGTTCGGGTGTGATGACCTCATCCTGATATCGCATGCTTATCATAGCCCTGCCCAAAAGGTTCTCAAGCTCGCGCACATTCCCCGACCACCGGTATGTCTTGAAAGCTTCTATCACACGGGGATCTATCCTTGTAACCCTTCGCCCGTACTCCTGATTGAGCTTCTCCACAAGGTGTTCGCAAAGTTTGGGTATGTCCTCAGACCTTTGTCTAAGGGGGGGTATAAAGATGGGGACAACGTTCAGCCTGTAATACAGATCCTCTCGAAACATGCCTTCGGCGACAAGTTGTTCCAATGAAGCGTTGGTGGCCGCCACCACCCGGACGTCTACGGGGATAGGCTTGGAACCTCCCACCCTGACTATTTCTTTTTTCTGCAACACTTTCAAAAGACTCGCCTGCAAGGGTAGACTAAGGACGCCTATTTCGTCCAAAAACAAAGTGCCGCCTTGCGCCTCTTCAAACAAGCCCATGCTCCCGCCCATTTTGGCCCCTGTAAAAGCTTTGTTCGCGCAGCCAAACAATTGGGACTCCAGAAGGTCGCCTGTTAGGGCGGCACAGTTCACGCGTACAAAAGGCTTTCCTTTTCTGCACGACGCCCCATGTATCGCTTGAGCAAAAAGCTCTTTCCCTGTGCCGCTTTCACCGCGCAATAGAACCGTAGCTGAAGTGGCCGCCACCCTTTTGGCCTGTTCCACAGCGGTTTCAAGCAATGGGCTTTCTGTAGCAATCTTATCAAATGTGTATTTAGACTCTATGTTTCGCACAATTTTTTTCATCATGTCTATTTCTTCAGTTAACCGCATGAGCTCCGACACATCCCGAATAACCCCCACGCTGCCGACTAAGTCGTCGCCCACCATCACAGGGTCCACACTCACAACTACCTGCCGCTTACGGGGACCCACTTTCATGGGCACATTTTTCACAGCCTTTTGAGTCTCAAGCACTTGCATATGCACGCTGGAACCTTCGGCTATGTCAACCGTGGCCGGTTTTCCGATTACATCTTTCTCTGCCAACCCCGTTAACCTGGTATAAGCGGGGTTAATGAGCAGGCCGTTTCCTTTCGCGTCCACAACCGAAATAGCATCGTGAACCGCGTTTATTATGGCTGACAAAAGGGTACGCATTTGCCGCAGGGTCGCGGTTTCCTCGGCAAGACGTTTGATTTCTTCAACATCCCCAAAAACAATAACGGCACCCAGACTTTGCGGACGGTGAAAATCCGCCTGGCCGCTTTTTGTCACATCTCCAGGCTCCGTGGATGTAACAACATCTTCAATGTGTTTTCCCAACACTTCAAAGGCGTTCTTTCCTATAAGACCTTCCGCAAGAGGATTCAACGCTAGTATCCGGCATTGGGCATCCACAGCTACCATGGCGTCATGTGCCGAGCTAACGATGTATTCCAGCAACCCGGCGTTTGAAGCCTCGTGCATGAAAACGCACCCCCTGGTGAGTACAATTCTTCACACAAGGGGTGCGTTCCTTCTGCAGTTTTTTACGTTAGCTTAGGCGCCCAAGCGCAATCTGTCTGCCACCATAGCGATAAATTCTGAATTTGTGGGTTTTCCTTTTTCCTGGCTAATAGTATGACCGAATACTTTTTGGATGAAATCCATATTACCCCTGTCCCACGCGACCTCAATGGCGTGGCGGATAGCTCTCTCGACCCTGCTTGGTGTTGTTATATGTTTGTCGGCAATTGTGGGATACAATTCTTTGGTAATCTTGGATAATAAATCAACCCTATCCACAACCATTACTATAGCGTCCCGGAGGTACCGATAACCTTTTATATGCGCGGGAATTCCCAATTCGTGCATTATGGCGGTGACCTTTGTGCCGTGATCTTTGTCTTTTTCTTTAACCATAGGAACTTTTGCGATGGTATCTTTCATCACAAGCTGCCGTAATCTTTCCACCAAAATGTCGAAATCAAAAGGTTTTAATATGTAATAGTCGGCGCCTAGCGAAAGCACACGGTGGGTTATGGATTCTTGTCCGAAAGCCGTTAGCATGACGACCTTGGGACGGGGTTCGACGCCGCTTTGCGAAAGCCTTTCCAGAACCCCAATTCCGTCCAAATAAGGCATTATAATGTCGAGGATGATAACATCCGGCTGGGTATCTTTTATTCCCTGCAAAGCTTCAAGCCCATTGTACGCAAGACCCACCACTTCAACGTCATCTTGCTTTTCCAGATACTCCTTGAGAAGACCGGCGAAATCTTTGTTATCATCAGCTATCAAGACGCGGATTTTGTGCACCCGTTTCCTCCCCTTCTTGCCCCGCAAACCGACGGGACTTTTCCTATATCCAGTTTATACCAGTTTTATCTAATCTGACAAGACATGTATTTGTTGAGATGCGTCACACTTCTTTATTTATTCAGAAAATCCTTCATTTTGCGTTACAGTGCGCAAGCCGCCGCCGCGTCGTTTCGGGAATTAGCAGGAAAAAGCCGAGAATCCTTAGCCATCCATTCAGCAAAAGTCCCGTACCCCCTGGTGGGGTCGTTTACCAGCACATGCGTAACCGCGCCTACCAGGTAACCGTCTTGGATAATAGGGCTGCCGCTCATCCCCTGCACTATGCCACTGGTTAGAGATAGCAACCTTTTATCGGTGATCCGGATAACAAACCCCTTGGAGGATGTATTTGTGCCTTTGAATATTTGTTCAATTTCAATGGAGAATCTTTCAACAGAAGTACCGTTAACCGTTGTTAACATTTCGGCGTGTCCGCGTTTTAGTTTTGTTTCAAACCCCAAGGGAATAGGTTCTGAGAACAATGGATTTACGGGGTAGCCGCTTAAAATGCCCGTGATGCCGCAAACTCCGTTTTCCATTATGTTACCAATCACGTCCTGGCCTTCCACAAAAGTTCCCAACACTTCGCCGGGATCTCCCTTTCTACTGGGTTCTATCCCGGTGACCGTCGCCCTCACTATTTGACCCTCTTTCATCGTTACAGGCCTGCGGGAATCGCCTTCGGATATGACGTGTCCCAAAGCAGCGTACACTCCGGTTTTTGGATCGTAAAAGGTGAGTGTGCCCACACCGGCTAAAGCGTCTTTTACCAATAATCCTATATTATAACCGCCGTTTTTGTTCTGAATGGGCATAAGAGACCGTCTTGCAGTTGAACCATCTTGTTTTTCTACAAGAATGTCCACCGGGCTACCGGCCCGGCCCGCCTGGTCTACCAGAAACGATAGATCGTCTTTTGTGCTGACCCTAGTGTCTCCGGCTGAAAGGATAACGTCACCCACTTGAAGACCAGAGCCCCTGGCCGGCCAAACTTGCCGTCCATCCTGGGTTTCAACGGACGAAAGCCCCGAGATAACTAAACCTGTACTGCGCAAGATGACCCCTATTGAGTGGCCCCCCGGCACCACCATCACAGGTTCTGTCACTGTTAGCGAGACTTTCCTGATAGGTATCAAACCCAAAAGCCGAAACTCCACAAAGTACTGGCCGGGTTCACCCGTATCCATAGTCAATTTAGTCGTGGTCACAAACGCGCTTGACAGTTTTGTGTCACCTTGGCCTGATTTGCGCACGGACACAACAGGGTATCCCGTATCTATTTCAAAAAGTTGTCCCGTAAGCACGGTGATGGCGGCCGGGTAGGAAAAGGCAGCTCGAAACGGATTTGAACACGCCACTAAGACCACTAAAATTGAAAGAATAATACCTGCAAGATTTCTAAGTCGCTCCCTTTTACCCACCCTATCATCCCTTTCCCAACGGCTTTACAAAACATAAGGTTTACCGTAAGAAGGGGATTTATAGACGGAAGTAAAACAAAAAGCAAGCAAAGGTTGAAACAAGTGGAACTTTACGAGGATTTTGACCGCAAAACGGACTTGAATTCGGAGGCGGTTTTCAGAAGCGCCTCAGCATGCTGCTTGGAGATGGATAACCCATCACCACTCAACATCCTGGAAATCTCTAAGATTCTTTCCTGTTCGGACAATAATTTTACAGTGGCGAAAGTTCTGCCGCTTCTTTCACTTTTTTCCACTAAATAATGGTTGTCAGCAACCGCGGCTATAGATGCCAGATGCGTGACGCACAGCACTTGGTGTTTTTGACTTACTTTCCACAATCTTTCGGCTACGGCTTGTCCGGCTTTGCCGCCCACGCCGGCGTCGATTTCGTCAAAAATCAGCGTGGGTACAGGGTCAACTTCTCCCAAATGGGCTTTTATTGCCAGCATAAGCCTGGAAAGCTCTCCCCCCGAGGCCACTTTGTGAACCGACAAAGGCGGTTCCCCGGGATTTGCGGTGAACAACAGGCTCACACTATCCCACCCGTCCTGAAACACCCTAACTTTGGCCTTTCTTTGGCGGCCATTTTCTTCGACGTACCCGCTTATTCCTTTAGGGTCGTCCTCTGCGTCCAAAAGCGCCACGAACCTTGCCCCGGGCATTCCCAATTCATTTAAGCTACAAGATACCTGATTTCCCATATTTTCGGCTACTTTGCGACGCAAACGGGTCAAAGCCGACGCCGCGTATGCCATACCGGTCTCTGCGGAAGCCAGGTTCTTCTTCAGTTGTGCCAAGGTTTCTTCAGAATTCGTAAGCTCGAACAGCCGGTTCTCCGCTGCTTCCTTGAATTCAATAATATCTTTCACAGAGTGTCCATATTTTGCCTTGAGCCTCATAATAAGATCTAGCCTGTCTGAAACCAACTTCAATCTGTCGGGACTTACGTCAAGACCCCTTCTATAGGCTCTTACCAGGTCCAAGGCAGTTTCCAGACCGTATGACACTTGGGCCAAAGCCTCTTTGGAAGATGATATAGAAGGATCTATGACCGAGACTTTTTGCAGAAGATAAATGGCATTGGATATGCTTTCCGCCGCCGAGGCCGCGCCGCTTTCCCCCAAATACAAAAATGCGTACGCCTCGTCAACAAGTTCGACCAAACGTTTTTGCGATGATAAAACAGAGAATTCTGCCCTAAGATCATCTTCTTCTCCATCGTGCAGCGCTGCGTCCGTAATTTCTTTAACCTGATAGCTTAGCAAATCGATCTGCTTTTGCCTGTCGGCGCTCGATTCCCCAAGCTTTTGGATACTTTTGAGGATAGCCTGCCTTTCTTCATAGCTTTCGTGATACAAGCTTTTGATGCGTTGGATTTCCTCTTTTGTAAGGCTGTCCAAAACTTGTAGATAATGCTGCGGCCTGGTAAGGGAGTGCTGTTCCTGCTGGCCGTGAATATCCACCAAATATGCGCCAATGTCCTGCGCCATTCCGGAAGTTATTACCTTACCATTAGCTTTTATGTAGGACCTATCGGGTAAGATATCCCTTTGCATGCTTATCTCGGAATCGTCTCCTATGGAAGGATGACAAAGCCCCGGCGGTTTACTTGCTAAAAGCTCTACTGTGGCCCTTTTGGCCCCGCTTCGTATTAGATCCTTGGAAGTCCTCTGCCCCAGGCATGCCATAACGGCATCAACGATCATAGATTTCCCGGCGCCTGTCTCGCCGGTAAACACCGACAAGCCCTCCGACAGCTCCAATTCGGCGCCGGAAAAAATCCCGAAATCTTTTATTCCTAGGTATAACAGCATAGTCTGCCTCACAAACCTGCCATTTGTTTCAAGTTCTTAAGCACCTCGCTTGGAGAGGCCGTGTCCGTAACCACCACAAGAACTGCGTCATCCCCTGCCACGGTGCCCAGGATTCCCGGCAATTTGAGCCCATCTATAGCCTCGCCAACTGCCGATGCCGCGCCGGATAAGGTTTTTACCAGGACGATATTGCCTGATTTGTTGATATGCAGGCAACAATCGCTAAAAAGCCTTCTGAACCTATCTTGGTAAACCGACTTAGGCTCTCCGGGCATAAGAGCATATTTGGACCTTCCATCCCCCGAAGGCACCCTTACCAGACGAAGCTCTTTTACATCTCTGGAAATAGTGGCTTGAGTGACTTTTATACCCTCTTCCGCAAGCGCTTCACAAAGCCCCTCTTGGCTTGTAATAACGTTTTGGGAAACCAACTCTATTATCTTCATTTGTCTTTTGGACTTCACAAAGATCTCCTCCCGGTGGGGAAGTGCTAAAACAAGAATTCAACGGGGCAGCCTATAAGCCCCTTCTTTCATCTTCTTTCGCAAAACTTCGTAAAAGGACCAATTGGGACGCCGCAAAAGCGATACCTTAAGCGGCGAAACTTTAAGCTCAACTGTATCCCCTTGTAAAAGGGCGAAATACTCCTGCCCGTCTATAGATAAAACAGTAGAACCTTGAGGGTCGTATACAGATAGACGGCAAACTTCGTCAGAAGACACGACCATAGATCTTGAATACAAAGTGTGGGCACAAACAGGTGTTATAGTTAAAGCTTCAACTTGGGGCGCCACAATAGGGCCGCCTGCGGAAAGCGAGTAGGCGGTGGAACCCGTAGGCGTTGAAACAATGACACCGTCGGCAAAATACGTGTCAACTTCAGTGCCCGATACGGATAAGGTCAAAGCCGTCATACGTCCGTAGGGACCTTTCATGACAGCAGCCTCGTTCACCGCGATTTTCCGGTATACGCACTGGCCGTTCCGGGTCACCTCGGCCTCAATAGTTATCCTCTCATCCTTTTTGTACCGGCCTTGTAAAAAATCAGGCAGAGATTCAAAAAGTTCTTCCGCGTCAAGCTCTGTTAAAAACCCGAAATGTCCGAAATTCACCCCTAACAAAGGGATACCATTAGGACAAAATGCCCTGGCGGCAGACAACAAAGTCCCGTCGCCGCCCAGAACCACCACAAATCTCATTTCCCCAGACCATTCAGACAAAGCCAATACATTTTGCTTTCTTCCCAAAAGCCCCGCTACGCACGGTAACACGTAACCTTTGTGCCCTCGGGAATCAAGCCAATTTAAAACATCCAAAGAAAAATCCAAGGCTCCCGGCTTAGTGGCATTGGGGAAAACACCTATCATCTGTTAATCCCCACAAACGATTCTACTTGCTTTGCTATGGAAGCCGCGTCAAGCCCCAACGATTCCCGAATTTGTTCCTGCGTCCCGTGGGGCACAAACTCTTTTGGGATACTTATCTTTAGAACACCCCTTTGCATGGCTTCAAGCACACTATCGCCCAAACCGCCTTGGGCCACGTTTTCTTCCACGACTACGATTGGTTTTTCCCCGACTGCGTTCTTGATGGTCTCCGCATCGAAAGGCGAAGCATACCGCGCGTTAACCACTCCGCAAGATATGCCTTTTTCCTCCAACATTTTTGACGCGGCCAAAGCCGGGTATACCATGCTTCCCATGGCTATGAGGTTTACATCACGGCCGGAAGAGATTACCTGAGCTTTTCCAACATCCAGTATTTGGGGGGTTTTCAGGGCGTCAACGTAGGAAACCCCCGGCGCCCTTCCCCTGGGATATCTGATGGCGCTTGGCCCATCGAGCTTAAGTGCCGTAAAAAACATATTCACGAACTCTTCCTCATCTTTTGGCGCCATAACAGTCAGGCCGGGGATGGGTTTCAAATAGCTTAAATCAAATTCACCGTGATGGGTTTCTCCGTCTTCTCCCACTATCCCTGCACGATCAACCGCAAAGATAACCTTGAGACCCTGCAGACAAACGTCTTGTACAATCTGATCGTATGCCCTCTGCAAGAACGTTGAATAGATCGCCACCACAGGGATGTGGCCGCCTTGCGCCAATCCCGCCGCGAAGGTTACGGCGTGGCTTTCAGCAATCCCCACGTCAAAAAACTTGTGGGGATACAAATTTTTAAACTCGCCCAAACCGGTTCCATCGGACATTGCCGCGGTTATGGCAACTACGTTTTTTTCGGTTTCGGCAGCGCGGCACATGATATTTCCGAATACTTTGTTCCAGGAAGGCGGGCCTATCTTTTCGTATATCTCCCCGGTCTTAGGGTCAAACGGCCCTGGGCCGTGGAATTTTTCCGGCTCGGCCTCAGCCGGAGCATAACCTTTGCCCTTCTTTGTTACCACATGAACCAACACAGGCTCTTTCAGTGTTTTGCACTCGTCAAATACCCTCTGCAAGCCCTCTATATCGTGGCCGTCTATGGGCCCATAGTATCTGAGGCCAAGCGATTCGAACCAAGATTCAGGCATCAAAAATTGTTTAACGCCACTTTTAAACCTTTTAAGAATGGAAGACGTCCTGGCGCCTATATTGGGCACGCTATCAAGGACATGTTGGAACCTTTCTTTGGTGCTTCTGTAAAGCGGGGCCAACCTTAAGGCAGTAAGATAATAACTTATGCCCCCCACGCTTTCCGAGATGGACATGGAATTGTCGTTTAAAACAATCACGATTTTGGTGCGAAGCTCACCGGCGTTGTTCAACGCCTCGTAGGCTATTCCCGACGTAAGGGACCCGTCGCCTATAACCGCGACCACGTTATAGTCATCACCTGACAAATCCCTGGATTTAGCCAAACCTAAAGCATAGGAAATTGAACCGGCCGCGTGACCTGTGTCGTAAACGTCATAGACGCTTTCCTGCCTTTTGGGATAACCCGAAATGCCGCCCATTTTTCTTAAAGTGTGGAATTGTTTGTACCTGCCGGTAACGAGTTTATGGGCGTAGGCTTGATGACCAACGTCCCAAACCAGTTTATCTTTGGGGGTATCAAAAGAAGTATGCAAAGCCAAAGTAAGCTCAACGGCGCCCAAGGAAGACGCAAGGTGTCCGCCGTTTTTTGAAACAGTTTCCACTATACGGCGCCTTAATTGTTGGGCCAATTGTTTCATTTCAACCGGCGATAGCGATCGAACGTCTTGGGGGGATTTTATATCGGGAAGAGTTGGATCCATCCTTTAACTGTCGCCCCCAAAAACATCTCTCATGTATTTCAACGATAAACCTTTCATAAAACCGTCCATTCCCTGAAGCGGCCCAAGGGCTTTAAGGCTTTCTTGTAGCGCGTCTTTTGCGAACTGGGCTGCCTCTTCCAAAGACGATTCCTTTACCAACGTATCTTTATTAAGCTCTTTCCCGCCTTGTTTTAGGTCATCGATGTCGTCGAAAATTTGATAAGCCAAACCAAAAGCTTTTCCCCAGTCTTCCGCCGCCTTCAATACCACCTGGGGGCTA
>CAYPVF010000040.1:0-1122 GCA_964414105.1 uncultured Eubacteriales bacterium
GTATTGCCATCTAAACACCCTCCTTTTCAAGCTCTGTCAAAGCCTGCATCACGTACCCGGCCACAAAGTCCAAACAGTCATGGTCGATGCCCGCGGAATATAGCCCTGCTTTGATTGCGTCAAGTGTTCTGTTGGTGGTATCATTGATTCTGGTGGGGCGCTCGCAAACGGGCGCTCTTTGTTCTTCCTGTAAAGTCATCATGCTAACCCCTTCCTTTTCCCTGCCAGCCACTCGTCCCTTTTGGCGATACACTGTTCAAGAGTGGGACGTACGCACGAGAAAAGTTGCCCATCCACATCCCGGTAGTCATATTGCATAAGGGGTTTGCGACGAATTGAAGAGATGTATTTTTCGTACTGCTCACATCCGGGGGCCAACGTTTTCGGATTCATGCTATCCCGCCTTTCCTTGCCTTTGTCATCATCCTGGCGATCATGTCCTGTGTAGCCGCACGATCTAGGTTCCGTTGAATCCGTGCTGAGTGCCTTGATATGCTCTGCCCCATGAAAGCCGCCCGAAGCAGTTCCTTGCGGCCGTACTCTTTCCATCCGCGGGCTGTGCCCTGATAACTAAGTGATTTCATTTTGAATGCCTCCTTTTTGTTCTGATAGCCGGTCATTCTAGGAAATTGTTCTCTCCCGTCGAACCATTCCGTCAGGGGGTAAAAGCAATCCAACGGGAGAGGAGGGCAATGTTGTGTTAAAGGTGAAAGTTGATTTCAGCGGATTTGACAAGGTCCGCAAAAAACTGGACGATCTGCGAAGCATGGAAGTGTCGTTTGGCGAGTTATTTAACCCGACGTTCATGCAACAAAACACGCAGTTCGCTTCCCTGGAAGACTTTTTCAAAGCGGGCGGCTTTGAGGTCAATTCCAAAGAAGATTTTGAGGCTATCCCTGATGAAGTTTTTGATGAACACGTCGCGAAGGCCACGAAGTTTGACTCTTGGGAATCCATGTACAAGCAAGCCGGTCTTGAGCACATGGCCAAAGAAGTTAAGCGACGCTTACGCTGACGGCTTATCATCTTGTGACACCTCGGACGTTTTCGGCACATCTAACTGGATTGCCAAATCCAGGCTTTGAAGTCGGGTAATGGAGTCTTGGATTGTGCTTAAAAGGC
>CAYPVF010000040.1:1132-12628 GCA_964414105.1 uncultured Eubacteriales bacterium
ATTTTGATGGTGGCAAACACATTGTCAGGTTTCATGCTTTTACCCCTCTCACGTTTAACTGCCTCCGACGTTAGAGCCGATTTCATGCTGCTATCCCCTTTCTTAAGTAGCCTCTAGTTTCAAGTTTTTCCCGATGCCTTCGCTGCACTTCCCTCATGTCGAGCCCGTAGGCCCTGCACCAACTACTAACCGCCGCGGCGGCCAGGGGCACAAGGTCTAGCACCTGGTCGCAAGCTCTTTCCACCGCGGGGCGTTGAGTATTACTACCCACCCCTTGGGCTAAGGCTTTAACAGCTTCCATGGCCTCCCGGGTTTCCTGAAAAATCTTCAAAATTTCTGTGGAAGGGTGTTTGTCGCCGGCTAGAGTACAGATACTCAACCAATTCACTGGGCACTCTTGGCATTTTGCGTAACAGATTTCTGGGGATTTCAACACTGTTGCCGTTGCGGAAACCAAATCATGTGGTACTCTCTTGGCGCCAAGCTCGTACATTCGCAGTGTGGATTCTGAAACCCCAACTTTGCGGCCAAGTTCCTTTTGGGTCAAATTTGATTCTTCACGCTTTTGCCTAATAACCGCACCTACACACACGGTTTACGCCTCCTCCCTTGTTGGTTTTGGTTTGTTGCCTCGATATGCTGTTGTCAAAGACCAAAAGTCGGGTTTCCTAGCGAACTCTCTTGAGTAGCTTGGGCGCCCGCCCGCCATAAAGATCAGCTCTACGGTGCTCATGGCCACGGGCCCAGGCGTCGATGTCGTCCCGATGGAACCGTAGGTGCCTACCCACGTGGAAGTGCGGAATCTTGTTTGTCGCGGCGAGGGCATAGATCATGTCGCGACCTACTCCCAGGTAGGCACAGACCTGCGGCACGTTCATGATGGGTGATGTGTCTTCGGTTGGAATGGGGTCGTTGAGGTTAGGCATCGTTGGTGACCCCCTTGGGCTGGATCGGAACATCCGGCGCAAAAAGAGAAGGGATATCTGATTTCAATATCTCTGCAATCCGAATTGCGACCTGCAAAGGTGGTGTGCGTAAACCAGTTTCGTACCGAACATAAGTCGATCTGTCGACCCCAAGCATGTCGGCCATCTCTTCCTGTGAGATACCTAACTCTTCTCTTCGGTCTCGCAAGTTTTGCCGTGTCATTGTCATCGCTCGCTTCCGTAAAGGAACAATTCTTGTTTTCATTATAGTTCCCTATGGGAACAAATGCAACCCTTTCTGAAAAATATTTTTCCTAAAAGGAACGTGCCAGTTCGGAACAATACTGATAAATTAATTGTAGGTGAGTAAGTTTGGCTAGTTTTGCCGAAAGGCTTAAAACACTACGTGAAGAACGCGGCCTCACGCAAGAGACATTAGCGCTCGAAGTGGGTGTCGCACGTTCAACTATTGGCGGATATGAAGCCCCCAGTAAACAGAGAGAACCCGAATTTGAGGTTGTTAATAGGCTTGCTAGTTATTTTGGAGTCACGACCGACTATCTAATCGGGAAATCCGACGATCCGCGCCCTCCTTCAGATGGCAAACCCTCCCCTGTCCTCCCAGCCTGGCTGTCCAAGCTTCCCCCCGACATGCAACGCTTCGTGGAGGAGGAAAGTAAACACGGCTGGCCTTATTTGCGCTTGGCCCGGGGGCTGAAGATGCAGGATCTCTCCAAAGAAGAATTGATGGTCATCGTCGAGACGTGGATGGACGCGAAAAGTAGGTACGAGAAGAGGGAGATAAAAGAGGAGAAATAGAAAGAAGGAGAGCGCGCATTGGCTGACAAAAACCCACTGTTAGAAGTGTTCGGGTTTGCTACCGGAGATTTCTCCGACAAGGCTGTCCACTACCGAAAGGACCGCCTGTGTCCTTTTAACAACAAAGTGCCCAATTGCACGAAGGATAAAGCCCAAGATCCCCTAGGTGTATGCACTATTTCGGATAGCGGACGTCCTGCTATAGTCTGCCCTGTTCGTTTTCGGCAAGATTGGGTGATAACGAGCGACGCTGCTTCGGTGCTTTTCCCGCCCGGAAGTATGTGGACAACTATGCAAGAGGTCACAATAACTGATGCAAAAGGTGCCTCAGCAGGCAATTTAGACTACGTTCTCGTATCATATGACCATGCCGGCAGAATAACCGATTTTGGGGCTATGGAAGTACAGTCTGTCTACATAAGCGGAAACCTCAGAAGACCATTTGCTCACTACATGGAAGACCCTAAGAAACAGTACAATATGGACTGGAGTTCGCAGGAGTTGCGACCGAGAGCAGACTATCTGTCAAGTTCAAGAAAGCGGCTACTCCCCCAACTCATTTACAAAGGTTCTATCTTAAACGCATGGGGCAAGAAGATGATTGTAGCACTTCACGAGGACTTCTTTGGGAGCCTTCCAGCAATGGAGGAGGCGCCTTTTGCCGAGGGCGAGATCGTCTGGTTGCTGTATGGCTTACTGCCTAGCCCTGATGGGCCAGGATTTTCGCTGAAGAAGGTGAGGACTGTGCCTTGTCGCTTTCAAAAGTCTCTCGATACGATCATGAACCCGAGGATAGGAAACATCGATCTATTTGTTGAGAAATTGCAGAATCGACTGGACGGCATATTGGAAAGCGAAGCGGACAGCCCTGAGATAAAATTACCCCAGGACACTCTGATTTGGTAGTAAGAGAACACTTCGAGGTGAAGATTCAGTTGGCACTACCTGACACTCAAATGCAGCGAAGCAACATGTCTACTGACCCAAAGCCCATCAACGTAGCATCTGTTAGACAGTTGAGTCCTTTTCGGTACCCGGGGGGAAAGACGTGGCTTGTGCCATATGTTAGAAACTGGGTACATAGTCTTGGGTTTCGGCCAACCGCATTTGTCGAACCCTTTGCTGGTGGAGGAATCTTAAGCTTGACTGCCGCATATGAAAACTGGGCAGACAGAGCTGTCATGGTTGAAATCGACCCCGACGTTGCATCCGTGTGGAAACAAATCGTGGGCGGGAACGCAAAATGTTTTGCTGATAAAATCCTTGCTTTTGGCATGACTTCGGAGAACGTTGACTGCCTGCTAACCCTGTCCAACCCAAGCGACAAGCAGAGAGCCTTTCAGACGCTTGTTCGGAACCGAATCAATCACGGTGGCATACTTGCAAAAGGCTCTAGCCGACTCAAGTATGGGGAAGACGGCAAGGGCATACTTTCACGATGGTATCCGGAAACACTAGCTAGTAGAGTCCGGATCATAGGGCAAATATCGCCTCGGCTCGATTTTATTGAGGGCGATGGCTTTGCTGTTATAGAAGAACATCTGAGTAGCCCGAATGTTTGCTTTCTACTTGACCCTCCCTATACCTTTGCCGGCAAGAGAGCAGGGCGGCGCCTATACACCCATTGGGACGTAGATCACGGCAGGTTGTTTGACCTTATGGCGAAGATGGGCTCACCGTTCTTAGCTACCTATGATGAATCAGACGAGATCATATCCATGGCAAGAGCAAGGGGCTTTGATGTGATTTTGGTGCCAATGCAAAACACTCACCTGGCTCGCAAGTGGGAACTCCTTATCAGCAGCAATCTTGAGTGGTTAAGGACAAGCGCTCTAAACCATAGGGACTGCTAAAGCGGGATTATCTGCCCATGGTTCAACACCGAAACATTGTTGCGTACCAAGGCCAGGTATGAGAGGGAGACAAAGGACGAGAAGGATACGGAGCTTGAAGACGGAAAGAACCTAGTTACCACAAAGAATTGCTTCTGATGACAACAAAACGGCCATGGTAACCCAAGAGACAAAAGAGGGGGAAGTCAAATGGTGGGCATACAGCGGCGAGAGACTGTTGATCCAGGGCTCAGGAGATTGGAACTTATCCAAAGGTTGGAATCGGAGCTGTCCTGTAAAATCATCACCTACATTTGTGGAGATGGGCCACTGGGACAAGCCAATATTGCCGACGATGTGGTCCCTATCTTATACAAGCATCTGAGCGCTATTAACAGCACACCTCATGAAAAAAGACCGGACATCGCGCTCTACCTTTATGCACGGGGCGGGGCCACGGAAACTCCGTGGAAAATAGCAACCTTGATTCGTGATATGTGTGCAAGGTTCACAGTGATCATACCGTATAAGGCTCACAGTGCAACAACCATGATAGCTATGGCTGCAGACAAAATCTTAATGCACGAAATGGGCGAATTGGGACCTGTAGATCCTTCTATGCGATTAACAGGGGATACTCGTTCGGGAAACGACCATCCGATGCTTCCGGAAATAGGTGTTGAGGATATTGCAGCCTTTTTAAGATTCTTGAAGAATCGGGTTGGCCTTTCTGACCAGACTGCTTTGGCCCAACTAGCTAGCAACTTGACGCAATCCCTTGCTCCTCCGGTACTCGGCAGATTAGAAAGAGTCTACTCACACGCCCAAGTCGTTACCAGCAAGCTTCTTGGACTCCACAAACCACCAATGGATACTGACAGGATAGCAAGAATTGTAGACGCACTTACTGAGAAATGCTACGTCCATGGGCATGCGGTGAGAAGGGCTGAAGCAAAGGAAATAGGATTAGACGTTGAGGCTTTGGGAAAAGACGCAAATCTGCTCACCTGGGAACTCTACCAAAATTACTGCGACGCGATGTGGCTTGACCACCCAAAACACCCAAGCAATTACATCGGTGGGCACGCTGAATATGTGAAAGAAGACATTCCTATAGCCTTCGTAGAGAGTAACCATATGTCGCATGCTTTCATGGGGCGCTCTGCAATGCGACAGACTAGAACACTGCCCCCAAACGTGAACTTCAACCTTAATTTGAATGTTCCCCGAACAGAACAACTAGGACAAGTTAATACCGAAGATTTGGCCAAGGCCCTAATGCCAATGATTCAGCAACAAATAAACCAGGCCATTGCGCAGGTGGCGCCAGAACCAAGATATATAATCGAATATCACGGGAAATGGATTACCCTTCAGTAGAAGTTTCCCTCAACAAGTTGGGAGCGAAAATGATAAGGGGTTTGCTTGCAGCGGTTTCTTCAACAAACTCATAATGTGGTTTGGGAGTTTTTTTAATCAAAACTTCTTTAGAATCACTAAACCGTGCGATTTCGGTATTGTTGCAGGCAAAAGTAATCGTAATGCTCATGACGTACACCCTTCCATTTTGAAACGTATGCCTACTTTCGCCATCCAAAGTCTGGACTCCTTTCGATAATATCGTAATATAAGTAATTTATGTTAATGAGGGCCAAGATATTCAACCCTACTCAATTATTAAAGTGGCCCAACCTAGGCTTGACTTTTCCTTATTTCTGCACTATTATGTCTACCCAATATTTGCTTGCGAATCGTTATTTCCACTCTTTATTTGCAGCCCAAAAACCGTCGCCATTTTGTCGCCATTTGGAATAGAATCAATACCCACCAACACGAACGCATTACCACTAAACCGCAGTATAGGGGCGATATGATTAGTATCGCCCCAGCGTACAAAACCGCCTTCCTACAACTCTTAATCGGGGGGTTACAGGTTCGAGTCCTGTATGGCCCACCAGCTAGATCCCAAAGGCACAAATCCGCGGGCGTCTAGGACCTTATTACTATTCTGTCACCCGATCTCAAAATTCCATCCGAAACATTTATCTACCTTAAGGAGACTGCGAATTTTCAAGCCGTTATACTTTTTCCCGCCAGAAAGCCCCTTTTTTCAGCACAACTCCCACCCGTAAGCCCATCAAAGACGGACTTGATGTCAGTTAGTGCAAATTATTGTCCCAATTAAAGGGAAATTAGGAAACGATTGCGAATCCCTCTTGGTGACCATTTTGCATGCGGTGGTGTTGCTGAACGACGACTCTAAATTTTCTGCCGATTTTGACGAAGTAAAATTTATGTGCCTTTTAAACGTCTGAAGGAGGGAGACCATGGCTTTCATCTTTTCGTTTTCGAGCTCGAATGTAGGGTCAGATAGCAAGCGTCTGTCCGAAATGTTCCAATGGCGCGCGCAAGCCATAGAAGTAAGCAATCTGGCAAGCGTTGACGATCTCAATTATCTTGCGGATATGGCCCGTATAAACGGTCTTGTCGTGGGCTTGAAAACCCCTTTGTTTCGAACCGACGACGCAAAGGGCCTGTTATGGGAAAGCGAAACCCCTTGGGATGAGCTCGAACGCAATCTGAGGATAGCCGAAGGAAATAGATTTGCCTATGTGCTAGCCCGTTTTCCGTATCTGTGGGACTCCAAGGGCCGCCATTTTGGTTTGGATCGAATTCGGAATGCGGTAGTCCGAATCAAAGATTTGGAACAACGATACGGGGTCAAAATTGTGTGTAATCCCAAACTTGGACCAAAACTCAGTTCCACTTCATTCCTGGTTTTATGGGCCATTTCCAAAGAAGAACTGGGCCAATGGAGCCTTTCATTTTGCCTGGAATTTGGCGACATCTATTTGGCGTTACAACATGACCGATGCCTATGCAAGAAGCTCGTATCGCATTTGGCGCCCTGGTGCTCGGTAGTACATCTTCACCATGTGTGGAAAGGCGGAACCCGTTACTACTGGACACCTGTATCCGCACACGGCAATGTCCCAATAAAAGAGATGCTCGGCTGCCTAGACAGCACTAAAAAAGATATATATGCAGTTTTCGAACATGCGCCACACCGCACTGGCGACCCGGCCGCGGTTAGGGAAGGGATCGCTTGGCTCCAACAGAACACAGGACCTTGGAAAAATGCCGATGTTAGTGATAGGGAGCCCAAGTAATCCACGGCCCCAAAATATGATCATAGGCCCAACACCCTCGACGGGCTGGGATTTGGGCTGCGTCGTCACTTTCAGCCCCCAGAATTTCGCACAGTATCAACCGAATAACATCACGTTCAGACGGGCTTTGGGCGTAGGCCATGAGAAGCCGGTCAAAGGCTTTGTCGGGATACCCATGATTGGGGAGCCCTGTCCTTTCAACAGGCATATCCATCTTGGATACTTTCGCCACGGTCAGGGTTCTTCTAATCAATTCCTCAGCTAGCTGGTCCATGTCCATCCGGGCTTTACAGTTACTATAAAAAGATCCCGAAAACCAAACTTCGACTTTCCAACAACTTAAGGCCTCCGGACCAGGTTGTGCATTCTTCTCCACGTGTAGCCTGCACCTGGCACATTTTGTTTCCCATTCCAACGAAGAATCTCCATAATGCCTCCACAGTTCATCTTCACTTACCTGGACCCTAGTCACCAATCGTTTGCCTTTTCCCGCATTTAGATCGGACATGTTTATCATCCTTCAATGACTAAACCCGACTTCAAAACTTCTGCAAACTCAGAACGTCCTCAACAAGGCGAACAGTGTACCTGTAGGCGTCGTAAACTCCTTGATTGTAAAATTCAGGAGCCAGCTTCTGCATAAAGAAATCTAGAATTAACCCGGCCGCCAAATCGCCTAGCTCTTGGTCGCGCTCAGACAGGAAATAGCCCTTAATCATTCCAGTCATTTCAGAACGCTTTTCAGCGCTTAGTGTGAACGTTTGAACCACCTTATTCAAACTCCTTCTTACTTGCTAACAGTTTTGGTAGACACACAATGTCTAGGTTTCCTTATGCCCCTCTAGCATCTGGTTTTGCTCTAAGAAAGCTACCATCTTGTTCATGGTTTCGGCACTAACCACATGTTCGATTTGACAGGCGTCTATTTCAGCTTGTTCTTCTTCAACGCCGAGCACATCCCGCAAAAAAGTTCGCAGCACGATGTGACGCCGCCTCACCCGGGCTGATTCCACAAGCCCTTCTTCCGTTAAGAAAATACGTCCATACCTTTCTTGTGTTACAAAGCCTCTTGATCGTAGAAGCCCCACCGCCTCAGTAACACTAGACTTTGCCACGCCTAACCTATGGGCCACATCGGTTACTCTTACAGATTGTCCGTTTTCGGTAAGGGTCAGGATCGCCTCGAGATAATCTTCTACAGACGCTGACAGCATCAACCCACCCCCAAAAAGTCCGTGTTTCTTTTTGATGATATCATTAACAGCTTGTTTATATTTGGTGTATGATTGCACTATAGTTAGGTTTGGCTAACAAACTTGAAGTCTGAGATGCAAGAGGTGAATCCCTGTGGGGCTTATCAAAGCTATTTTCGTCGTAAGCATTGTGGGAATTGCCGGGACTGGTCTGGGCGGTGTAATCGTGGCATGCTTGGGGACCCCATCAAAGCGTATGCTGTCGGTTCTTTTGGGGTTTGCGGGTGGCGTTATGCTATCTGTCGTCGCGTTTGATCTTATCCCGGAGGCTTTTGAACTCGGCGGCACCTTCATTACTTTGGCGGGTTTTGTTCTAGGCTGCGCTGCCACTATGGCCATTGATTTTGTTGTCCCACACATGCATTTTCTAACCGGTGAAAGCGACAGTCGATCGCCATCCAAACTGGTAAAAACAGCGTGCGTCGTTTTTATAGGGATTGCCCTACATAATATCCCCGAAGGCCTTGCGGTGGGTGCGGGTTTGGCCTCAGGCAGCCACATAGGGGTGCAAATCGCTTTAGTCATCATGTTGCACAACATTCCCGAAGGCATAGCAATTGCAGGCCCTTTGAAGGCGCTGGGAAAGAGCCGCGCAGGCATTATCTTGATCGCAAGCCAAGCCGGCGCCCCTACCTTAATTGGCGGGATAATAGGCGCCATTTTAGGCGGCGTGTCTCCGTTGTTCTTGGCAGCCTCCATAGCTTTTGCTGCCGGAGCCATGTTATTTATCACTTTTGACGAGCTTATCCCCAATTCGTGCGAAATGGCGCTGAACCATAGCGGTACAATCGGAGCAGTGGCCGGAGTGTTGATTAATTTGCTGCTTTCAAGAACTTTGGGTGGTTAAATAAGTCTTTGGTTGGTGCCGGGAGCGGGATTTGAACCCGCACGGGCCTTACGGCCCAAGGGATTTTAAGTCCCCATTGTCTGCCGATTCCAACATCCCGGCACAACTCCAGAAGCGTGGTTGTAGTTTATAATAACACAAATTCCACTCATACAAACACCCAAAAAACGAACCAGCGGGTCACACCCGCTGGAGGTTTTTGGACAGAAGCTCCCCGTGATCTTAAGCGGAAACTTCTTTACATATCCCTGCGAGACCCACGCCCGCCGCGCTTGGAATCAGTGTTCTTCTTGAGATCGGCCAAGCGCTCATCGCTTTCCTTCATGAAACGCGCCAACCTATCCTCGAAGTTCACCCTTGAACGGCGATAATCGCCCGCACTTCTGGGACGATAGCTCGGGTTAGCCTGTTTCATGCTCAGGCCTATTTTCCCCGACGGGTCAACGGATAGAACCTTGACCTTAACCTTGTCTGTTTTTTTAACGTATTCGTTGATGTCTTTCACATAAGCGTCTGCTATTTCCGAAATGTGAACCAACCCGGTCTTACCGTCAGAAAGACTTACGAAAGCACCGAAATTAGTCACCCCGGTCACTACGCCTTCAACGACCGCTCCGACCTCGAGCGCCATACCTCCGACATTCCCCCTGCGCCTTGTTTCTTTGCTTGGCAAAGCCATTATAGGTTATGCGAAATTTGGGTGTCAAGGATACTTAAAATCCACAAAACATCGAGCATATCTTATAAGGACCGCAATAACCATATCTTGGTGAACAAGTTTCCGGGAGATCGTGCTTTTTTAAGGGGGCGGAAGGACTTGGACGAAATCCATGCAACTGAAAAGATCCATAGGGTAGAGGTTTTTCAAAGAGAACAAATCCGCCTACAAGGCGTTGTTCACGTAGAAAGCTTCGATGAAAGGGAAGTTGTGGTGGAAACGGACCTTGGGTTATTAAATCTCACGGGCGCGGAGTTTCACATAACCAGCCTTGATCTTGATAAAGGGTATATGGTAATCGAGGGCATGTTTTTGGCCATGGAATATTCTGGTATGGACAGCAGATCCAGGCCAAAAGACAAAGGATTCTTGCAGCGTCTTTTCAGGTAAGATGGGCGCCAATGTCGAAATCCAAGTATGGCGCCTTTCTGTGCTTTTTTTGACCGGCACTGGGGTATGTGTCCTTTTTCATGTTTACACTGCTTTTAGGGGTGTTTTCCACCCGCGCAAATCAAGCCTGCATTTACTTGATGTCTTATTCTCCTTCACTGCGTTGAGCATCTCCACTGTAATGCTTTTGTTGGTAAACAGAGGGGAACTGCGCGCCTATGTGCTTATATCCATGTCATTGGGGTTTGTGGTAACCCACTGGCTTATAGGCCAAACTGTATACCAAGCCGCCTACAACCAGTTCCGTCTTCTTGGAAAGGGACTGGAGTGGTGCGAAAAGAGGGTAATCACGCCCACTTTCAAGGGCGTAATGAAAGCATGGACCAAGGCAAAAGACTGGCTTATACCGAATCCCCCCGACGACCACACGATTGAACCCACCTGAAGAAATATCTTTTTTACCCTAGCAGGATTCATGTTATTAGCGTAGAATTGACCTTGTACGAAATTTGTCCACAATCTGTGCATAATTTGTGGATAACCTGGGGACTAGTTAACATAACCGGGGGATAAACTGTGCAAATTGAAATTCGCGGAGCCGAACGGCTCAGCTTCCGTGAAAGACAAGTGGTCGTCTTAAAAGAGACTGGTTATACCGCTCACGATATTGCCGCCAGGCTAAAAATCAGTGAAGCTACTGTGGCCACTTTATACAATAGGGCGAAGAATAAAGGTTACCAAGTAGTTATAGTGATTTCCGGTGACCCGCTAAATCTCTTCGACGAGCCCGAGCCTGAGGAGGAACCAACTTGAGTAAAAGACCTAAGAATTTTGACGCAATGAACGGAGACCATATCAACGGACCCGACTACAAGTCGGATAAAAAAAGGTCATCAATGCCTGTCATGGCCACCGTATTCGTGATTCTGGCCCTTTCGGCCTCGCTTATCATCCGGCAAGCCGGCGTAAGCCGAATGTGCAACGATTTCGCCGAACTTGAAAGCGAGATAAAACGTTACACATCAATGAACGAGGCCTTGGAAAATCAGATAGAACTTTTGCGAAGCGACGAATACGTTGAGAAAATGGCCAGGGATAAACTTGGTCTCGTTAAGCCGGGGGAAATCAGGTACATGATGGTAACACAGGCCACAAACTGATAAAGGCGTAAAAGGGCAACAATTCTCACTCTTCCACAAAACCGCCGGATACCAAGGAAAACATTTCTCCGGCGGTTTTCTTATTTGCGGTCTCTAATAACCTTAATACCTGCAAAACGGTGACTTTCGAACCTAAGGTGAGCTCCAGTATATCTCCAACTTGAATCGGCGTGGATGGCTTTGCAGTGCGGCCATTCTTTTTTACGTGCCCGCCGTTACAAACTTCTTGTGCCAGCGTTCTACGTTTTATAACCCGGCTCACTTTCAAGAATTTATCAAGCCGCACTGCCACCGCCCCTTTTTTTACCTAAATATCGCCGCTTACGGAAGTTTTGAAACCCCTACCGGGTCTGAACACGGGGACCCTCGAAGCGGGAATTT